>NZ_JBAVCB010000115.1:0-27247 GCF_049586495.1 Aeromicrobium sp. | reverse complement strand
GGCCACCACGTCGCTGCTGTCCGGCGACGTCGTGGCCTCGCCCCTGGTGCCGGCGGACGGCATGCTGCCGGCCGGTCGGCAGATCGTGGACGAGTCCGCCTTCGCGGCGGTCGCAGCAGATGATGAGACCGACGAGCGATGGCAGCGGCGCCTCGCGGCCGTCTGGGAGGCATGCCGATGACCCGCCGGACGCAGGCCTCGGTGGAGACGGCGCGCCATCTCGTGGAACAGCTGCTCGGACACCAGGTGACCGATGCGGTGCTGGCTCCGGGATCGCGGTCTGGTCCACTCGCCCTCGCGCTGGCCGCAGCCGATCGACAGGGTCTGATCCGGCTGCACGTCCGGGTCGACGAGCGCGAAGCCGCGTTCCTGGCGCTGGGCATGGCCAAGGCGTCACGCCGCATCGTGCCGGTGGTCACCACGTCCGGCACTGCCGTCGCGAACCTGCACCCGGCCATGCTGGAGGCTGCGCATGCGGGCGTGCCGCTGCTTGCCGTCACGGCCGATCGGCCCGCCCGCCTGCGCGGGACCGGGGCCAACCAGACCACCGACCAACGCCAGATCTTCCCCGGGGTCCCGTTCGTCGACGTGGTTCCTCGCACCGGACGCCTCGACGGTCCGCAGCACCTCAATCTCGAGCTGGACGAGCCATTGATCACACCGACTGAGTGGAGCTTCGAGGTCGGCTCGATCAGCGATCCAGCTCCAGCGCAGATCCGCCGTGAGTCGCTGACGGTCGGACCGCGCACCGTGGTCGTCGCGGGCGACGATGCCCGGCAGCCGGCCCGGGTGCTGGCTCGTGAAGCCCGCTGGCCGCTGTTGGCCGAGCCGAGCTCAGGGTCACGCAATGGTGAGGCGCTGGTGGCGTACCGGCTGGTCCTGGCTCACTCGCCCGTCGCCGAGCGGATCGAGCGAGTCATCAGCTTCGGCCACGCGACGCTCTCGCGGCCGGTCACCCAGCTGCTGTCTCGGACCGACATCGAGATCGTTCACGTGGGCAACCAGCGGACTTTCCCGGTACCGGCTGGCGCGAATGTTCGGTTCGTCGACGGAGCAGAGCTCCGGTCCGATCCCGACGAACCGGGCTGGCTGGCCGAGTGGCATGCGGCCGACGCTGCTGCGACGGCTGCGATCGACGATCTGCTCGACGGCAGCACCGGGTACGACGTCGCCAACGCCGTGCATGCTGCCGTCCCCCCGGGGGGGTTGCTGTTCATCGGCTCGTCCAGCCCGATCCGCGATCTCGATCTGGTGGCGCGTCCGTACGTGGTGGGGGAGCGCCGACTGCTGATCGCCAACCGCGGGCTGGCCGGCATCGACGGCACCCTCTCCACCGCCATCGGGGCGGCCTTGGCGCGTCCATCCAGCCGCGCGATCGCCTACGTCGGCGACCTGACCTTCCTGCACGGCAGCAACGGACTGCTGGTGGGACCGGCCGAACCGCGGCCGGACCTGACGATCGTCGTGGTCAATGACGACGGCGGCAGCATCTTCAGCACCTTGGAGCAGGGGGCGCCTGCGTATGCCGACTCCTTCGAGCGGGTCTACGCGACGCCGACCGGCGCGAGCATCGGGGCGCTCTGCGCCGGCTACGGGGTGACTCACCAGCAGGTCAGCCCCGCACAGCTGGCGGGTGTTCTCGCCGAGCCGATCGCCGGTCTTCGGGTGATCGAGGTGCCGATCGATCGAGCGCACCGCCGTGAGCTGACGGCCGCGATCTCGTCAGCCGTGCGGACTGCTCTCGCGTCACGATGACAGTAGTTGTGGCACGGTTGGTTCGGGGAGACTAGGTTGGAAACGACGTCACCCCCTGTCGAACGAGGAGACCATGGCCGACGAGAACTTCGACTACATCGTGATCGGATCTGGCAGCGCCGGTGGCGTGGTCGCCGCCCGTCTGAGTGAAGACCCCGCCATCAGCGTGCTGCTGCTGGAGGCTGGTCCCGAGGACGACGACGAGATGATCAAGATGCCGATCGGGTTCTCGGCACTGTTCAAGACCAAGTGGGACTGGAACTACGAGACCACGCCGCAAAAACACCTGGCTGGTCGTCGCGCGTACTGGCCGCGGATGAAGGCGCTCGGCGGGTGCACCTCCATGAACGCCATGATCTACATCCGCGGCAATCACGCCGACTTCGACGAGTGGCGCGATGGGTACGGTGCCGACGGCTGGGGACATGACGACGTTCTTCCCTACTTCAAGAAGGCTGAAGGAAATCAGCGACTGTCCGACCAGTACCACGGCACCACCGGCCCGCTCTGGGTCGAGGACCGGGTCTTCACGCACGAGCTGAGCACGGCATTCGTCGAGTCAGCGGTGGCCTCCGGCATGAAGCGGAACGACGACTTCAACGGCGCCCAGCAGGACGGAGCCGGGCAGTACCAGGTGACGTGCAAGAAGGGTCGGCGATGGTCGGTCGCCGATGCCTACATCCGCCCCGCCATGGAGCGCACCAACCTGACGGTGCGCACCGGAGCCTTCGTGACCAAGATCGTGATGGACGGCACCCATGCGACGGGGGTGGCCTACCGCCGCCACGGCGAGTCCGTGGTGGTCCGGGCAGACCGCGAGATCGTCCTCAGCGGCGGGGCCGTCAACAGCCCGCAGCTGCTCATGCTCTCGGGCATCGGTCCTGGCGCGCACCTGCGCGAGCACGGCATCGACGTCGTGGTCGACTCCGCCGGAGTCGGCCAGAACCTGCAAGACCACCCGGCGTCGGGCCTGCTCCTGTACACCAAGGACACCTCGGACCTGGCCGAGAAGCTCAGTCTTGGCAACGTGCTCAAGTGGCGTGCCACGGGCAAGGGGCCGCTGGCGTCGAACGTCGGTGAGGCTGGCGGCTTCTTCAAGTCCCGCGACGACCTCGCTGTGCCCGACATGCAGTTCCACCTCGCCCCGACGGGGTTCTACGACAACGGCATGCATGAGCCCACCCGTCGCGGGGTGACGGTGGCCGGAACCCTGGTCAACGTGCAGAGCCGCGGCCAGCTGCGGCTGCGCTCGGCCGATCCGTCCTGGCACCCCGAGATCGACGCGGGCTACTTCGACGACCGCGCCGATCTGGAAGCCATGATCGCGGGCTACCGCCGCGCCCTGGAGATCGTGCAGCAAGGACCGTTCGCGACGCTGATCGAGGCCCCGTGGGAGCCGGCTACGCGCAACCCCACTGACGACGAGATCATCAGCACGATCGGCAAGCTCGGGCAGACGCTCTACCACCCTGTTGCCACATGTGCGATGGGTACCGTGGAGGGCAGCGTCGTCGATCCTGAGCTCAGGGTTCACGGCGTCGAGGGCCTGCGGGTCGCCGACGCCTCCGTCATGCCGCGCGTGCCACGCGGCAACACCAACGCCCCCACCATCATGATCGGCGAGAAGTGCGCCGACCTCATCAAGGAGTCACGATGACCGCCACGCTGGAACCCACCACCGACACCGGTGCGCCCACCCCCACGTTCGACTCTCTGAACCCGGCGAACGGCGACGTCGTCGGCACCCACGCCGTGGCCAGCAAGGCCGACGTCGACGCAGCCGTGGCCCGCGCTCGCGAAGCGGCCGACTGGTGGGGTGCGCTGTCGTTCAAGGAGCGCGGCGAGTACCTGCTCACCTGGCGCAGCGTCATCACGCGTCGCCTCGCCCAGCTGGCCGACCTCTCGCACCGAGAGACCGGCAAGCCGCACGGCGACGCCCAGCTGGAGATCATCCTGGCCATCGACCACATCGCGTGGGCGGCGAAGCACGCCAAGAAGGTGTTGGGCCCGCAGAAGGTCAGCTCGGGTCTGCTGATGGCCAACCAGGCCGCCACGGTTGAGTACAACGCCCTCGGCGTCGTCGGCGTCATCGGGCCGTGGAACTATCCAGTCTTCACCCCGATGGGCTCGATCGCCTACGCCCTGGCTGCCGGCAACACCGTGGTCTTCAAGCCCAGTGAGTACACGCCGGGTGTGGGCCAGTGGCTCGCCGACACGTTCTCGGAAGTCGTCGGGGGCAGGCCCGTCCTGCAGGTCGTGACCGGCCTGGGCGAGACCGGCAACGCGCTGTGCACCGCCGCCGTGGACAAGCTGGCCTTCACCGGGTCGGGGGCGACAGGCAAGAAGGTCATGGCCGCTTGCGCCGAGAATCTGACTCCGGTTCTCATCGAGGCCGGCGGCAAGGACTCGCTGATCGTCGACGAGGACGCCGACCTGGAGAAGGCCGCCGAGGCCGCACTGTGGGGCGGCATGTCGAACGCCGGCCAGACCTGCATCGGCACCGAACGCGTGTACGTGCACGAGAAGGTGTTCGACTCCTTCGTCACTGAAATCACCAGGCAGGCCCAGGGACTGCGCGCCGGCGACGACGCCGGCGCCAAGATCGGCCCGATCACGATGCCGTCGCAGCTGAAGATCATCAAGCGGCACATCGACGACGCGATCGCCAAGGGTGCTGGTGTCGCCATCGGTGGCGCCGACGCCGTCGGTGAGCGGTTCGTGCAGCCGACGATCCTGACCAACGTGCCCGAGAACTCCACAGCGATCACCGAGGAGACCTTCGGACCGACACTCGCCATCAATCCGGTGGCCAGCATGGACGAGGCGGTGGCCCTGACCAATGCGACCGAGTACGGGCTGGCCGGTGCGGTCTTCTCCGGCAAGAACGGCATGGACATCGCCCGACGCATCCGTGCGGGCATGACGTCGGTCAACTCGGTCATCGCTTTCGCAGGCGTGCCGAGCCTGCCATTCGGCGGCGTGGGCCAGTCCGGCTTCGGCCGCATCCACGGACCGGACGGGCTCAAGGAGTTCACCTACGCCCACGCCATCACCCGGCAGAAGTTCAAGCCGATCATGATGCTCACGTCGTTCTCGCGCGATGCGAAGCTCGACGCCAAGGTCGCCTCGCTGATCACCGTCATGCATGGCGGCAAGCAGACGCTGAAGTAAGCGTGACGTTTCGTCGTTTCGTGGCCCTCGGTGACTCCTTCACCGAGGGCGTGGGCGATCACG
This sequence comes from Aeromicrobium sp., assembly GCF_049586495.1. GTDB lineage: Bacteria > Actinomycetota > Actinomycetes > Propionibacteriales > Nocardioidaceae > Aeromicrobium. The sequence continues at coordinate 22,258 of NZ_JBAVCB010000115.1, read as the reverse complement.
ACCCTGATCTGCCCAACGGCGTGCGGGGGTGGGCCGATCGAGTCGCGGCAGTCCTAGCCGGCCACGAGCCCCATTTGATGTACGGAAACCTGGCCATCCGGGGACGCAAGCTCCTGCCGATCCTGGCGGAGCAGATCGAACCGGCGCTGTCCATGCGCCCGGACCTGGTCAGCCTCTACGCGGGCGCCAACGACGTGCTGCGCCCGCGGGTGGACATCGATGGGCTGGTCGAGGCGTACGACGAGGCGGTCGGGCGCCTGGTGGCCGGTGGTGCGCACGTGGTGCTGTTCACCGCTTACGACCCCGGCACGCACCCGATCTTCGGGGCCCTGCGAGGTCGTTTCGCCACCTACAACGAGCTGGTGCGCGAGGTGGCAGAACGTCACCACACCACGCTGGTCGACTTCTGGCGGCTGCGCGAATATCGCGACGACCGCATGTGGGACACCGACCGGATGCACATGGCCGCGCCAGGTCACCAGCGCATGGCCATGGCCGTGCTGGACGCCCTCGGCGTGGCCCACGACCTGGAGCCGCTGCCACTGGTCGACCGACCGGTGCTGTCGGACCGCGAGCGCCGGCAGGCCAATTTGGCATGGGCGCGCGAGCACGCCGGACCGTGGGTCAAGCGTCGTCTCGCCGGCACCTCATCGGGCGACTCGCTGAGTCCCCGCTGGCCGGCACCAGAGAATCTGGGCCAGCGCTGATGGAGCGCTGGCTCAGGCCAGCGCGTCGCGAACCGGGATGAACTTGGCGTTGGATTCGGCGAGCTCGTCGCCGGGCACCGAGTCGGCCACGATGCCGCAACCGGCGAACAGCCGCACCGTGGTGCCGCCGTCCTCGATCTGCGCCGAACGTAGTCCGATGCCCCATTCGCCGTCGCCATTGCTGTCGATCCAGCCGACCGGCCCGGCGTAGCGGCCGCGGTCCAGCAGCTCGATCTCCGCGATCAGGCGTACGGCCTGGTCCGTGGGGGTGCCCCCCACGGCGGCCGAAGGGTGCAGCGAGGCGGCCAGGGTCAGCGCGCTGGCGCCGTTCTTCATGACGCCAGTGACGTCGGTGGCCAGGTGCATCACGTTGGGCAGATGCAGCACGAAGGGCGTCTCCGGCACGTTCATGCTGGTGCAGTGGGGGGCGAGCGCGTCGGCGACCGACCGGACGGCGTACTCGTGCTCCTCGAGGTCCTTGCTGGAACGAGCCAGCGAGCCAGCCAGTGCCAGATCGTGGGTGTCGTCGCCCGTGCGACGGATCGTGCCAGCCAGCACCCGTGAGGTGACGAGGCCGCGTTCGAGCCGGACCAACATCTCGGGGGTCGAGCCGAAGAAGCCGTCGACGTGGAACGTCCAGCAGCTGGGGTACTGAGCCGCAAGTCGAGTGAGGGGGGCGCGGACGTCGATCGGCTGATCGAGCGTGGCGACCAGATCTCGCGCCAGGACGACCTTGTCGAGTGCTCCGCCGTTGATGCGGCGGACGGCTTCGGCGACCAGGCCCTGCCAGGTGATGCTGTCGACCGGACCGTCGGCAAACGTGGCTCCGACGGGATCGGTGGGTGCGTCACCGACGACCACCCGCGGCACTGCGGTGATGCCGTGACCGACGACCGTGAGCCAGGTCTGTCCGCCGCGGCGACCGATCACGACGTCGGGCACCACCAACGCGCTGCCCTTGGCGTCGTCGGTGAAGGTGAAGGACCCGAAGGCGACCAGACCCGAACCGGGCAGGTCCACGTCATCACGCACGACGGCGTGGGACGACAGCTCACGCCACCACTGCGCGGCGTCGTCGAAACGGCCGGTTCCCGAGCAGGTGAACTCGGCGGCTCGGCCCCAGCCGATCAAGCCGTCTCCGTGATGGACCCAGGCAAAGGCGTCATCCGGGGGAAGGAGTGCGAGCAGCGCGCCGGGGTCTGGGATCGGCGCGGACCGGATCACCAGGGGTCCGAGGACGTCGGCCAGAACGGGGTTGCTCACAATGCCTGAGTTTAGTCGTGTGCCCGAAAGCCCGCCCCCGCAACCTCAGGTGGGTGGGTTGCCGCCACCGCCGTAGGCTTGAGGAGTGACTCGAGCCGGACTGGACAAGGATCCCCGTGACGTCGCCCGGATGTTCGACGGCGTTGCTGCGAAGTACGACGTGACCAACGACGTCCTGTCGCTCGGCCAGGACCGCCGCTGGCGCAAGCGGGTCGTGGAGATGGTCATGCCGAAGCCCGGCGAGGTCATTCTCGATCTGGCCGCTGGAACGGGCACCTCGAGCCAGCCGTTCGCCGACGCTGGCGCCACGGTCGTGCCCTGCGACTTCTCCATCGGCATGCTGCAGGTGGGCAAGGAGGCCAAGCCCGGGCTCGGTTTCACCGCGGGCGACGGCATGAAGCTGCCCTTCGGCGACGACACCTTCGACGCCGTCACCATCTCGTTCGGACTGCGCAACATCGCCGATCCGTCGGTGGGCCTGGCTGAGATGCTGCGGGTGACCCGTCCCGGTGGCCGCATCGTGGTCTGCGAGTTCAGTGCTCCCACCTGGAAGCCGTTCCGCTCGATCTACACCAACTACCTGATGAAGGCGCTGCCTCGCGTGGCCCGCGCCATCTCGTCCAACCCCGAGTCGTACGTCTATCTGGCCGAGTCGATCCGCGCCTGGCCAGACCAGCGAGGCCTCGCCGCTCAGATGGAAGCAGCAGGCTGGGGTCCCACCACCTGGAAGAACCTCTCGGCCGGCATTGTCGCCCTGCACCACGCCGTCAAGCCCGCCTGACCCGCCCGCCGGGTGGCGACGTGGTGACACGAGGTGTCGCAAGCCCGCAAGTGTTGAAGGGCGTTGTCAGACCCCGGCTCTAGGTTTGATATATGCAGCAATCGCAGCGAAATCCCGAGGTTCGGCTGACCGCAGCGGCTCAGACGTGTGCGGCCGCGGAGCATGCGGTCTGGGCTGAGATGCTGGCCTACTCCGACCGGCTGGCCGCCGAGTACTCAGCCACCCCGGAGTACTTCAAGCGGCAGGCTCAGCTGCGGTCGATCGCACTGGAGATCGCGGTCGCGATGCGCCTGTCCGAAGGGCAGGTCCACCGCAGGCTGTCGTGTGCGGAGACGGTCCGCGACCAGGCGCCCACGGTGTGGGCGGCTTTCGCCGCCGGAAGCGTCGATGCGTACCGGATCACGATGATCGCCGACTCCATCGACAAGCTGCACCGACCCGCTTCGGTCGCGAGGCTGGACTCCAAGGTCATTAGTTATGCCACCACCCACACGAGCATCGAGCTGCGCGGTTGGCTGCGGCGGTTCGTGGCTCGGGTCGAGGCCGACCTGTTCAACGAACGCGCCGAAGCAGAGCGGGCCGACCGCCACGTCTCCGTCGTCACGGTGAGGACGGCATGTCCTGGCTGAACGCCTACCTGCCCTCGCACATGGCCGCGGCGATCGACAAGCGGCTGATCTTCGAGGCCAGAAAGATCACCGGCGACGACCGCACCGTCGCCCAACGCCGCGCCGATCTGCTCGCCGCCTGGACCACCACCACCGACAACGGCGACGCGGCGGTCGGTTCCGACATCGCCGTGGTCATCGACGCCCAAACCCTCGTCGGCCTGTCAGACGCACCAGCCATCGCCGCGGACGGCACCTTCATCGTCCCCGCCCGATGGATCACCGATTCAACCGAGCACCCGTTCTGGCACAAGCTCCTGGTCGACACCAACGGCAATGTCCTCGAACATCACTACGCCGGCAGATTCGCCCCCGACACCCTCAAGAAGGCACTGACCTTCGCACACGGCACCTGTCAGGCACCGACCTGCACCAAGGCGGCCGATATGTGCCAGTTCGACCATCGACGACCCTGGCCCCACGGCAAGACCGTTGGGGCGAACCTCTGGCCACTGTGCGAACGACACCACCAGATGAAGTCTCACGACGTCATCACCTGGAGCCTGCCGTCCGGCCAGACCGCCCCTGCAGAATCAGCCGACCGTCGACTTTCTGCCGATGCCGCCTGACTTAGCGTGACCTAAGTTACACCGGCCCCCGCGCGGGCGTAGGGTGTCTCCCAAGACACGTTGTGAAGGATTTCACAAGCGCACGTGGAGGGATGTGTGATGACGGAGTACACCCCGATCTTGGCGTTGGGCGCCCTTGCCGCCGGGTTCGCGATCTTCAGCATCCTCGCGGGCAGCATGACCGGTCCCAAGCGGTACAACCGGGCCAAGCTCGACCGCTACGAGTCGGGTATCGAGCCCAGCCCGCTGCCGGAGGGCGGGGGCAAGATCTCGATCCGCTACTTCATCATCGCGATGCTGTTCATCGTCTTCGACATCGAGATCATCTTCCTCTACCCGTTCGCCGTCGCCTTCGACTCGCTCGGCTGGTTCGGTCTGATCGAGATGTTCATCTTCATGATCACCGTGTTCATCGCTTACGCATACGTCTGGCGACGTGGAGGTCTGGAATGGGACTAGAAGAGAAGCTGCCCAGCGGAGTTCTGCTCTCGACCGTCGAGGGACTCGCCGGCTACATGCGCAAGGCGTCGTTCTGGCCGGCCACCTTCGGCCTGGCGTGCTGTGCCATCGAGATGATGACCTTCGGCGCCCCCCGTTTCGACTCCTCGCGCTTCGGCATGGAGGTCTTTCGCCCCTCGCCGCGCCAAGCCGATCTGATGATCGTCGCCGGCCGCGTCAGCAACAAGATGGCTCCTGTCCTGCGTCAGATCTACGACCAGATGGCCGGCCCCAAGTACGTGATAGCGATGGGCGTCTGCGCCAGCTCCGGCGGCATGTTCAACAACTACGCCATCGTGCAGGGCGTCGACCACGTCGTGCCGGTCGACATGTACCTGCCGGGCTGCCCGCCCCGTCCCGAGATGCTGATCGACGCGATCCTGAAGTTGCACGACCAGATCCAGAACGAGAAGCTCGGCGCGAACCGGGTCGCCCAGATTGCCGAGCAGGAGAAGGTGGCGCTGCTCGCCACGCCGACCTCGGCCATGAAGGGCCTCATGCGATGAGTGACGAGACCCAGGATCTGTCGAAGACCATCGCGCCGGAGCTGGCCGAGAACGACCCCCGCAATCTCGAGATCGTCGAGGTCCGCGAAGGAGCGTTCGGCGCCCACGGCACCGGTGACACCAGCGGTTTCGGCGGACTCACCCGCCCGGTTGTCATGCCCGGCGCGGCCTCCCGCCCCTTCGGCGGCTGGTACGACCAGGTGGCTGACGACCTCGCTGCGCTGGTCCCTGAGGGAGCCATCGAGAAGGTCGTCATCGACCGCGGCGAGATCACCTTCCACGTCCGTCCCTCGGAGCTGCTCGAGGTGGTCACCCAGCTGCGCAACGCTCAGTCGCTGCGCTTTGAATTCTGTTCCAGCATCAGTGGCGTGCACTTCCCGCACGACACCGACCGCGAGCTCCACGTGGCCTACCACCTGCTCTCGATGACCCACAACCGCCGCATCCGCGTCGAGGTCTCGGCCCCTGACTCCGAGCCGCACATCCCGAGCGTCGTGGCGATCTACCCGACCGCCGACTGGCACGAGCGCGAGACGTGGGACATGTTTGGCGTCGTCTTCGACGGCCACCCCGCACTCACCCGCATCCTGATGCCGGATGACTGGCCGGGCCACCCCCAACGCAAGGACTACCCCCTGGGCGGCATTCCCGTGGAGTACAAGGGCGGCACCATCGCACCACCGGACGAGCGCAGGAGCTACTCGTGACCACCACCCAAGACCCCTACGCCGGCGCCACCGACACCCACGAGGGTCCGGTGTTCACCGTCACCGGTCAGGACTGGGACACCATCGACGCTGCGGGCGTCGAAGGTGACCGCATGGTCATCAACATGGGCCCGCAGCACCCGTCCACCCACGGAGTGCTTCGCCTCGTCCTGGAGATCGACGGCGAGACGGTTCGCGATGCTCGTCCCGGCATCGGCTATCTGCACACCGGCATCGAGAAGAACATGGAGTACCGCACCTGGACGCAGGGCGTCACGTTCTGCACGCGCATGGACTACGTCGCGCCGTTCTCCAACGAGGCTGCCTACGTCATGGGCGTGGAGAAGCTGCTGGAGATCGAGGTTCCCGAGAAGGCAGAGGTGATGCGTGTCCTCCTGCTGGAGCTGAACCGGATCAGCTCGCACCTGGTGTGCATCGCCACCGGCGGCATGGAGATCGGCGCGCTCACGGTCATGACGTGCGGCTTCCGCGACCGCGAGATCATCCTCGACATCTTCGAGACCATCACCGGGTTGCGCATGAATCACGCGTTCTTCCGCCCCGGTGGCGTCGCGCAAGACCTGCCCGACGGTGCGATCGAGCAGGTACGCGCGGCTGTCAGGTTGCTCAAGAAGCGTCTGCCCGAGTACGCGGCACTGTGCAATGCCAACCCCATCTTCAAGGGCCGCCTGAAGGACATCGGCTACCTCGACCTCGCCGGGTGCATGGCGCTGGGCATGACCGGACCGGTCCTGCGATCCACGGGCTTCGACTGGGATCTGCGCACCAAGCAGCCGTACTGGGGCTACGACAGCTACGACTTCGAGGTCGTCACCCGCGACGAGCCGGACGCCTACGGCCGGTTCCGCATCCGGCTCGACGAGATGTGGGAGTCCATCAAGATCGTCGAACAGGCCACCGAGCGCCTCGCCCAGATGCAGGGCATGCCGGTCATGGTCGCGGACAAGAAGATTGCGTGGCCCTCGCAGCTGAGCGTGGGCGCCGACGGCCAGGGCAACTCCGCCGAGCACATCCGCCACATCATGGGTGAGTCGATGGAGGCGTTGATCCATCACTTCAAGATCGTGACCGAAGGATTCCGCGTTCCGCCGGGTCAGGCGTATGGCGCCATCGAGGCGCCGCGCGGTGAGATCGGCTGCCACGTCGTCTCCGATGGCGGCACTCGTCCGTACCGCGCCCACTTCCGCGATCCGTCGTTCGTGAACCTGCAGGCCACCTCGGTCATGAGCGAAGGCTCCATGCTCTCCGACGTCATCGTTGCCATCGCCAGCATCGACCCCGTGATGGGAGGTGTCGACCGATGACGCTGTCGGACACGACGATCGCCGAGATGCGTGAGATTGCGGCTCGCTATCCGCAGGCCCGGTCCGGGCTGCTGCCCATGCTGCACCTGGTCCAGTCCACCGAGGGCTGTGTCACCAACGAGGGCGTGGAGATCTGCGCCGACATCCTGAACATCAGCGCGGCCGAGGTGTCTGGCGTCGCGACGTTCTACACGATGTACAAGCGCCGACCGATGGGCGAGCACCACGTCGGCGTCTGCACCAACACGCTGTGCGCTGTCATGGGCGGCGACTTGATCTTCGAGCGGCTCAAGGGTCACCTCGAGGTCGGCAACGACGAGACCACCGATGACGGCAAGGTCACCCTCGAGCACATCGAGTGCAATGCGGCATGCGACTACGCGCCGGTCATGACGGTCAACTGGGAATTCTTCGACAACCAGACCCCGGAGTCAGCCATTGAGCTGGTCGACCAGCTGCGGGCCGGCGAGACGGTGCAGAGCACCCGCGGCGGCACGATCACCTCGTGGCGCGAGGCCGAGCGGGTCATCGCCGGCTTCGAGGACGGCCGAGTCGACGAAGGCCCGACTGCGGGCCCCGCGTCACTGGTCGGCCTGGACATCGCCAAGGCCAACGGGTGGAACGCCGGAGGCTCCCAGGGCGGCTCCACGCCGGCCGACGGCGCGGCGGAAGCAGTCCAGGAAGCCGACACGGCGCGCGCCGAGAGCGAGACCGTCGCCGACCAGAGCGATGCCGACGTCGAGGGTGGAGGTTCTGACCATGACTGACCCCTTGACGCCAGTCCTCAGCGCTGACTGGGGCAACGACCGCGCCTGGACCTTGGCCGCCTACCGCGAGACCGGTGGGTATGACGCCCTCGAGAAGGCCTTGGCGATGAAGCCCGAGGACGTCGTGGAGATGGTCAAGGAGTCCGGGCTCCGTGGACGAGGCGGCGCAGGTTTCCCCACGGGCATGAAGTGGGGCTTCATTCCGCAGGACAATCCCAAACCCAAGTACCTCGTGGTCAACGCCGATGAGTCGGAGCCGGGAACCTGCAAGGACATCCCGCTCATGATGGCCACGCCGCACACGCTGATCGAGGGCGTCATCATCGCCGCTCACGCGATCAACGCTCAGCATGCGTTCATCTACGTGCGTGGCGAGGTGCTGCACGTCATCCGTCGCCTGCAGGCGGCCTGTCGCGAAGCCTATGCAGCCGGCTACCTCGGTGAGAACATCCTCAGCTCAGGCGTCAGCATCGACCTGGTCATCCACGCAGGAGCCGGTGCCTACATCTGTGGCGAGGAGACGGCACTGCTGGACTCGCTGGAAGGCCGTCGCGGCCAGCCGCGTCTGCGTCCGCCGTTCCCGGCCGTCGCTGGCCTGTACGCCTCGCCCACCGTCATCAACAACGTCGAGTCCATTGCGTCGGTCCCCGCCATCGTGCGCGAAGGCGAGGAGTGGTTCGCCGGTCTGGGCACCGAGAAGTCCAATGGGTTCGTCCTCTACTCCTTGTCTGGTCATGTCAAGACCCCCGGTCAGTACGAGGCGCCGCTGGGCATCACGCTGCGCGAGTTGATCGATCTCGGGGGCGGGATGCGCGAGGGCAGCGAGCTCAAGTTCTGGACCCCCGGCGGATCGTCCACCCCGTTGCTCACCGCCGAACACCTCGACATGCCGCTGGACTACGAGTCCGTCGGTGCTGCCGGATCCATGCTCGGCACGCGTGCCTTGCAGATCTTCGACCAGACCACCTCGGTCGTTCGGTGTGTGCTGCGCTGGACCGAGTTCTACAGGCACGAGTCCTGTGGCAAGTGCACACCATGTCGCGAGGGAACCTACTGGTTGGTCCAGATCCTCGACCGTCTCAATCGAGGTGAGGGCCAGGAACGCGACATCGACCTGCTGGTCGACCTGTGCGACAACATCCTCGGGCGATCGTTCTGTGCGCTTGGCGATGGAGCCACCAGCCCGATCACCTCGGCCATCGAGTACTTCCGCGAGGAGTTCGAGGCAGGCATGCACACGCCGTCGGCCGAGCTCTTCTCGCCGGCCACGTCCACGCTGTTTCCCCAGGAGGTCTCGGTATGACCATCGAGACGACGCCCGAGTCGACGACCCCGGTCGAGCTGGTCACCCTGACCATCGACGACGTCGAGGTCAGCGTTCCCAAGGGCACCTTGGTGATCCGCGCTGCTGAAGTCATCGGCGTCGAGATCCCGCGTTTTTGCGACCACCCCCTGCTCGAACCGGTGGGAGCCTGCCGCCAGTGCCTGGTCGACATCCCCGACGCCGGTAACGGCCGCGGCTTCCCCAAGCCGCAGGCGTCGTGCACCATCGAGGTCGCCGACGGCATGGTCGTGCAGTCCCAGGTCACCTCCGAGGTCGCAGCCAAGGCCCAGCGCGGCAATCTCGAGTTCTTGTTGATCAACCACCCGCTCGACTGCCCGGTCTGCGACAAGGGCGGGGAGTGCCCCCTGCAGAACCAGTCGATGACCCACGGTGCAGGCGAATCGCGCTTCGTCGAGACCAAGCGCACGTTTCCCAAACCGATCAAGGTCAGCGAGCAGGTGCTGCTCGACCGCGAGCGCTGCGTGCTGTGCGCCCGCTGCACCCGATTCTCCGAACAGATCGCCGGCGACCCCTTCATCGAGCTGTTGGACCGCGGCTCCCAGCAGCAGGTCGGCATCTATGAAGAGCAGCCGTTCAGCTCCTACTTCTCCGGCAACACGATCCAGATCTGCCCCGTCGGGGCGCTGACCAGCGCCGACTACCGCTTCCGATCGCGCCCTTTCGACCTGGTGTCCACGCCGTCGATCGCCGAGCACGATTCCAGCGGATCTGCGATCCGTGTCGATCATCGCCGCGGCAAGGTCATGCGCCGCCTGGCCGGCAACGATCCTGAGGTGAACGAAGAGTGGATCACCGACAAGGATCGGTTCTGCTTCACGTACGCCACCGAGGCTGACCGTCTCACGTCGCCGCTGGTACGCGACGAGAACGGCGTGCTGCAGACCGCGTCGTGGCCAGCTGCCCTGGCTGCCGCTGCGCGGGGGTTGGCCTCGGCCAAGGGCAAGGTCGGTGTGCTGCCAGGCGGCCGGCTCACCGTCGAGGATGCCTTTGCCTACTCAACGTTTGCGCGCGCCGTGCTCGGCACGCACGACGTCGACTTCCGGGCCCGCGCGCACTCCGACGAGGAAGCCGCGTTCCTCGCCTCGCACGTGGGGGGCACCGCCCTCGGCGTCACCTTCGCGGACCTGGAGCGCGCGTCCACGGTCGTCCTCGTCGGACTGGAACCAGAGGATGAGGCCGGCACCGTGTTCCTGCGGCTGCGTCGCGCTGCCAAGGAGTCTGGCGTCCAGATCGTGTCGGTCGCCAGTCACGCCACCCGCGGCCTGACCAAGATGAACGGGAAGCTGGTCCAGACCGTCCCCGGTCACGAAGCGGCTGCCGTCGCAGCCCTCGAGCTGGACGCCCAGAGCGTCATCTGCGTCGGCGAGCGCATCGCGTCCGTCCCCGGCGGCTTCAGCGCTGTCGCGGCGGCGGCGTCCTTGTCCGGAGCGCGGGTCGCGTGGATTCCGCGTCGCGCGGGCGATCGCGGCGCGGTTGACGCTGGTTGTCTGCCCGGTCTGCTGCCGGGCGGTCGCCCGGTCGACAACGCCGAGGCGCGCGCCGATGCCGCCGCCGCCTGGGGCGTCACCTCGCTTCCCGCCAAGGTCGGGCGGGACGCGTCCGCGATCTTGAAGGCCGCCTCCACCGGCGGCCTCAAGGCACTGGTGGTCGGTGGAGTCGAGATCGACGATCTGCCCGACGCACTCACGGCTCGAGCCGCGCTGGCCAAGGTGCCCTTCCTCGTCAGCCTCGAGGTGCGCCGCAGCGAGGTCACCGAGGCCGCAGATGTCGTGCTTCCCGTGGCCCCGATGGTCGAGCGACCGGGATCGTTCATCAACTGGGAAGGCCGCGTGCGTCCCTTCCCCGCCGTGCTGCATGAACCCAACTCGTTGACCGACATCCGGGTGCTGGCCGGCATCGCCGAAGAGCTCGGCCGCCCGCTGGGATTTCGGACCGTCTCGGCGGCCCGCGCGGCGCTCGACGAGCTCGGTCCGTGGGACGGCGAGCGCTCCACGGCCCCCCAGGTTGCGCTGGCTGACGACGTCGCGCCCAAGCGCCAGGTCGTGCTCGCCACCTGGCGCCAGCTGGTCGACGACGCCCGCGGACAGGATGGCCAGAAGGAGTATCACGCCACCGAACGTCCGGCAGTGCTGCTGGCCAGCGAGGCCACCCTCAAGGCCTTCGATGTCGAGCCCGGCGAACCAGCCACGGTGTCCACCGAGTCCGGGAGCGTCACCTTCCCCTCGGCGGTCGCGGATCTGCCCGACGGTGTCGTCTGGGCGCCGGCCAACAACGGCATCAGCCTCGCGTCATCGCTCGGCGTGGCCCATGGCGGCCATGTCAGCCTCGGTGCGGCGAACGGAGATGCATCGTGAGTGACATCTTCGGCAACGAGCCGGTCTGGGTCATCATCCTCAAGGCGGTGCTGATCTTCGCTTTTCTGCTGGTCTACACGCTGTTCAACATCTGGTTCGAGCGTCGCGTCGTGGCCCGCATGCAGCACCGTGTCGGCCCCAACGTCAACGGTCCGTTCGGACTGCTGCAAAGCCTCGCCGACGGCGTGAAGCTGGCGCTCAAGGAAGACATCATCGTCAAGGCGGCCGACAAGGTCGTCTACATCCTGGCCCCGATCCTCGCTACAATCCCGGCGTTCCTCGCCTGGGCAGTCATCCCGTTCGGTCCCGAGGCGCGCATCCCCTTCACCGACACGGTCACGCCGCTGCAGCTCACCGACCTGCCAGTCGCGGTGCTCTACATCCTGGCCGTCACCTCGATCGGGGTCTACGGCATCGTGCTGGCCGGCTGGTCCTCCGGCTCGATCTACGCTCTGCTCGGCGGACTGCGCTCCAGCGCCCAGGTCATCTCCTACGAGGTCGCGATGGGTCTGTCGTTCGTGTCGGTGTTCATGTACGCCGGCTCGATGTCAACCTCCGAGATCGTCGACGCGCAGACCGACCTCTGGTACTTCCTGCCGCTGTTCCCCTCATTCGTGATCTACGTCATCGCGATGGTCGGTGAGACCAACCGCGCGCCGTTCGACCTCCCCGAGGCCGAGGGCGAGCTGGTCGGTGGCTTCCACACCGAGTACTCCTCGCTGAAGTTCGCCCTGTTCTTCCTGGCCGAGTACGTCAACATGGTCACGGTCTCGGCACTCGCCACGACCTTGTTCCTCGGCGGCTGGCGGGCACCCTTCGGCATCGGCACCGTCTGGGCCGGCGCCAACGAGGGTTGGTGGCCCGTGCTGTGGTTCTTCCTCAAGACGCTGGGCTTCATCTTCTTCTTCGTCTGGTTGCGCGGCACCCTGCCGCGGATGCGCTACGACCAGTTCATGAACTTCGGCTGGAAGATCCTCATTCCGGTCTCGTTGGTCTGGATCATCGCGGTCGGACTGATCCGCAAGCTCAAGAGCGAGGACATGTTGGGCCAAGACGCCCTGATGTGGTTCGCGATCGTCGCCGGCGTGCTGATCCTCGCCACGTTCTTGATCCCCGAGAAGAAGCCCGAACCCGAGCCGGAGCCTGACGCCGTGGAGTTCGACGCCTTTGCCGGCGGCTACCCGGTCCCGCCCATGGGCGATCAGGTGCTGCCCGCCACCACCGACAGGAGCACGTCGTGAGCAATCCGATCAAGGAGACGCTGTGGGACCCGATCGCCGGGTTCGGCGTCACGTTCCGCACCATGTTCCGCAAGACCGTCACCGAGCAGTACCCGTTCGAGAAGGTGCCCACGGCGCCGCGCTTCCACGGACGGCACCAGCTCAATCGCTGGCCGGACGGACTCGAGAAGTGCATCGGCTGCGAGCTGTGCGCCTGGGCCTGCCCGGCCGATGCCATCTACGTCGAGGGCGCGTCGAACACCGACGACCATCGCATGAGCCCTGGCGAGCGGTACGGCAGCGTCTATCAGATCAACTACCTGCGCTGCATCCTGTGTGGGCTGTGCATCGAGGCGTGCCCCACCCGCGCGCTGACCATGACGAACGAGTACGAGCTGGCCGACAACAACCGCGCCGATCTGATCTACGAGAAGACCGATCTGCTCGCACCGTTGCTGCCGGGCATGACCGAACCCCCGCATGACATGTTGATCAGTGACGACCACCAGGACTACTACCGCGGCAAGCAGCTGCCGATCGTGCAGACCACGAGCGGAGAGCCGCCCGCATGACCACGTTCTGGATTCTCGCCCCGCTGATGGTGATCTCGGCTCTCGGCCTGCTGTTCGTGCGCAAGGCCGTGCACGCAGCCTTGTGCCTGGCGATCGTGATGATCAGCCTGGCCATCTTGTACGCCGCCCTCGACGCCCCGTTCCTCTTTGCGGTGCAGATCATCGTCTACACCGGCGCGATCATGATGCTGTTCTTGTTCGTGCTGATGCTGGTCGGCGTCGACTCCGCTGATGCGGTGGCGGAGACGATCGGCGGGCAGCGGTGGATCGCCGTCCTGCTCGGCGGGTTGTTCGGCATCACCGTCGTGCTGGCGATCGGTCAGACCGTCTCGGGCGCCGTCATCGGCCTGAGCGCGGCCAATGGCAACGGCAACCCCTACGGCCTGGCCGAGCTGCTGTTTGGCAAGTACGTCCTGGCTTTCGAGTTCACCAGCGCCCTGCTGATCACTGCAGCCATGGGCGCCATGGTGCTGGCGCACAAGGAACGGCTGTTCGCCCGTCCCACCCAGAGCGGTCTGGCCCTGCAGCGCATGCGCGACTATGCCGAGACCGGCCGGCACCCGGGCAACCCGCCGACGCCGGGCGTCTTCGCCCGCCACAACGCGGTCGACACCCCGGCCCTCCTGCCCGACGGCACCGCCGTCGACGGCTCGGTGTCGCCCAGCATCGTGGCGCGTGGCCAGGTGCGGGACGGCTACGACGACGACATCGAGACCGTGCAGCGTCAGCTCGATGGCACCGACTCCGACGGCAACGGACCTCTGGGCGGAGGCGAGAAGTGAACGAGTACATCTCACTGTCGCTGATCTTGTTCACCATCGGTGCGGTCGGCGTGCTCGTGCGACGCAACGCCATCGTGGTGTTCATGTGCATCGAGCTGATGCTCAACGCCACGAACCTGGCCTTCGTCAGCTTCTCGCGCCAGACCGGCAATCTCGACGGGCAGGTCGCGGCTTTCTTCGTCATGGTCGTCGCCGCCGCTGAAGTCGTGGTGGGCCTGGCCATCATCGTGTCCATCTACCGCACGCGACGATCGATCTCGGTCGACGACGCGAATCTGCTGAAGGCGTAGGGGCACCGACATGTTCGATCTCCAATGGCTGCTCATTGCCGTTCCGCTGGTCAGCGGCCTCGGTCTGCTGGTGTGGGGCAAGGAGTCCGACGCCTTCGGTCACCTCATCGCCACTCTGGCGTCCACCTTCTCCTTCGTCTTCGGCGCGATCTTGTTCCTCGATCTCGTCGGCAGTGATGCGGAGGAGCGCTCGCACACCGCGAATCTGTTCACCTGGATCGACGCAGGGCGCTTCCACGTCGACATGTCATTCACCTTCGACCAGTTGTCAGGCCTCTTCGTCCTGCTCATCACGGGTGTCGGCACGCTGATCCACGTCTACTCGATCGGCTACATGGCGCACGACGAGCGCCGCCGCCGATTCTTCGCGTATCTCAACATCTTCATCGCAGCCATGCTCACGCTCGTGCTGGCCGCCGACTATCTGGTGCTGTTCCTGGGCTGGGAGGGCGTCGGTCTGGCGTCGTACCTGCTGATCGGGTTCTGGCAGCACAAGCCGTCGGCCGCGGCCGCCGCCAAGAAGGCCTTCGTCGTCAACCGGGTCGGTGACATCGGCATGGCGCTGGCAATCATGTTGATGTTCGCCCAATTTGGCACGTCGGCGATCGACTCGGTCAACGCGTCCGTCACCAGCGCCAGCGGCTCGGTCGCCACGGCGCTCGGGCTGCTGCTGCTGCTCGGCGCATGTGGCAAGTCAGCACAGGTGCCGTTGCAGAGCTGGCTGCTCGACGCCATGGAGGGTCCCACTCCCGTCTCCGCACTGATCCACGCCGCCACCATGGTCACGGCAGGTGTCTACCTCGTCGTGCGTTCATCGGGCATCTACGACGCCAGCGAGGCCGCCCGCACCGCCGTCATCATCGTCGGCCTGGTGACGCTGCTCGTCGGTGCGTGGATCGGTTGCGCCAAGGACGACATCAAGAAGGCCCTGGCGGGATCGACCATGAGCCAGATCGGCTACATGATGCTGGCGGCCGGTTTGGGACCTGCGGGCTACGCCTTCGCGGTCTTCCACCTGATCACGCACGGCTTCTTCAAGGCCAACATGTTCCTCGGCGCCGGCTCGGTCATGCACGGCATGGACGACGACGTCGACATGCGGCACTACGGCGCCCTGCGCTCGGCCATGCCGGTGACGTTCGTGACCTTCGGCCTCGGCTATCTGGCCATCATCGGCTTCCCCGGCACCGCTGGATTCTTCTCCAAGGACCTCATCATCGAGGCCGCGTTCGCCGAATCATTCTGGGTCGGGCTCGGTGCGTTGATCGGCGCCGGTGTCACGGCGTTCTACATGACCCGGTTGATGATGATGACCTTCTTCGGGCAGAAGCGCTGGCTCGATGGCGTCGAACCGCACGAGTCGCCCAAGGTCATGACCATTCCGCTGATGGCGCTCGGCGCCCTGTCGGTCCTCGGTGGCGCGCTGATCATCAGCGACTTCATTCCCGAGTGGCTCGAGCCGGTGGTGGGAGCCGAGGAGCATCACGAGCTCGGCATCCCGGTCTGGCTCATGACGGTCATCATCACCTTGGTCGCCGCCTCTGGCGTCGCGCTCGGCGTGTGGCTGTACCGCCGCGAGATCGCGGTCGACGCACCTGCGGACTCCGAGGTCTCGTTCTTCACGCGCGCGGGTCGCCACGAGGTCTACGGCAACCAGATCAACGACGCGATCGCGGTGCTGCCCACGCGGCATCTGACTCGGTTCCTGGTCTGGCTCGACGGCAAGGGCATCGACGGCTTCGTCACGGGAGTCGCCGACCGGCTCGGTGACACCTCGCAATTCCTGCGCAAGCCGCAGACCGGCTATGTCCGGTCGTATGCGGCCACACTCTTCGGCGGCGCCCTGCTCGTCGTCCTGGTACTCCTGGCGGTGACCCTCGCATGATCCTCACGATCCTCGCCGCAACTCCTCTGGTCGGCGCTGTGCTGGTCGCCGCGCTCGGCGGCGGCCCGGCGCCCTACCTGCGGCCCAAGGTCGTCGCGCTGGGCGTCTCGATCATCACCCTCGCTCTGTCGCTGGTGATGCTGGCGCAGTTCGACCTCACCGGACCCGGCGGCTACCAGCTGACCATCGACCACGAGTGGATCTCGGCGTTTGGCGCCCACTATGCCCTCGGCGTCAACGGCATCGGGGTCACCCTGATCCTGCTCACCACGATCCTCACCCCGCTGGTCGTGCTGGCCGCCTGGGGCGACCGTCTCCCCGACCCCGGTCGCACCTCGTCGTACCTGGCGTGGATGCTGGCCGTCGAGGGCCTCGCGATCGGGGCCTTCGCCTCGATGGACGCGTTTCTCTTCTACGTGATGTTCGAGGCCACGCTGATCCCGCTCTACTTCCTGATCGGCTCCTTCGGTGGGTCCAACCGGTCGTACGCCGCGGTCAAGTTCCTGATCTACAACCTGGTCGGCGGGCTGCTGATGCTGGCGGCCATCGTCGGCCTGTACGTCGTGAGCGCGCAAGCGGGCGAGGCCTCGTACCTGCTGTCCGACCTGCAAGCGCTCGACATGGGCACCACGACCGAACGCCTCTTGTTCTGTGGCTTCATGGCGGCCTTCGCGATCAAGGCGCCGTTGTGGCCCTTGCACACGTGGCTGCCCGATGCCGCCGCGCAGGCGACGCCGAGCACCTCGGTGCTGATGGTCAGCGTCGTCGACAAGATCGGCACGTTCGGGATGCTCATCTGGTGCCTCGGCGTGTTCCCCAACGCGGCCGACTGGGCGTCGCCGGTCATCATCACGCTGGCCGTTGTCAGCATCGTCTACGGCGCGCTGCTGGCGATCGGCCAGGACGACATCCGCCGGCTCGTCGCCTTCACATCGGTGTCGCACTTCGGCTTCATCGTGCTGGGCATCTTTGCCTTCACCACGACCTCGATGGCCGGCTCGACGCTCTACATGTTCAACCATGGGCTCTCGACAGCCGCGCTGTTCCTCGTGACGGGCGTCATGATCGCCCGCCGCGGATCGGCCAGCATCGGGGACTTCGGTGGCGTGCAGAAGATCGCACCGATCATGTCCGGTGTGCTGCTGGTCGCGGGCCTGTCCAGCCTGTCGCTGCCGGGACTGGCCCCGTTCGTGTCGGAGTTCATGGTCCTGGCGGGAACCTTCACGCGCTCGATCCCGGCGGCCACGATCGCCACGTCAGGCATCGTGCTGGCGGCGCTGTACATCCTGATCATGTACCAGCGCACCATGACCGGGCCGCAGCAGCCGGGCACCGAGGGCGTCACCGATCTGACCACTCGCGAGATCACGGCGCTGGCGCCGGCGCTGGTCCTGATCATCGGACTGGGATTCTTCCCGCAGCCGCTGCTCAATGTCATCAACCCGGCCATCGACACCGTCGCGTCCCGCGTCGGCGTGGGTGACCCGGCGCCCAGGACACCCACCACGATCGATGTCACTGTTCCCGCGGAAGGAGGCCACTGATGAGCTTCGCGCATCTCGCCGTCATCGACCGCCCGCCGATCGCCGCTCCGGACATCCAGTACGCGTTGCTGATGCCGGTGTTCATCGTGGTCGGTGCCGCCATCGTGGGCGTGCTGGTCGAGTCGTTCCTGCCCCGCCGGCACCGGTTCACGATCCAGGCGGGCGTCGCCGTGGCGGGCCTCATCGCTGCGTTCGTCGACACCGTCGTGGTGTACACCGATCTCACGCTGGTCGACGCCGCCCGCGTGG
Source organism: Aeromicrobium sp. (assembly GCF_049586495.1). GTDB lineage: Bacteria > Actinomycetota > Actinomycetes > Propionibacteriales > Nocardioidaceae > Aeromicrobium. The sequence continues at coordinate 4,226 of NZ_JBAVCB010000115.1, read as the reverse complement.
GGCGAGGCCAGGTTGCTGCCGAAGGCGCTCTGTCGATCGACGGGCCTGGCGTGTTCACGTGGGGCATCCTGCTGATCTTCGCGCTGCTCAGCACCCTGCTGTTCGCCGAGCGTCGTCTCGACGGCGGTCTCAGCAGCTTCACCGGCCGCGCCGCTGACGCCCCCGGATCGGCCGCCGAGGCCGAGGCCGTCAAGGCGCGCATCGAGCACTCCGAGGTCTTCCCGCTGGCTCTGTTCGCCCTGTCGGGCATGATGCTGTTCGCCTCGTCGAACGATCTGCTCACCATGTTCGTGGCGCTCGAGGTGCTGAGCCTGCCGTTGTACCTGCTGTGCGGCCTGGCCCGTCGTCGCCGCCTGCTGAGTCAGGAGGCGGCACTCAAGTACTTCCTGCTGGGCGCGTTCAGCTCCGTGTTCTTCCTCTACGGCATTGCGCTGGTCTACGGCTACTCCGGCAGCTTTCGGCTGTCCGAGATCGCCACGGCTGTGTCGGCTCGATCCGGCTCGGAGAATCTCCTGTTGGCGGGCATGGCGCTCATCGCTGTCGGCCTGCTGTTCAAGATCGGCGCTGCACCGTTCCACAACTGGACGCCGGACGTCTACCAGGGCGCTCCCACTCCCGTCACCGCGTTCATGGCCGCTGGAACCAAGGCAGCCGCCTTCCTGGCGCTGATGCGGGTGTTCTTCGTGGCCTTCGGCGGCTCGTCATGGGACTGGCGGCCGATGATCGTGATCATCGCGGTCATCACGATGTTCCTCGGCGCGATCGTGTCGATCTCGCAGACTGACGTCAAGCGCATGCTCGCCTACTCCTCGGTCGCCCACGCCGGCTTCCTGCTGGTGGGCTTCGTCGGCGTCTACCAGGGCCCGGTGAATGGCGATCGCATCACCTCGGTCTCGAGCGTGTTGTTCTACCTCGCGATCTACGGCATCTCCTCGATCGGCGCGTTCGCCGTGGTCACGCTGGTGCGTGACGGCGGTGGCGAGACCACGCACTTGTCGAAGTGGGCTGGGCTGGGCAAGGTGTCGCCGTTGCTGGCAGGCAGCTTCGCGTTGTTCATGCTCTCCTTCGCCGGCATCCCGCTGACGGGCGGATTCATCGGCAAGTGGGCGGTGTTCAGCGCCGCATGGTCGGGCGGGTACTGGCCGCTGGTCGTGGCCGGTGTCCTGATCAGCGCGATCGCGGCGTACTTCTACGTGCGGGTCATCGTGCTGATGTTCTTCACCGATCCAGTGGGCGCAGGCCCGAGCGTGGCCGCGACCGGCAGATTGACTACGGTGGTCATTGCGATGACCGCTGCGGCGACTGTCGTGCTGGGTGTCGTGCCCGGTCCATTGCTCGACCTGGCCCAGCACGCTGGCGCTTTCGTGCGCTGACGCGCCCAGTAGTCACTGCGGCGAGAGGAGGAGCACGTGTCTGGTCTGGGAGTTCTCTTCGAGGATCCGGCTCTGGAGGCACGCGTCAGTGCGGGCGTCGAGAAGGTCGAGGCTCGACTTCTGGAGGCCACCCGTGCGCCTGAACCCTTCATCGCCGAGGCTGCAGCCCACCTGCTGAATGCGGGCGGCAAACGGTTCCGGCCGCTGATCGCGATGCTGGCGGCCGAGTTCGGCGATCCGTCCCGCGACGACGTCGTGCCCGCCGCTGTGGTCGTCGAGCTGACGCACCTGGCCACGCTGTACCACGACGACGTCATGGACGAAGCGGACAAGCGTCGCGGCGCGCCCAGCGCCAACGCCCGGTGGGACAACTCGCTGGCCATCCTGGTCGGCGACTTCCTGTTCGCCCAGGTCTCCGAGCTGGTCTCGCACCTGGGCCCGGAGATGGTGCGAATCCAGGCGCAGACCTTCTCTCGGCTGGTGCGGGGCCAGATCCGCGAGACCCTGGGACCCCAGGACGGTGACACGGCCCTCGGCCACTACCTCGGTGTCGTGGCGGACAAGACCGGGTCGCTGATCGCCGCTTCAGCCCGGTTCGGCGCCAAGATGTCCGGCGCTCCCGCCGATGTGGAGACGGCCCTCACCGAGTTCGGTGAGCGCATCGGCTCTGCCTTCCAGCTGGCTGACGACATCATCGACATTGCCAGCGAGACGGGCGATTCCGGCAAGACCCCGGGCACCGACCTCCGCGAGGGGGTGCCCACCCTCCCCACGCTGCTGGCTCAGAAGTCGATGGATGCAGCAGATGCGAGGCTGCTGGACCTGCTCGCGCGGCCCTTGACCGACGACGAGGAGCTGGCTGAGGCGTTGGCACTGCTGCGTGTGCACCCGGCCATGGATGAGGCTCGCGCCATCGTGCAGACCGAAGCAGACGCCGCGCGAACCCTGCTGGCGCAGTTGCCCGACAACCCGGCCCGTCGCGCCCTCTACGACGTCTGCGACGTCGTGGTCACCCGCCTCGGCTGAGCCTCAGCACGCGGGTGCGGTCTCGCCGGTTCGACGCAGGGCGCGGCGCCGGTTCATCAGCCCGTCGGTGGTGAAGATGACCAACGCGGCCCAGACCAGCAAGAACCCGACCCAGCGGGCCGAGGTCATGTCCTCGCCGAAGATCGTCAGGCCCAGCACGAACTGGATGAATGGTCCGAGGTACTGCAGCAGTCCGATCGTGGTCAACGACAGTCGGGTGGCAGCACCGTTGAACAGCAGCAACGGGATCGCGGTGACCACCCCGGTGCCAATCAGCAACATGACGTTTCCTGGTCCTGCGCTGCCGAAGGTGAGGTGGTCGGTGAACCCCAGAACCAGGAGGTAGCCAATGGCCACCGGGGTCAGGATCAGGGTCTCCATGCCCAACCCTTCCAACGAGGGAAGGTCTGCCTTCTTCTTGAGAAATCCGTAGGTCGCGAAGGAGAAGGCGACCAGCAGGGCGATCCACGGCGGTCGACCGTAGTCGATGGCAAGAACCAGCACCGCGAGGGCGCCCACGCCGACCGCGGCCCACTGGATCGGCCGCAGCGTCTCCTTGAGCACGAACACCCCAAGAAGCACGGTGACAAGTGGGTTGATGAAGTATCCCAGCGACGTCTCGACCACGTGCCCGCTCGTGACTCCGTAGATGAAGCCCCCCCAGTTGAACGCGATCGTGATGGCCGCGAATGTCAGCAGCACCATCAGTCGCCGGTCCCGCGCGATCGCGATGAACGGCCTCCATCGCTGCATGGCGGTGACGGCGACCAGCACGAACACCATCGACCAGATGAACCGGTGAGCCAGCACCTCGAGGGCCGACGCCGGGTCGAGCAGGGGCCAGTACAGCGGGAAGAATCCCCAGCACAGGTACGCGCCGACGCCGAACAGGACGCCATTCTGCGAGGAGGTGCGCACGGGCTTCTCGGTGGTCACCACGCGATGCTAGTCCTCCGCTCGACCATGGGTGGCAGCATGGTCGGCATGGGCACGTCGACTCCGCGCTGGTTCAGCGACACCAAGGATGGCCACTCCGAGTGGTATGTCGAGCGATTCCGGAAGATGGCCGCTGATGGCGACGATCTGGCCGGCGAGGCGCGGCTGATGGACGCCATCGTCGAGCCTGGTTCGCGCATCCTCGACGCGGGCTGCGGCCCGGGCCGGATCGGCGCGGCGTTGCACGACCGTGGACACGTCGTGGTCGGTGCTGATGTCGATCCTGTGTTGATCGACGCGGCTCGCACCGACCACCCGGGACCGCGGTGGGAGGTCGCCGACCTGAGCTCGCTGGACCTCGACGAGGACCCGTTCGACGCCGTCGTCATGGGCGGCAACGTGATGGTGTTCCTGGCCCCTGGCAGCGAGGTCGAGGTGCTGCGTCGCGTCGCCGCTCACGTGCGCCCCGGAGGCCGCATCGTGACCGGATTCCACACCGACCGCGAGTACACCGTCGAGCAGTTCGACCGTGACGTCGTGTCGGCCGGCCTCACCCTCCAGCAACGGTTCGCGACGTGGGACCTGGTCCCGTGGAACGACGAAGCGAGCTTTGCCGTGACCTTCCTGACCGTCTCACCCCCATCGGCTGGGGATCAGCGGTAGTTGACGAACTGGACCGCGAAGTCGAGGTCGGAGCCCTTGACCAGGGCGATGATCTCCTGCAGATCGTCGCGCTTCTTGCTCGACACCCGCAGCTCGTCGCCCTGGATCTGCACCTTGACGCCCTTGGGACCCTCGTCGCGGATCAGCTTGGAGACCTTCTTGGCCTGCTCCTGGTCGATGCCCTCCTTGATGCTCGAGGTCAGCTTGACGTCCTTGCCGCTCTGCCGG
>NZ_JBAVCB010000114.1:0-2312 GCF_049586495.1 Aeromicrobium sp. | reverse complement strand
TTCCGGTTCTACACCAAGACCAAGACCGTCACGTCGCGTTGGCCTTCGGGCACCAAGGACGCCGCCAGCTTCGTCATCCCCACGATGGATTGAGTCATGGAGACCACCGAACGACGCGCCCTCACGGACGCGGTACGCAAGTTCGCCGAGGCCGAGCTGGAGCCGCACGCGATCGAGTGGGACGAGCAGAGACATTTCCCGGTCGACGTCCTGCGACGCGCTGGCGACCTCGGCCTCGGTGGCATCTGCATCGGTGACGACATCGGCGGCTCGGATCTCGGCCGGGCCGAGTCCGTGCGCATCTTCGAGCAGCTCGCTCGCGGCGACACGACGATCGCGGCCTATGTGTCGATCCACAACATGGTGGTCGGCATGATCGACGAGCACGGCACCGAGGCGCAACGCCGGACGTGGCTCCCGGCCATGACCGAGATGGCCGAGCTCGGCAGCTACTGCCTGACCGAGCCGGGTGCCGGATCCGATGCTGCTGCCTTGCGCACCACGGCCCGCCGTATCGGCGACGATGGCTGGGTGCTCGATGGCGTCAAGCAATTCATCTCCGGTGCCGGCACCAGCCACGTGTACGTCGTGATGGCACGCACCGGCGAATCTGGGTCGCACGGCATCACCGCGTTTCTCGTTCCCGGAGACGCCGACGGTCTGTCCTTCGGTGCCAATGAGCGCAAGATGGGCTGGAATGCTCAGCCCACCCGGCAGGTCGTGCTCGATGGTGTCCGTGTCGATCCCAGCCAGGTGCTGGGCGGCGAAGGCGGCGGATTCGCCGTCGCCATGGGAGCGCTGAACGGCGGCCGCCTCAACATCGCGGCGTGCTCACTCGGCGGGGCCCAGTGGGCCGTCGACCGCGCCGTCGAGCACCTGCGCACCCGCGAGGCCTTTGGTGGCCCGCTGCTGGAACAGCAGGGCCTGCGATTCCGACTTGCCGACGCCCAGACTCAGCTCGAAGCAGCACGCTGCCTGCTGTTTCGGGCTGCTGACGCGGTGGACGCCGGCGACGCCGACGCGGTCACCCTGTGCGCCATGGCCAAGAAGTTCGTCACCGACGTCGGCTTCGACGCCGCCAACACTGCGCTGCAGATGCACGGCGGGTACGGCTACCTGGCCGAGTACGGCATCGAGAAGGTGGTCCGCGACCTGCGGGTGCACCAGATTCTCGAGGGCACGAACGAGATCATGCAGCTGATCATCAGCCGGTCTTTCGACACGACCACGGGCGCCGCATGACGCAGGAGCCAGCCGTCCTCGTTCGGCGCAGCGGACGCCTGGGCCACCTGGTGCTCAACCGCCCACGAGCCATCAACGCCCTGACCCACGAGATGGTGGGCATGCTCGCCGCGACACTGGACGAGTGGCGCGAGGACGACGCGGTGGAGACCGTGCTGCTGACCGGAGCCGGCGATCGCGGGCTGTGCGCTGGCGGCGACATCGTCTCGCTGTTCAACGATGCCAAGGAGGGCGGCACGGCCGGGGCGCAGTTCTGGCGGGACGAGTACCTGCTGGATCTGCAGATCGCCGAGTACCCCAAACCCGTCGTCGTGATCATGGATGGCATCGTGCTCGGCGGCGGCATCGGCATCTCCGCACACGCCAGCACGAGGATCGTCACCGAGCGGTCGTCCATCGGCATGCCCGAGGTCGGCATCGGCTTCGTGCCCGACGTCGGTGGGTCGTTGCTGCTCGCCCGAGCGCCCGGAGAACTCGGCACCCATCTGGCGTTGACCGCCGGATCCATCGGCGCAGGTGACGCGATCGCCATCGGCATGGCCGATCACTTCGTGCCGACGGACCGGATCGCCGACCTGGTGTCCGCGCTGGAGGCCACCGACGTCGCCACGGCCTTGGAGCAGATCGCCACCACGCCGCCGAAGGCCTCGTTGCTCGCTGACCACGAGTGGATCGACCACGCCTATGCCGGCGACGACCTGCTCACCATCGTGCAGCGACTGGAGGCGGTCCGGCCCGAGGTCGCCACGAAGGTCCGGCGACACTGCCCCATGTCGTGCGCTGTCGCTCTGCGGAGCCTGCGCCAAGCAGCCACCTTCGACGGCCTGCGCCAGACGCTCGACCAAGACCTCCGGCTCGCCATCCGACTGCAGCAACGACCCGACTTCGTCGAGGGCGTGCGCGCCCAGGTGATCGACAAGGACCGCACACCGCGGTGGGATCCGCCCACCGTCGAAGACCTCGACCCAGCAGCCGTCGACGCCTGCTTCGCCCCTCTCGGCGATCGCGAGCTCGGCCTGCACCACCACGACACACGGGAGTCAGCATGACCACGATCGCCTTCATCGGAC
>NZ_JBAVCB010000113.1:0-4605 GCF_049586495.1 Aeromicrobium sp. | reverse complement strand
CGACCATCTCGCGGACTGCGTCGCCCGCGAACCCTGAACTCAGCCTTGACATCTGTTTCCTCGGGATCGGCGTGGCGTGTCGCCACCATGGGTCGTCCGTCTTTAACATCAGCACCATGGCCCCCTCACGTCGCAGGTCCCGGTCGCCGAAGCTGGTGGCAGCAACCACGCTCCTCACTCTGGCCGCCGTGGTGGCATCCGCGGCGCTGACGACTTCTGCTGTCCCCGCTCTGGCTGGCGCCACGGTGCTGGCCGTTCTGGCTGGCATGGCGGCAGCGATGCTGATGTTCGCCGAGATCGTCGTGATCCGTCGCATGTGGGCGTTCGATCGCGCCCAGAGCGCCGATCGCTATCGCGCCGACACGATGCTTCGGCACGACTCGCACATGACCTTCGTGCTCGGCATGGGTTCGCGCCTCGCCTGGCGCGAGCAGCAGATGGGACTCATGCAGGACGCGCTGCTGACCTCCGAGATCGACACCGCCCTCGCGCGCGAGAAGCTGTCGGCCGAGAAGGGTCGCGTGGCGGCACTGCAGGAGGACAACGCCGCTGCCGCCACCGATCTTGCCTCTGCCCGCGCCGATCTGCTGGCTGCACAGGACGCCTTGGCCGCCAGCGAATCTGCCGGAATGGCCGCTCGTGCCGAGATCATCGCGTGGGAAGAGACCGCCGAGAGCGCGGCCGAGCAGATTCATCAACGGCACCTCGCCTGACCGTTCGGTCCCGCGGTGGCCATCCGGTCACGCGCGCTGAGATGCCGTGGGGGATAATGGTCCTCGACACTCCACCGACGTCGTGGGGGTGCAGATGAGAGGGGAAACATGGCCGCCATGAAGCCACGGACCGGAGACGGACCGATGGAGGTCACCAAAGAAGGTCGCTGCATCGTCATGCGTGTCCCCCTCGAGGGCGGTGGGCGACTTGTCGTGGAGTTGAACAAGGAAGAAGCTTCGTCGCTGGGCGACGCGCTCAAAGCGGTCTGATGTTCGGCCTGACCGTTCGATGGTCATTGGCCGAGGCGCCCAAGGGCACCCTCAAGGCCCTGCGCACGTACGTGGAGGACGAGTCCTTCCAGAAGTTCGCAGGACTTGACGGTCTCCGGTTCAAGACGTGGCGTGCGGTCAAGCACCACTGGTTCGAAGGCACCTATGTCTTTGTCAGCGACGAGGCCCGCCGGGCCTTCCAGGACGACTTCGAACAGAAGGCGGCCACGTCAGCTGGTTCGAAGATCATCGGATCTGCTCCGATGACGATCGAGGCGTGCGAGATCATCGGTGTCGTGCGTGGCCCGGCGGGCTTCCGGTCGGCAGCCAACTTCGAGCGTGCCCGCCCCGACGACGACTGAGCCGAGGCCGCTGTGCGGCCGAGCGCGAAGGAGCGTCAGCGCAGCGGACGCGTTGCGCCGAAGGCGCCCGTCCGTGAGGCGTTGGTGCAGCGGTCGCCAGCGTCAGGTGATGCGCTGGACCGCGAGCAGCCCATCGCCAACCGGGAGCAGCACTGCTCGCAGGTCTTCATCGCGCGTGACCTGCCCGATGACCTCGCGGATCGCGGTTGTCTCCGGGTCGCGCTGGGAAGGATCGGCGACCCGGTCGTGCCACAGAGCGTTGTCGAACACGATGATGCCCCCGGGACGCACCAGGCGGATGGCCTGTTCGAGGTACTCGCCGTACTCGACCTTCTCGCCGTCGAGGAAGGCCATGTCGTAGCCGGAGTCGGTCATGCGCGGCATGACGTCCAGGCCTGCGCCGGCAATGAGGCGGAAGCGTTGCGGCTTGAAGCCGGCTGATGCGAACATCTCGCGGGCGTGGCGTTGGTGCTCGGCTTCCAGATCGACCGAGGTGAGCACTCCATCGGGCAGCATGCCCCGCAACAGCCACAGACCGGAGACGCCGGTGCCGGTGCCGATCTCGACGATTGATCGGGCGCCGAGGGTTCCGGCCAGGAAGGACAGCGTGGCGCCGCCAGCCGCGCCGATGGGGGTGACCCCGACCTCGGCAGCGCGCTGACGAGCCGCCGCGAGGTGGTCGTCCTCGTGGGCGAACTCCTCGACGTAGGCCAAGCTCTCGGCGGTGGTGATGATCGACTCCTCAGAAGTGACGTTGGGGCACAGGATATCGGTGCGCTTGCGGGATGTCGGGGAACCGTCAGCGTGTTCTGGGCGTTCTCTCAGGAGACAGGAACACGATGGGTCCATGAAGGTTGACGTGAACGTGCCACCGGCGGGCGAGCCAGACGTGCAGAACTGGCATGCCATCGTCGAGGAGCACTCGCCGCGTGTGTACCGGCTCGCGTACCGCCTGACCGGCAATCAGCACGATGCCGAGGACCTGACCCAGGACGTCTTCGTGCGCGTTTTTCGTTCGCTCGATCGCTACGAACCGGGTAACTTCCCTGGCTGGCTGCACCGCATCACCACCAACCTGTTCCTCGACCGAGTGCGGCGATCGTCGCGCGTTCGCATGGACCGTTTCGGTGAGGGCGGCGAGGACCGGATCACCAGTACCGAGATCGAGCCCGAGCTCGCGGTGCACGACGCCAACTTCGACCCCGACATCGAGGCGGCTCTCTCTCTGCTGTCCGAGGACTTCCGGGTGGCCGTGGTGCTGTGTGACGTCGAAGGATTGTCGTACGAGGAAATTGCCGACGTGCTCGGCATCAAGATCGGCACGGTGCGCTCCCGCATCCACCGCGGCCGCACGCAGCTGCGCGAGGCGCTGGTGCACCGTGCGCCCCGTCGCGGCCGCACCCGGTTCATCGGACCGATCGGGGTCTGATGGCTCATCTGGGATCGGACGTGGCCGCCTTCGTGGACGGGCAGCTGACGCCCGCCGCGATGCGTGCAGCCGATGTCCATCTTCAGGGCTGCGACGGTTGCGATCGCGCCGTACGCCAGCAGCGACTGATGAAGTCCCGCATGGGCACGGTCTCGTCGCCGCAGCTGCCGGCATCGCTGTTCGCCTCCTTGACCGATCTGGCCGACACGCCGCCGCGGGAGACCTGGTGGGAGCGCGTGCTGGGCTCAGTCCCGGCCCGTGCTGGCCTGGTGCTGGCAGGCGCCTCGATGGCGGTGTCGGCCATGGCCTATGCCGTCGGTGGGAGCGCCGCAGGGGTCGGCGACCGTGTCGCCCCGCCGTTCGACGAGTACGCGGCAGAGTTCTTTGGAGCCACCTCCCGAGTCGCTGCAGCCTCGGTGAGCCAGGACGCGGTGGAGCAGCTCACCCGCGACGGATGGCCGTGCCATCCCCGTCTCGCCGGTGATCTCGAGCGCACCTGGGCGGGATATGCGCATGGGGCCGACACGATCGCGCTGACGTACAGCAACGGCACCACTCGGATGAAGCTCTATGAACAGAACGGATGGCTTGATCCGGCCGCCCTCGCCGGGTTCGACCGAACCGGATGGGACACGTCAGCGGTCTGGGTGCGGCCCGGCGACCCGACGGTGGTCACCTGGGACGAAGGTGGTGTGGTGTTCACCATGGTCACCGACGCCGATTCTCACCGCATCCGCCGGGCCGTCTCTCAGCTGCCGACCGACGACGGGCCGATGGGGCCCCTGACCCGGGTCGGCCACGGCCTCGACCGCATGACGTCCTGGGTCTCGGCCGCCTGATGTCAAGAATTCGGAAACTCAGGTCGCTTCTGAGTCGAAGGGTGGCTTTTCACCCGGTCGCAGGATGCGAGTCTCCTTGACCGGTGACGGCTTGGTCGAGTCGTCGAACATGCTGCGTCGCACCACTTCGCGCGGGTCGAGGTCCCGCAGATTGACGTCCTTGAGGTCGTGCCCGATCTCTCGACCGAAGTCGTCCTTCGCGTTGTCGGCCATGCGCCGCAGGGTGCGGACGAAGCCGCCAGCCTGCTTGGCCAGATCGGGCAGCTTGTCTGGGCCGAAGACGAGCAACGCCACCACGATGATGACGCCGATCTCGGCAGCGCCCATGCCGAACATGGGTCGCCTACAACCGACCGACGGGGGCGAGCCCAAGCTGCATGCCAGCGAGTCCGCGGGAGCGGCCACCGAGCTGGTCGGCTGCGGCGCGCAGCACCGTGGCCGAGGGGGAGTCTGGATCGGTCTCGACGATCGGCTCGCCACTGTCTCCGCCGGCGCGGACCTGCTCCTCCAGCGGAACCTGGCCGAGCACCGCAATGTCGTAGCCGAGTCGCTTGCTCAGCGTCGCGGCGACCTGTGCGGCACCACCGGCCCCGAAGATCTCCAGGCGATCACCATTCGGCAATTGCAGGTAGGACATGTTCTCGATGACTCCCACGACCCGCTGATGCATCATCGAGGCCATGGTGCCGGCGCGTTCGGCCACCTGGGCGGCCGCGGCCTGCGGCGTCGTGACGACGATGACCTCGGCGTTGGGGAGGTGCTGGCCCAGGCTGATGGCCATGTCGCCGGTGCCGGGCGGCAGGTCCAGGAGCAGCGCGTCGAGATCGCCCCAGTAGACGTCGCTGAGCATCTGCACGAGCGCGCGGTCGAGCATCGGACCGCGCCACGCGACGACCTGGTCGCGCTGCGGCTTGAGCATGCCGATGCTGATGACCTTGAGCTCGGCACCGGAGGCCAAGGTGACCGGCACCGGCATGATCAGGTCCTCGACC
>NZ_JBAVCB010000112.1:0-2807 GCF_049586495.1 Aeromicrobium sp. | reverse complement strand
AGCCGAAGCTCGCAAGGTGCCCGAGTTCATCGGTGAGGCGATTCGTTCCTGCCCCTGAGCCGCTGTGACGTTCCGTTCCCATGACCGCGAGGGGGAAGGCTGGACAAGGGAAACGTCCTTCAAAAAGAGCGTGTGCTGCACGTGCGCAACACCGCGACCGCGGCAGCTTCAGCGGGCGCGCGGGCCGCGGCGCCGCTCGAGGCGACGTCGACCGACGGTGCCAACCGCACCCGCGCCATCATCCGACAGTCTCTCGACGACCGGTACGCCGACGACGTCACCGCGCGGTACACCGTCGCCGGAGGAGTCGATACGGCTGAGGTCGTGGTCCGAGCTCAGGTTCCGGCGCTGGGACTGTTCGGTCCGGCGGTAGGGGTCACGGTTCGCGGTCACGCGATTCGCGAGCTGGAGCCGTGACCCAGCCACACCGAGGGACCGCGACGATCGAGTTCATCTGGCTCTCGATCCTGCTGCTGGTGCCGCTGCTGTACGTGCTGGTCGCGGTGTTCGACGCGCAACGAGCCGCCTACGGCACCTCGTCGGCCAGTCGGGCGGCTGCCCGCGCCTTCCTGCAGTCGCCCGATGTGGTCACTGGGGAGCGGCGGGCCCGATCCGCCGCACGGCTGGCCATGACCGATCAAGGTGTCGACGGTGCGACGGTCCAGATCTCGTGTCTTCCGACGTCCGCCGCGTGCCTGCAACCAGGGTCGTCGGTGCGGGTGTTCGTGCAGACCTCGCAGCGCCTGCCTCTGACCCCGTCTGTGCTGGGGGAGAACATCGGCTCCATCACGGTCGACAGCACCCACACCCAGCCCTATGGCACCTATCGGGCTCGGCGATGAGCCACGACCGCGGCACCATCACCGTCATGACGATCGGCTTCTTCGTCTTCCTGGGGTTGCTGATGGCGGTGGTCGTCAACGCCTCGGACGCTTTCCTTGAGCGCCGTGATCTGGACAACCTGGCCGACGGTGCCGCGCTGGCGGCAGCCGATGGTCTGAACCAGGCGGCGTTCTACACCGAGGGTGAGGTCGCTGTTGACGCCGGGGAAGCCCGCCGCCTCGTGGCGGGCTACGTCGCAGGGTCTGGCGCTCGCGTCGTCTGGGTCCAGGCGACGTCGGACCGCGTGGTGGTACGACTCGAGCGCTCCGTCCGCCTCGCCCTGAGTCCGCCCGCATTTCCCGCAACCACCACGGTCGTGGCAGAGGCTAGCTCGCAACTGAGGATCGTCGAGGGCCCCACGCCGAGTGCAGCTTTTGGTCTCATCGAAGACCGTGTCGGACGCGCCGAGGTAGGTGGTCGACCGCCGGCAGGGGCAAAGATCTGACCGACCTGCGCGCCTCAGCGACGGGACCGAGCGTTCTTCATGGAGACCGCCAGAGTGGCGTGGGAGCCGCCGACGGTGGCGGCGATGTCGTTGTAGGTGAGCCCCGACTCGAAGGCGTCGAGCAGAGCATCCTCGTAGATCTCGGTGGCCAGATCGACGGCCTCGTCGCGGTGCTGCTTGGCGCGGGCAAGTCGCTGCACGACCTCGGGCCCGAAGTCCGGGCGCTTGCGTTGAGCCATGACGGAGAGGATACGTGTGAAGATGGGCCCATGACCGACTCAGCAAACCCGGACTCTTCGAACGAGGCACTCAAGGCCAAGATGCGTGAGGCGCTGGAGAAGAAGAACAAGAAGCACCACCCCAGCCCGGAGAGCGCGGAGCACGACGGCAGCGAGAAGTCGCACGGCGCAGACAAGCCCATCGCCCAGCCGGAGTTCCGCCGCAAGAGCATCTGAGCGCACCTGTAATCTCGACAGGTGGCCACCGACTTCCCAGAACAGATCAAGGCGCTCGACGCGACCCTGACGTCGATCGAGAAGGTCCTCGACCTCGACTCCATCCGTGCCGAGATTGCGACGCTGCAGGATGAGGTTGGCGACCCGGGATTGTGGGACGACCAGGTCAACGCTCAGCGCGTCACGAGCCGCCTCTCGACACTTCAGGCCGAGGTCGAACGCGTCACCGGCCTGCGCCAACGACTCGACGACGTCGAGCTCATGCACGAGATGGCCGCCGAGGAAGGCGATGCCGACGCTGAGGCCGAGGTCACCAATGAGCTGGTCCGCATTCAGAAGGCGATCGACGTCCTCGAGATCCGCACGTTGCTGTCGGGCGAATACGACATCCGCGACGCGCTCGTGTCGATTCGGTCCGGCGCTGGCGGCGTCGATGCCGCCGACTTCGCGCTGATGTTGCAGCGCATGTACATCCGCTGGGCTGAGCGCCACGGCTACGCCGTCGAGGTCTACGACACGTCCTACGCCGAGGAGGCCGGGTTGAAGTCCACCACCTTCAGCATCAAGGCCCCGTACGCCTACGGCACCTTGTCGGTCGAGGCCGGCACTCACCGTCTGGTGCGCATCTCACCGTTCGACAACCAGGGCCGCCGTCAGACCTCGTTCGCCGCGGTCGAGGTCGTGCCAGTGCTCGAGGAGACCGACGAGATCGACTTGCCCGAAGAAGATGTGCGCGTCGACGTGTACCGCTCCTCGGGGCCTGGTGGACAGAGCGTCAACACCACCGACTCCGCCGTTCGCCTGACCCACATCCCCACCGGCACCGTCGTCAGCTGTCAGAACGAGAAGAGCCAGCTGCAGAACAAGGCCAGCGCCATGGTGATCCTCAAGGCAAAGCTGCTGGCGTTGAAGAAGGCCGAGGAGCGTGCCCACCTCGACGAGCTGCGCGGAGACGTCCAGGCCTCGTGGGGCGACCAGATGCGCAACTACGTGCTGAATCCGTACCAGATGGTCAAGGACCTGCG
>NZ_JBAVCB010000111.1:0-6459 GCF_049586495.1 Aeromicrobium sp. | reverse complement strand
CCGGAGCGCCGCAGGGACGGCTGGTCCGCCTGCGTGGTCGGTTGGCACGGTCCAACTCCTCGCTCGGCAAGGGACTGCTGGCTGTGCTGGGTCGGGCCACGCTCGACGACGCTGCCTGGGAGGAGATCGAGGACACCTTGCTGGCTGCGGATGTCGGAGTCGGCCCGTCGCAGGCTCTGGTCGAGTCGCTGCGCACGCGCATGCGGGTCGAGGGTGTGACCGATCCGGTACGAGCCCGCGCCGTGCTGCGCGAGGAGCTGATCGCGATCGTCGACGCGACCCGCGACCGCGATCTGATGGTCACCGGCACTGACGGCAAACCCGGAGTCGTTCTGGTCGTGGGCGTCAACGGCACCGGCAAGACGACGACCGTCGGTCGCCTCGCCCGTGTGCTGGTGGCCGAGGACAAGTCCGTCGTGCTCGGCGCCGCTGACACGTTCCGAGCCGCGGCGGCCGATCAGCTGCAGACGTGGGGTGAGCGGGTCGGTGTGCCCACGGTTCGCGGCCCCGAGGGCGGCGACCCCGCCAGCGTGGGCTTCGAGACCGTGCAGCGGGGCATCGCCGACGGAGTCGATGTCGTGCTGGTCGACACCGCCGGCCGGCTGCACACCAAATCCGGGCTGATGGACGAGCTGGGCAAGGTCAAACGCGTCATCGAGAAGCAGGCCGCGGTCACCGAGGTGTTGTTGGTGATCGACGCCACCACTGGGCAGAACGGTCTCACCCAGGCCCGCGTGTTCGGCGAGGTCGTCGACGTCACGGGCATCGTGCTGACCAAGCTCGACGGCTCAGCCAAAGGTGGCATCGTCATCGCCGTGCAGACCGAGCTCGGGGTACCCGTGAAGTTCGTCGGCCTGGGCGAGGGTGCCGATGACCTGGCACCGTTCGACGCCGAAGAGTTCGTCGACGCGCTGCTGTCCTGACCGCCTGCCGCAGTGAAATGTGGCTGTAACACGACCTCCGATTTCGTCACGGGCTCGCAACACGTGGCTGGTCAGCCCGAAACGCTGGGCGACAAGGGTAGTGGGAGCGGGTCTGTTCGACTCGTGTCATCCGACTTCGGAGGTTTCATGGATACCGGCGACACTGCGTGGATCCTGGCCAGCTCAGCGCTGGTCCTGCTCATGACGCCAGGTTTGGCGTTCTTCTACGGAGGCATGGTCCGCTCCAAGACCGTGCTCAACATGATGATGATGAGCTTCGCGGCCCTGGCCATCGTGCCGGTGCTGTGGGTGCTCTACGGCTACTCGATGGCCTTCAGCCCCGGCGGAAGCGGAGCACTGGGCGGATTCGAGCGACTCGGTCTGAACAACATCTCCGTGGACACGGTGTACGGCACGATCCCGGAGTACGTCTTCGTCGGCTTCCAGCTGATGTTTGCGATCATCACCGTCGCCCTGATCAGCGGCGCGATCGCTGATCGCGCCAAGTTCTCGGCGTGGGTCGTGTTCACGGTCGTGTGGGTCAGCGTCGTGTACTTCCCCGTGGCGCACTGGGTCTTCGACTTCGGTGACAACGGCGGCTGGATCGCCACGCAGCTGGAGGCGATCGACTTCGCCGGAGGCACCGCGGTGCACATCAACGCAGGTGCTGCAGGCCTTGCCCTGGCCCTGGTGCTCGGCAAGCGGGCCGGCTGGAAGCGAGACCCGATGCGTCCGCACAACCTGCCGTTCGTGCTGCTCGGCGCCGGACTGCTGTGGTTCGGCTGGATCGGCTTCAACGCCGGCTCGGCGCTCGGCGCCAACGGTCTTGCAGCTCTGGCTCTGGTCAACACGGCAGTCGCCACGGGTGCTGCGATCCTCGGCTGGCTGCTGGTCGAGGCGCTGCGTGACAAGAAGGGCACCAGCCTCGGCGCTGCGTCGGGCGCGGTGGCCGGTCTGGTCGCGATCACTCCCGCTGCTGGGTCGATTTCGCCGTTCGGCTCGATCTTCCTCGGTGTCATCGCCGGCGTCCTGTGCGCCCTGGCGGTGGGCCTGAAGTACCAGCTGGGCTACGACGACTCGCTCGACGTCGTGGGTGTCCACCTGGTCGGCGGACTCGTCGGCACGATTCTCATCGGCTTCCTCGCCGTGGGCGACATCGGCTTGTTCTACGGTGGGGATGCATCACAGCTCGGCAGGCAGATCGTGGCAGCTGCAGCGGTCCTGGCCTACTCGTTCGTGCTGACGTACCTCATCGGCAAGGCGATCGACCTCACGATGGGCTTCCGCATCGACGCTGACGACGAGGTGATCGGCATCGACCAGGTCGAGCACCTCGAGACTGCGTACGACTACGTGGGAACCGGCGGATCCAACTTCCTGAAGGAGCTCTGAACATGAAACTCGTGACAGCGGTCATCAAGCCGCACAAGTGGGAAGAAGTCCGCGAGGCCCTGGCAGCAGCTGGGGTGGCTGGCATGACGGTCACCGAGGCCAGCGGCTACGGCCAGCAGAAGGGGCACACCGAGGTCTACCGCGGTGCCGAGTACGACGTGTCACTGGTGCCGAAGATCCGCCTCGAGGTCGTCGTCGACGATGGCGACGTCGACAGCGTGGTCGGCACCATTGCCGGCGCTGCCCAGACGGGCAAGATCGGCGACGGCAAGGTGTGGGTCATGCCGGTCGACTCGGTGGTGCGGGTCCGCACCGGCGAGACCGACGAGGCAGCGATCTGACCGACACCGGTGAACCTGGCTTCCAGACGCTCTGAGCGCGCCCGGGAGGCCGACGTGCGGCTCACGCAGCTGTACTCGGCCTCAGGGGCGCGCGACGAGAAGATGGCGCTGGTAGCCGTCGGTGGCTACGGCCGCTCCGAGCTGTCACCGCACAGCGACCTCGATGTCGTCCTGCTGCACGGACCAGAGGTCGACGACGCCTCGGTCGCTGCGGCCGCCGAGGCAATCTGGTACCCGTTGTGGAACGACCAGGTCGATCTGGACCACGCGGTGCGGCGCACCACCGAGATGCGGACCATGGCGTCCGAGGACTATCGCGCAGCCATGGGCATGCTCGATGCGCGCTGCGTCGCCGGCGACCACGAGCTGGTCCGCACGCTGCGGTCCGAGGTGCTGTCGGACTGGCGCCGCGACGCTCGATCCCGGGTGCGCGCGGTGCGAGACGGCCGCGTCGAACGACTCGTCCGGGCCGGTTGGCTGGCGCACTCCGCGGTGCCTGACCTGAAGGAGTCCGGGGGAGGGCTGCGTGATGGTGTCGTCCTGCGAGCCCTGGTGGCCACCTGGCTGATCGACGTCCCCCACGCCGAGGCGGAGCGACTGCGGTCCGACCTGCTCGACGTCCGCGACACGCTGCACGACGTCGCGGGACGTCGACTCGACCGGTTCGAGCCAGACCTGGTGCCTGAGGTCGCCGAACGGCTGTCGATGGGGCCGGTCGAGCTCGATCTGCACACGCGAGACCTGGGGCGCCGGGTGGCTCACCTGTCCATGCTCGCGTGGCGACGGGTCGAGGGCGTCCTCTCGCCGCGGACGGGTACGTACACGAAGACAGGGCCGGTGGTGCGGTCCCTGGGTGATGGCGTCGGAGTGCTGGACGGCGAGATCATCGTCACCCGCGACGCCAATCCAGCGTCAGACCCCGAGGTCGCGCTCCGTGCTGCTGCTGCGGCGGCGCGCGAGCACCTTCCGCTCAGCCCCGGTTCGGCCATGAGACTGAACCGCACCATGGGCACACTGCCCGACCCATGGACCGAGTCGACCCGGCGACTGATGGTCGACCTGCTCACGGCCGGCCCGGGTCTGGTCGCGGTGTGGGACGAGCTGGACTTCGCCGGAGTCATCGACCGGATTCTGCCCGAGTGGGCGCCGATCCGCCTACGGGGGTCGTCCTCGATCATCCACCAGTTCACGATCGATCGGCACAGCCTGGAGACGTGCGTCAACGCGGCTGAGATCGCGCGCGAGGTGTCCCGCCCCGACCTGCTGGCGGTGGCGGCCCTGCTGCACGATCTCGGCAAGGGAGTGCCGGGTGACCACTCGGTGGAGGGTGAACCGATGGCGCGGGCGATCGCCGCACGGTGGGGGTTCTCCTCTGCGGATGCCGACGTCATCGGGCAGCTCGTCCGGTGGCACCTGTTGCTGCCCGACACTGCGACGCGGCGGGACATCGAGGACCCCGGCACCGCGCACGCTGTTGCGGAAACCATGGGAAGCGCAGCCCAGCTCGAGCTGTTGGCCGCGCTCACGTCGTCGGACGCGCGGGCCACCAGTGGGCAGGCGTGGAGCGCGTGGCGCCGTGGTCTGGTCGAGGGCCTGGTGGAAAAGACGTACGCCGTCCTCGACGCCTCGGTCACGACCCCCTCAGTCGCTGACTACGAGGGCTGGCCGCGGCACATTCCCATTCCGGCGGTCGGGGTCATGGGAGCACGTGACATCGACCTGACGGTCGATCCGGCCGGCGATGGGTCGCTGTTGACGATCGTCACGGCCAACCGGCCAGGAGTCATCGCGGAGCTGGCCGGTGGTCTTGCTCTGGCTGGCCACTCCATCCGATCGGCGCGCACCGTGACGCTCGGCGACGCGGCGGTGTCGTTGTTCGAGGTCCGTCGGTCCGGCGTCGATGCGGCCGTCCTCCGCGAGCGCCTTCGCCCTGCACTGGCCGGAGACATCGACCTGGCTGGTCGTCTGGACGTCGCCGCACGCGGCGGCGATGTGGGGGCGCAAGTACGACACGTCGAGCGAGATGCGCAGACCGTGACGGTCCTTGAGGTGCGCGCGGCGGACCGCCGCGGTCTGTTGTGGACAGTCTGCCGCGCGATAGCTGCAGCTGGGCACTCGATCCGGTCCGCTCACATGTCGACGTACGGCGAGGAAGCACGCGAGGTGCTGTACGTGCTCGGATCCGACGGCGCCCGGCTCGACGACGAAGCGGCATCCCGGCTGCGTGACCAGGTGGCGGCCGCGCTCGCCTGACCCCGTTAGGCTGGCGTCTGACCCGTTTTCCGAGCCGAGGACACCACTGCCGTCATGTTCGACACCCTGCAAGACCGCCTCCAGTCGGCGTTCAAGAACCTGCGTGGCAAGGGCAAGCTCTCCGATGCCGACATCGATGCGGTCGCGCGGGAGATCCGCGTCGCCCTGCTTGATGCCGACGTCGCGGTCCCGGTCGTGCGCGACTTCATCGCCAACGTCAAGGAGCGCGCCAGCGGCGCTGAGGTCAGCCAGGCGCTGAACCCCGCGCAGCAGGTCATCAAGATCGTCAACGACGAGCTGGTCGCGATCCTCGGCGGCGAGACGCGGCGCATCCAGTTCGCCAAGAACCCGCCGACGGTCATCATGCTCGCGGGCCTGCAGGGTGCCGGAAAGACCACGCTCGCGGGCAAGCTCGCCCTGTGGCTCAAGGAGCAGGGCAAGTCGCCGATGCTCGTGGCCTGCGATCTGCAGCGCCCCAACGCGGTCACCCAGCTGCAGGTCGTCGGCGGTCAGGCCGGCGTCACCGTGTTCGCGCCAGAGCCCGGCAACACCGGATCCTCGCCTGACGGCGAGGGGAGTGTCGGAGATCCGGTCCGAGTCGCCCGCGATGGCGTGGCCGAGGCCCGCCGCACTCTGCACGATGTCGTCATCGTCGACACCGCAGGCCGTCTGGCGGTCGACGCCGAGCTGATGCAGCAGGCGGCTGACATCCGGGCGGCGGTAGATCCTGACGAGGTCTTGTTCGTCATCGACGCCATGATCGGCCAGGACGCCGTGGGCACGGCTCAGGCATTCCTCGAGAGCGTCGACTTCACCGGCGTCGTGCTGTCCAAGCTCGACGGCGACGCGCGTGGTGGAGCCGCCCTCTCGGTGCGCTCGGTCACCGGCCGTCCGGTGATGTTTGCGTCCACCGGCGAGAAGCTGACGGAGTTCGAGCAGTTCCACCCCGACCGCATGGCCTCGCGCATCCTCGACATGGGCGACATGCTCACCCTGATCGAGCAGGCCGAGAAGGCTTTCGACGCCGACGAGGCCGCGCAGGCTGCGGAGAAGTTGGCTGGCGGCTCGTTCACGCTGCACGACTTCCTCGACCAGATGGAGACCCTGTCGAAGATGGGGTCGATGTCCAAGCTGGTCGGCATGATGCCCGGCATGGGCCAGTTCAAGGAGCAGCTGGCCAACTTCGACGAGCGTGAGGTCGACCGGATCAAGGCGATCATCCGCTCGATGACCCCGACGGAGCGCGACAACCCCAAGATGATCGACGGCTCACGCCGAGCTCGCATCGCGGCTGGATCGGGAACCAAGGTTCAGGACGTCAACGGGCTGGTCAGCCGGTTCTTCGATGCACGCAAGATGATGCAGCAGATGGCCAAGGGGGGCGGAATGCCGGGCATGCCAGGCGTCCCGGGCATGCCAGGCGTCGGCAAGCGCGCTGGCGCTCGACAAAAGCCCCAGCAGAAGAAGAAGGGCAAGCGGGTCTCCGGCAACCCCGCGAAGCGCGCGGCCGCTGCCACCGAAGCACCCCCGAAAGATGGGGCCGGAGCCTT
>NZ_JBAVCB010000110.1:0-1754 GCF_049586495.1 Aeromicrobium sp. | reverse complement strand
GGCAGGCGGTGAGTCTCTCGGCAAATCGGCTTCAGCACCGCCGGGCAGGTCATCGGGTGCCCGGGTGTCAGGATCACGGAATGGTGACGGCGACGGCCCGGTTCGCGGCCGAGACGACAGCCAGCAGCGAGGCCTTGACGATGTTGGCGTCGATGCCCACGCCCCAGACGACCTCGCCGGCGATGTCGCACTCCACGTACGCCGCCGCGCTGGCGTCGCCGCCGGAGGACAAGGCGTGCTCGCTGTAGTCGAGCACCCGGATGTCAGCGCCTGCCTGACGCATGCCATCGACGAAGGCATCGACCGGGCCATTGCCCTCGCCGGTGAACCCGCGCGCCTGGCCTCGCACCACGAGATCGACAGCTTGCTGATCGCGTCCTTCGACCGATGTGGTGGAGCTGAAGGACGTCAGCGCGTAGGGCTCGTCGCGACCGAGATACTCGCCGACGAAGGCTGCCCAGATGGCGGCCGGCTCGATCTCGCCAGCCTCACCCTCGGTCATGCCCTGGACGATCTGGCTGAACTCGATCTGCAGACGCCGTGGCAGGTCCAGGTGGTGATCGTTCTTGAGGATGTACGCGACACCGCCCTTGCCGGACTGACTGTTGACCCGGATGACGGCCTCGTAGGACCTCCCCACGTCCTTGGGATCGATCGGCAGGTACGGCACGGCCCAGGTCGCTTCATCAACCGGGACTCCCGCCTCAGCCGCGTCGGTTGCCAGGTGCTCCAAACCCTTCTTGATGGCGTCTTGGTGTGATCCGCTGAACGCGGTGTAGACCAGGTCGCCGCCGTACGGGTGACGTTCGGGCACCGGCAGCTCGTTGCAGTACTCGACCGTCCTGCGGATCTCGTCGATGTCGTGGAAGTCGATCTGCGGATCGATGCCTTGGCTGAACATGTTCAGGCCCAGCGTGACCAGGCAGACGTTGCCGGTGCGCTCGCCGTTGCCGAACAGGCAACCCTCGATGCGGTCGGCGCCAGCCATGTAGCCCAGCTCGGCTGCCGCGACGCCGGTGCCACGATCGTTGTGGGGATGCAGCGACAGCACGATGCTGTCGCGGCGGGGCAGGTTGCGGTGCATCCACTCGATCGAGTCGGCGTACACGTTCGGCACCGCCATCTCGACGGTGGCGGGCAGGTTGATGATCAGCGGCCAGTCCGGCGTCGGGTCGATGACGTCGATGACGCGACTGCAGATCTCGAGCGCGTAGTCCAGCTCGGTGCCGGTGTAGGACTCCGGCGAGTACTCATAGGAGATCTTGGTGTCCTGCGTGTGGATCTCGGCGTACTTCAGGCACAGCCGGGCGCCCTGCGTGGCGATGTCGGTGATGCCGTCCTTGTCCAGGCCGAAGACCACGCGGCGCTGCAGGGTGGAGGTGGAGTTGTAGAAGTGCACGATCGCCTGCTTGGCGCCGATCAGCGACTGGAAGGTGCGGTCGATCAGCGGTTCGCGGCACTGCGTGAGCACCTGGATGACGACGTCGTCGGGGATGTGGCCGCCCTCGATCAGCAGCCGCACGAAGTCGAAGTCGGTCTGGCTGGCGCTCGGGAAGCCGACCTCGATCTCCTTGTAACCCATGCGCACGAGCAGCTGGAACATCGCCAGCTTGCGCGGCGTGGTCATGGGGTCGATCAGCGCCTGGTTGCCGTCGCGCAGGTCGACGGCGCACCAGCGGGGCGCCTGGGTGATGGTGGCGGCGGGCCACGTGCGATCGGGCAGCTCGACCGGCACGAACGGCGCGTAGCGGCCG
>NZ_JBAVCB010000109.1:0-8922 GCF_049586495.1 Aeromicrobium sp. | reverse complement strand
GGGCCCACACCCACCTGGATGCGGGCCCCTCGGCACGTCAGGTCAGTTGAACCTGACCTCCATCGTGGTGCCCTTCTGCTTCTCCACCGTCACCTTCACACCGGCCGCGGGCAGCTTGACGCCGTGGTTCGGCAGCTGTGCGTACCAGTACTGGTCGGTGTCGTTGAAGACGCTCTGCGCCTTCTGCGCCCGGATGTCACTGGGCACGCCGTTGGTGTGCAGCGTCATCGAATCGGCCTTGATCGTGCCGAACGGTGCGTCGTACACCTGGATGCGCGCACGCCACGGCTTGTCGGTCGCCGTGTTGATGATCGGCTCGGGATGCGCGTCGATCGGGAGGTTGCGGCCCGCACCCGGATGGGCCGAGGTGTTGTTGTCCATCTGGGAGGTGTCCCAGTACGAGATCAACAGCCCCCGTCCGTAGCGGTAGTGCTCGACGAAGTCCGGCTTCGTGTTGTTGAAGCCGAAGTTGTACGGCCCGGTCTGCAGGTACGTGTCGTAGCCGACGTAGGACCGGTGACCCATGACGTAGTAGTTGTCATACAGTTCCGTCGTCGAGGCTCCGACGCTCGAGAATCCGTCCAGGGTGAAGGTCGAGCTGCCTTCGGCCCCGTCGGACAGCAGCTCCTCGCCACCGGCAGAAACCACGATGTCGTCGGCGAAGAAGCCAGCTTCCACCCAGCCACCGTCGGTGCGGTAGTACATCCGGAGCTGGACCTTCTGGCCGTCGTAGGCACCCAGCGGGACGTTCAAGTCCGCCCAGGTCTTCTGGAAGCCATCGATGCCCGGGTTGCCGGAGCCGTCCTCGCCGATCGGCTGTCCGCCGATGGTGCCGTCCAAGGACGTCCAGGAATCTCCACCGTCGGTGGAGGCCTGGATGTAGGCGTAGTCGTAGCCCTCCTCGATCTCGTAGCGGACCTTGGCGGTCAGCTCGCCGCCGGTCTTGCCGGTGAGATCGACCTCCGTGGTCATCGACGTGGCGAGATCATCACCCGACCCGGAGAAGAACTGCTTGTCGCCAGACGCCGGGGCGCCCAGCTCGCGCGTGATCTCCTTCTCGGGCAGCACGACGACCGCACCCTGAGCCTTCTTGGAGTTGTACTCCTGAGGGCCGAGCTCGACCGTCTTCTTCTGCGTGGCGGACACTGCCTCGTAGTCCAGCCAACCGAGCTGCAGCTTC
Source organism: Aeromicrobium sp. (assembly GCF_049586495.1). Classification (GTDB taxonomy): domain Bacteria; phylum Actinomycetota; class Actinomycetes; order Propionibacteriales; family Nocardioidaceae; genus Aeromicrobium. The sequence continues at coordinate 7,742 of NZ_JBAVCB010000109.1, read as the reverse complement.
TCCCACGCGCCCAGGTCACCCGCACGGGTACCAAGCGCCTCGCCCTTGTCGTTCAGACGGCTCTGGGCCATCAGCGTCCAGTACTCGTTGGAGTTGTCGCCGCCACCGCTGGTGTCGTACGCGTCAGGCAGGCCAAGGTCGTGGCCGTACTCGTGCACGAACACCGATAGGCCACCGTTTTCCGGCTGCGTCGTGTAGTCGCCGACCCAGATGCCGGTGTCACCCACCTGGGTGCCGCCGAGCTGGTTCTGCGGCGGGCCGGTCATGCCGGCGTCGGTGACGAACGCATACCACCGGTGCGACCAGATGGCGTCCTCGCCCTGCTGCGGATCGCCGTCGGCCTCGTCGCCGCCAGAGTGCACGATCTGGAAGTGATCGATGTACCCGTCGGGCTCGTTGAAGTCGCCGTCCCCGTCGAAGTCGTAGCGGTCGTACATGTCGTACGACGCCATCTCGGACGCGATCTGGGCGTCGCTCATGCCCTTGGCCTTCTGGTCCTCGACCCAGGCGGCGAGTGAATCCCTGACGAGGTTCCAGACCGTGCGGGAGGACGCGTCCCGGCCGTAGCGGGCCTCGTTGTAGGGCACCTTCACCCAGTCAGCGACCGTGCCGTCGACCGTGTAGCGGCCCGAGGACTGGGTCTCGTAGTAGGTCTTGACCGACTCGACGCCATCGCCCTTCCCGAAGTACAGGTCCTGGTAGTGCTGGCGGTCGTAGTCGGCCTGCCACACCGTGGAGTTGTCCTTCGCGCGGTCCGGCTCAGGGATGGCGTTGTGCAGCGGTCCCTCGAACGTGGTGGGGCCGGGCTTCGACGGATTGGTGTCCTGGTCGGGATAGTTCGGATGACGCTGGTTACCGAACTCAGCCAGGATCACGAAGATCTTGTCGGCACGTTCCTGCGAGAGCTCGACGTACTGATCCTGCTTCTTGGCCTTCTTCGCCTTCTTGTTCTTGTCCTTGCGGTACTCCTTGTTTCCCTGCCGCGCGGCGTCGGCCGGGCTGAGTCCCTCGCCCACCTTGACGACCGAGCTGCCGTTCTTCTGCACTGCCTTCGAATCGCCGTTGATGACGCCGGTCACGGCCTGCTCACGCAGGGCCCGCCGCTTGTCCTCCAACGGGTTGGGCAGTTCATGATTCTTGCTGACACGTTCGGCTCCGCTGACCGGCGGCGCCGTCTCCGCGACACTGGCTGGCGCATAGGCCAGCCCGAGCGACGCAGCGAGTCCAAGGCCAACGAGGCCTGTGGTGACACGCTTCACTGTTCCCCCCTCAGGGTGTTCTAGGTTCGATCCCGACCGCGCTGCGAGGTGACGCATGAGGCGTCGCCTGCCGATGACCGCCTCGAAGGCGCGCCACACACATGACCGGGGTGTAGTTAGAAAGGACTATAACTAAATAGCACCTGAGAACTAGATCACGAGAGAATAAATCTTTCAGGGACGTCTCGCGCGCCCACACTGTGGCGCAGCATCCGCAAAGACCTCGAGAATGGGATTCGCCACTGGCAAAGCGGTGTCCACCGCCTGGCGCACCAAGGCCCCGGAGTGCATCCGGGGCCTTCATCGTTCACCCGGACCCGTGGTGGCAGGTCCCGAGCAGGGTCTCAGTGACCGCTTTCATCCCAGGCGTGGCGACCAAATTCTGCGGTCGGCGAAGCCAGATAGCTCATGTCAGAGCGCGGATGCGGCACTGCCGCAGCAAGACGGTCGGCCGGGAACCGGCGCGACGCCTCAGCGAGGTGAGTCTTGTCGATGTCGAACGTGGTCTCGTCCATGGGGTACTCCGAAAAATCAGATCACAGCGACAGGTGTCGCCCTGACCTGAGGTTATCCTCATGTTCCAAGCCGGTGAAGGTCTACCGGTCGGTAGCCTTCCGTGTCGCGATATTTCCCGTCACAGCGTGACGCGCAGGATCCGGTCGTCGTCCTTCTCGGGCTGGTTACGCCCGTCAGTGTTGCTCGTCGTGACCCACAGCGAATCGTCAGGAGCCACGAACACGTTGCGAATGCGTCCGTACTCGCCGGCGAAGAACTCGCGCGGCTCCCCTGCTGACTCACCATCCAGCGGGACCGCGAACACCGAGCGGCCCTGCAGGGCGCCGAGGAAGGCGGTCGACTGGGTGATGGCGAGACCAGCTGGCGAGCAGTCGTCGGTCTTCCACGTGACCTTGGGCTGAATGAACTCGTCGCCTCTCCCCTCGACCTTCGGCCAGCCGTAGTTGCCGCCGCGCTCGATCAGATTGAGCTCGTCGGCCTTCTTCTCGCCGAACTCTGTGGCCCAGAGCCGACCGTCGGCGTCGAAAGCCAGGCCCTCGATGTTGCGGTGGCCGTAGGACCACGTGCGGTTGTCGAACGGGTTGTCCGGTGCGGCCTTGCCATCGCGGGTGATGCGCAGGATCTTGCCCCCCAGAGCGTCCTTGTCCTGAGCGGTTTCGCCGTTGCCGGCATCTCCCGTGGCGACGAACAGCGTGCCCTCGTCGTCGAACAACAGCCGTCCACCGTGATGACGAGAACCCACCGGGATTCCGGTGAGGATCGGTGTCGGGTCGCCCAGCTGATCTCCATCGAGGTCAAACCGGACGACACGGTCGTCCGACGCGGTGCTCACGAAGGCAAACAGCACGGCGGGATCATCGGGGTCGAGAGCGATGCCGAGCAGCCCGGCCTCGCCGCGCGGCGCCACGCCGGGCACGGCACCGAGCGTGGTCACGGAGCCGTCGGTCGCGATGCGCACGATGGTCGCGTCATCGCGTTGGGACACCAACGCGTCGCCATTGGGAAGGAAAGCGATGCCCCACGGCACGTTCAGACCGGTGGCGATGGTGCTGGCCACGGTCAGGTCGACGGCACCGGGCAGCGGCGACCTGCTCGTGGTCGGATCAGACGTCGGAAGGCTTGACGAGTCGTCGTCAGAGCTGCATCCCACGAGCATGGCGGCACCTGCACCCACTGCGCCGATCAGCAATGTTCTGCGGTCCATGCACTGATCATGCCGGGAATGCTCAAGGTCGGCTTCCTGGAGAAGTAGCTCCGGCACTCATGGAATGCCACAGGACCTTCGGACGTTCTACTGACTATGAGCACAGTTGACCTGACAGCCCAGACCCTTGACGACGCCCTCGACACCGAGGGCATCACCCTGATCGACTGGTGGGCCTCCTGGTGTGGTCCGTGCATGAAGTTCGGCCCGATCTACGAGAAGGCCAGCGAGCAGCACGACGACATCACGTTCGCCAAGATCAACACCGAGACCGAGCAGGAGCTCTCCACGGCGGTCGGCATCTCATCGATTCCGACACTGATGGCGTTCCGCGACGGCGTGATGGTGTTCCAGCAGGCCGGCGCACTGCCCGGACCCGCGCTGGACAACCTGATCGAACAGGTTCGCGCCCTCGACATGGTCGAGGTCAAGCAGAAGGTCGCCGAGCAGGAAGCGGCCGCTGCAGCAGGCGGCCAGGCCTAAACGGTCACGAACGACCGCATGCCGATCGACCCCAGGTCGATCGCCTCGTTGAAGAACTCCAAGTCCTCGCCCGGCTCGAGCAGGCTGAGCGCCGCGACCATGGGGCGGTAGTGATCGTCCGTGGGCACAGCCAGGTGAGCCTCGGACCACGTGCCGAACGGGTCGACCAGCTGGTCGACCCGTCGGTCACGTAAGGCCGCGGCCGTGTCGTGGTCGAACTGCTCGGCCCAGTCCCAGGCTGCTCCGCCGTCCCATCGGGCGCGGCCGAGCGCGTGCACGATGTTGCCGCTGCCGATGAACAGGACGCCTCGCCGCCGCAGGTCTCGCAGGCGCGAGTACAGGTCGTACAGCTGCGGCAGCGGCATGGCGTAGTCGATGCTGATCTGAAGGACCGGCACAGTCGGCTCCGGCGCGAGGTGCTTCAGCACGCTCCAGGTGCCGTGGTCCAGGCCCCATTGCGCGTCGAGGCTGGCCTCGTACTCGGCCAGCTGGCGGGCCAGCAGCGCAGCCACCCGGGGATCACCCTCGGTGGGGTACTGCACCTGCGACAGCTCTTCGGAGAATCCACCGAAGTCGTAGATGACTCGGTTGCGCGGCGCGTCCGTGATGTGCGTCTGCCCGGGCGTCAGCCAGTGCGCGCTGATGACGACGATGGCCTGCGCATCCGGCAGATCGTGTCCGACGCTGCGCCAGGCCCGGGTGAATTTGTTGTCGCTGATCGCGTTCATGGGGTTGCCGTGACCAATGAACAGGGCCGGCATCCGCTCGCTGGGACGCAGTCGGTCCTCGAGGTCCGCGATCGAGTATGTCGTCACCACGTCATAGTAGTTGATACTTCAACTTAAGTCACCGGGGCCGATGCTCGTCCAGCAGGCGCTGCGGAATGCGATGCGCCCATGCGTCGTCAGGCCGCGCGGCTGCCCGCTGGTCGACGCCGTGCCGTGCCGACCGGATCGCGAGGCGGGCCGATTCGGTGGAGACGTCAGACCCGCCGTCACCCACTGCCTCGACCAGCCGAGACACCACGGAGACGTGGGATCGTGCGGCCGCCGCGGACTCTGGAAGATTCACCTCGAGCACCAGGTGCGGTACGCAGTCGAGGAACAGATCGGGGGTGAGCTCGGCGTCAGGGTGGTCGACTGCCACGAGCGTGGCAAGCTGCACCCGCGACGCGGCGAGTCGTCGGCGCAGGGCGGCCGATCGGCCGTCGCACAACAGCTCGAAGACGTCGTCGAACCAGGGCGCCACCGGTTCGTCAGGATCCATGGGACCAACCTGCCAGCCGGCCCCGACAAGCAGGAACGGCCGGGCGGCGCCGTGGTCGAGGCCTGCCTGTTGCCGCGCCTGGCCGACCGCGTCCGCACCGTTGCCGCACCAAAGATTGGCCTGGGCACATCGAAGGCACACGCGATGCCACCAGCGACATGCCGAACCTCAACGAACACCATGACCACCTGTACGAGATAATGGAACGATGCCCATTTCTTCTCTGGACCTGCGCGCCATGCTGCGCCATCAGGTCACGTTCGAGGTCGGTGAGACGCCGGCCGATTCGCGGTTCGTGTTCCACTCCCCCGACGGAGAAGAACGCGTCACCGCCAATGAGGCGATCGGCACGTTGAGTCAGGGCGTCCGCGTGATGTACGCCGACCGCTCGGCCCGCGCCTGGGCCAATCCCGCCATTCTCGCGCTACGACTGATGGCACGAGGTGGACTCGGGTCCCCCACCGATGGCGAGAACAGCCAGCTGCAGCACGCGGCGCAGTCGATCCCGATGGTCAACGGCAAGTCCGGACTGGCGCAGGTGCAGGGCTTTCTTGCCTCGCTGGCCGTTGATGCACCGGCGGCCGCCTCCACCCCGCAGCGATCGACCTACGAGGCATCGCAGCGCAATCCGGACCCGTACCGGCCGGTCACGTACTCCTATACCTTCGTCATCACGTTCCTGAGCGAACCCACCGCCACGGAGGCGGCAGTGGTTCGACTGCGGGTGCGCCCGTCGCCCGGCGCGGCGTTCGAGGCCACCGATCTGATCGGCAACGACCTGCACCCGCGCATCGGAGCCCGCGAGCCGCTGCTCACGATGCTGCGCCGTCTCGACGACCGGTGGGCACCGGCGGCACGCCTGCGCGAAGCCACCGCTCGCGGCGCCACGACGGTCAGCACCGACGAGCTCGCTCAGCTGGGTTCTGGCCATCTGACCACGCTGCTGATCGCATGCCGAGCCGACATCAGCTGGCCTCCGGAGCTGGTGCGCGAGCTGGACACGACGGTCGTGGTGCAGCGCGACGAGCGCATGCCCGGCGACCGACCCTCCTCGTTCACCCAGGCGCAGCTGTTCCGTTTCGACTGGCAGATCGCGATCGGCGGACAGCAGCTGACGGCCGCTGAGGTCGAAGAGCTTGCGTCCTCGCACCACGGCTTCCTGCGCATCCGCGACCAGTGGGTGTTCGTGGAGAAGAGCCGCATCGAACGCGCCCTGCACCGCACTTCCGGCGAGATCAACGCCATCGAGGCGCTGCGAGCAGCCGTGACGGGTGAGATGCAGATTGACGGCGTGACCACCCAGGTCGACACCGTCGGCTGGCTTGAAGACGTGCGCGTGCGCCTCGCCGCCAGCGACCGCGACATCGTCCCGGCCGAGCAGCCTGCCGGGCTGGAGGGCCAGCTTCGCGAGTATCAGCTGCAAGGTCTGCGGTGGATGGCCCAGCTCACTGACCTCGGCCTCGGCGGCATCCTCGCCGACGACATGGGACTGGGCAAGACCGTCATGCTCATCGCGCTGCACCTGAACCGGCACGAGCAGCACCGCAAACGCACGGGCGAAGAGGCACCGCCAACCCTGGTCGTGTGTCCGGCGTCGGTGCTGGGCAACTGGGAGCGCGAGATCAAGCGATTCGCGCCCGGTGTGCCGGTGCACCGCTATCACGGCCCGCGGCGGTGGGTCGAGGACGCGACCGAGGGCTTCGTCGTCACGACCTACGCCACGATGCGCGCTGACTCTGACCTGCTGGCCAAGCACGCACCCGGATGGGGCATGGTGGTCGCCGACGAAGCACAGAACGTCAAGAACCCACGCTCGCGCGGCGCCCAGGCACTGCGAGACATCCCGTCCGACGCCCGCATCGCGATGACCGGCACCCCGGTCGAGAACAACCTCTCCGAGCTCTGGGCCATCCTCGACTGGACCACGCCCGGCCTGCTCGGTACGCACGACCAGTTCCGCAGCCAGTGGTCGCGGCGCATCGAGTCCGGCCGCGACGACGAGGCGGCCACCGGGCTCTCCGCACTGATTCGTCCGTTCTTGCTGCGCCGCCGCAAGAGCGACCCCGGCATTGCGCCGGAGCTGCCGCCCAAGATCGAGACCGACCACACCACGCACCTGACCCGCGAGCAGGTGGGGCTGTACGAGGCGGTCGTGCGCCAGACGATGGGCCAGATCGAGCAGGCCGCCGGCATCCAACGCCGCGGCCTGGTGGTCAAGCTGCTGACCCAGCTCAAGCAGATCTGCAACCACCCCGCACACTTCCTACGCGAGACCGAAGGTCGTCTGGGCGGCCGGTCCGGCAAGCTGGGCGTCTTCGACGAGCTGGTCGAGGAGATCGTCGCCGAGGACGGCGGGGTGCTGGTGTTCACCCAGTACGCACAGATGGGTCGCTTGCTGACCCGCCACCTGGCTGAGAAGAAGATCGAGCACCAGTTCCTGCACGGCGGCACCGGCGTGCCCACCCGCGAGAAGATGGTGCACAAGTTCCAGGCCGGCCAGGTGCCGGTGTTCGTGCTGTCCCTCAAGGCCGCTGGCACCGGCTTGAATCTCACCCGCGCGGACCACGTCATCCACTACGACCGCTGGTGGAATCCCGCCGTCGAGGACCAGGCCACCGATCGGGCCCACCGCATTGGTCAGACCAAGTCGGTGCAGGTGCACCGCCTGATCAGCGAAGGCACCATCGAGGAGTCGATCGCCGAGCTGATCGCCAGCAAGCGGTCGCTGGCCAACGCTGTGGTCAACGGCGGCGAGAGCGCCCTGACCGAGCTGTCCGACGCCGAGCTGGCTCGGCTCGTGGCACTGCGCCACTAGGGTTCCGGTCGTGATCCGACGCGGCGTGCCAGGGTTGATCGCGGCGCTGATGCTGCTGATGACGGCGGCCTGCGCGGGGGGCGGGGATGCGGAACCGCAGGTCTCGTCGTCGCCGAGGCCCATCACCACGATGAATGCCCCCGACCCGCGCATCGCCGGATTGAAGACCGACAACCCGACCGCTCGCGAGACCTACGCC
>NZ_JBAVCB010000108.1:0-1828 GCF_049586495.1 Aeromicrobium sp. | reverse complement strand
GTAGTTGGCGTACTCCGGAAGGCTGGTGAAGCCTGCGTAGTAGACCTGAGCCGCCTTGTCCACACCGAGGCCGTTGACAACCGTGTCGCAATCCTTCAAGGCCTTTCCGGTCAGCAGCACGTCGTGGTACTCGTTCGCCTCACAGCTGGCGTTGCGGCCACCCTCGACCGTCAGGTAGTAGGCGTGGTTGGGGATCCCGCTGTTGGTGTGCACCCCACCGTTGTCGGCCTCACCGGTGTAGGCCTGGGAGAGGTGGCTCGGATCGCCGTCCTGCATCGGGTCTGCCATGTTGCGGAACCCGGGGGTGAGGTCACCTGGTGTGTTGATGACGTCCTCGCCGATGAACCAGTCCGGCTCCACACTCGGGTCCAGTCCGTTGTTGTCGGCGTAGAACTCGATGGTGTTGGCCATCATGTCGCTGAAGGCCTCGTTGAGCGCGCCGGAGGCGTTCTCATAGATGAGGTTGGAGGTGAAGTCGGTGACCCCGTGGGTGAGCTCGTGGCCATCCACGTCCAGGCCGCCCGACAGCGACTTGCAGGTGGTGCCGTTGCCGTCGCCGTAGGTCATGTAGGCGCCGTTCCAGAAGGCGTTGCAGTAGCCCTGTCCGTAGTGGATCACGGAAACGATCTGCATGCCCTGGTCGTCGATGCTGTCGCGGCCGAAGGTCTCGGCGTAGAAGTCGTCGACGACGTTGGCGTAGTAGTGCGCGTCGACGCCGGCTGCCTGCCCGGGGCTCGTGCTGCCGGGCAGGTCCCACACGTCGTCGGAGTCCGTCATCACCTTGACCCGGAACGGGACGCCCCGGCCGGTGTTCATCGCGTCGTAGGTGAGCTGGCGCTCGTCCTGCGAGCGCAGCTGGTAGTCGCCGGACGAGTTCTTGGTGGTGCTGAATGACTTCTCGTCGCCCTTCACCCCGGTGCCCTCTCCCTCCGCCAGAGCGTCGAACGCCTTCACCGTCTCGCCGGTGGCAGCGTCGATCCATCGGATCGGGCGGCTGGTGTCGCGGATGCTCTCGACCTCGTAGAAGAAGCGGTCAGTACGGGGGTCGATCCGCAGCTCGGTGCGGAAGTCGCCGCCCCTCCCGATCTCCTTCACGGCTTCGTTCTTGGCCTGGCCCTGGGAGAGCTTCGGCGCGTTGCTCGGCTGGAGCTCGGGGAAGTGGGCGCCGATCACTGCCGTGTTGGTGCCGTCGGCGGCCTGGATGACCGTGATCTGACCGCCGAACACGGTCGCGTTGCGGACCTTCTGCTGGTAGCGGGTCGAGGTGCTTCCGTCGGGCAGATCGAGGACGTGCAGCTGCTTCATGTGCTGTGGGAGAACGAAGTCGGCTGCCTTCTGACCTGTCAGGGTGAACGAGCCGGCCGGGGCCTGGACCTCGGCGGAGGACTCGGGCGGCGGATCTTCGGCCGAGGACGATGAGGTGGTGGTGGAGACGATGGTCGCTGCGGTCAGCGCGGAAGCGGCCGACATCGCATAGAGCGTGCGTAAGCGCATGAAGAGATTCCCCCCGAGATGGATTGTGGACGATGGAGCTTGAACAGTGTGACCCCGGTCACGGTATGGGAGACCCGTCGAACAGCCAAACCGCGCTCGGATCCTGCGCGGGAGCTACCCGGCACCGCGAGCACGACATCACCCCGTGAGCGAGCGTGCCCTCCAGCCCCGTGGCACGATGAGGTGGTGATGCAGTGGGCGGTGTGCGCGAACGGCCACTCGCACTGGGGTCCCCGCGGTGCTGCTGGGCTGCTGCTGGCGCGAGACGGTCTGGTCCTCATGCAGCTGCGCGCAGCCTGGGTGCACCGAGGCGGCACGTGGGCTCTCCCCGGCG
>NZ_JBAVCB010000107.1:0-19755 GCF_049586495.1 Aeromicrobium sp. | reverse complement strand
TTCCCACGACCTCGCCCGTCGATGAATGGAAGAACAAGCCAGCCGGCAGCGATCCGCTCAGGTCGAATGCAGGCGCGGGGAACCCGCTGACATTCGGAGTGAAGTCGAACGAGTCCGCCACGGTCAGCTCGCTGGCAGGCGGCGATCCGCCGAGAGTGGGCGCTTCGTTGATCGTCACCGTGACGTCGTGGGAGGAGGTGCCGCCGGTGTTGGAGGCGGTGAGCGTGATCGGGTACTCACCACCCGCACTCTCGGCCGGAGTTCCGCTGATCACACCGCTTGCGTCCAGGTTGAGGCCGTCAGGCAAGGGCGAGGAAGTGGTCACCTCGGGGGTGGGGGTGCCGGTCACGGTGGGGGTGTATATGAACTCGGTTCCGACAGCGCCTGCGGCGGTTGGATCGCCGGTGATGGTGGCCGACGGGGCCGTGGTGTAGCCGTTCCAGGTGGGAGTGGTGAACCCGTCGGGAGCAGTGGGAGTGCCGTACTTGGCCACATAGTGCAGGGTCAGTGACCCACTCGCGGTGTCGAACGAACGAAGCTCGTTCGTGCTGGCCACGACTTCGGGGGCCGGACCCAAGAATTTCACCCTGATTAGGTCTGGATTCTCGTTGTACGCCCATTCGCCGATGGCCGTGACGGTGGCCGGGATCGTGACGCTTTCAAGTTCGTTGTCATGAAACGCAAAGGCGCCAATGGTCGTGACGCCTTCGGCAAGCGTGACGCGTTCTAGGTCATTAAAGTGGAACGCCCATGCGCCGATGGACGTGACGGTGGCGGGGATCGTGACCTTTTTCAGTTGGTTTGCGAAGAACGCCCATTCGCCGATGGACGTGACGGTGGCAGGGATTGCGACGTCAATGAGGCCGTTGCTCGAAAAGGCAAAAGCGCCGATGGTCGTGACGGAGTAGTCGTCGCCGCCGATGCTCACGACAGCAGGGATGGTGACATCAGCGCCCTGGGTGCCGTCGTAGTCGGCGACCGTGGCGTGACCGGTGTCAGCGTCCGCGCTGTACCTGATCCCATCAACGGTTCCGGTGGCGGCCTGTGCGGGGGTGGCGGCAAGGACGATCGCCACAAGAACGCCGCATAGTCCGAGAGTCAGTGAGGTTGAGTGGTTGGCAGTGCGCGACGTGGTGCGAGAAGAGATGAGGGCCTCCGAGTGCGGTCCAATGCTTACAGGCAGGCTTTCACAGATCGTCAGCTGCGTACATCACGCAGCTCGTGGCGGGAAGTCGGCGGTCTCGATCGCAGCCCTCCTACCAGGTGCGCCACCTACCGCACACATCGCCCTCGGGCGGATGCGGTCTGATTCTGACGTGGTCCGACGCGTTCTCACGCGATTCAAACAGCCACCGCTCTTGCGGAAACCGCACGATCGCGCGTGGTTTCGGTGGTGGGGAGGGCGGGGCTCGAACCCGCGACCCAGGGATTATGAGTCCCCTGCTCTAACCAGCTGAGCTACCTCCCCCAGGTGGGCAAGCCTATCGGCTGCGTTGTCCGTAGGGTCAGGCCATGAGCCGTGACATGCAGGTCCAGGACAGCATCGTGATTGCGGCAGAGCCGCTGGCTCTGTACGAGCAGGTCGCCGACCCGTCCCAGATGGGTCGCTGGAGCCCAGAGAACCGCGGCGCCGAGGTGCCGATACCGGGCCAGCCGGCCACTGTTGGCACCAGCTTCGTGGGGTCGAACCGCCGCGGCCGAGCCACCTGGGTGACGCGTTGCACCGTCACGGCGGCGGACCCTGGGGTGCGCTTCGCCTTCGACGTGCGCCAGATCGGGGCAAGGCAGCCACGTTTCAGAGGCCGGATCGCTTCGTGGTCGTACGACTTCGAGCCAGTGGTCGGCGGCACGAAGGTCACCGAGACCTGGACCGACAATCGGCGCAACTGGCCCGATGTGGCTGCCAACGTATTTGACAAGACCGTGACGGGCGGCCGCACGTTCGCCGACTTCCAGCGCCGCAACATCGCGAAGACGCTCGCCCGGCTCAAGACAGATTTCGAAGGGACGGCCGCTCAACCCCGCCCGTGATCCGCGTCGGGATCAACCCGACGAGATCTCAGGCCTTGTCTTGCATGCTCGAACGAGCCGGATTGCCCTGAGCGTCCGCCTTGGGGTCGGTCTCGTCCTGCTTGGCGCGCACACCTGACTCGACCTTGTCCCCGAGGGCCTGGTCGACATTGCGCCAGTATTCGAAGGCACGGGTCAGCACCTTCTCGCTGACTCCGTTCAGCAGATGCCCGACGATGTTCTGCACCAACCGCTCCCGCGCGTCGTCGTCAAGCACGTCGCGCACCATCGTGCGCGCCTGGCCCCAGTCGTCGTCCTCGGCGTGCAACGTGTACGCCGCGCGCACCATCTCGCCGTCGGCCTCCCACCGGCCGCCGTCGTCGCTCAACGACGGGTCGGCGCTCGGCCCGCCGTAGGAGTTCGGCGCGTAGACCGGGTCCGACACGTTGTCCATCCGCAGGTGGCCGTCCTTGGTGTAGCTGTGCACGGGCGACTGCGGTCGATTGACCGGAATTTGGCGGTAGTTGCTACCCAGGCGAGCCCGGTGGGCGTCGGAGTAGCTGAAGCCGCGCGCCAGCAGCATCTTGTCCGGCGACAAGCCCGTTCCGGCCACGGTGTTGTTGGGCTCGAACGCGGCCTGCTCGATCTCGGTGTGGTAGTCAGAGACGTTGCGGTTCAGCGTGAGCCGGCCGACGTCCTGTAGCGGATAATCGCCGTGCGGCCACACCTTGGTCAGATCGAACGGGTTGAAGCGGTAGGTCTTGGCGTCCTCGAACGGCATGATCTGCATCTTCAGAGTCCAGCTGGGGAACTCCTCAGCGGCGATGTGCTCGAACAGGTCACGCTGGTGGTAGTCGGTGTCCGCCGACGCCATCTGGTCGGCCTCATCCTGGGTGAAGAACTCGACGCCCTGGTCGCTGATGAAGTGATACTTCACCCAGAACCGTTCACGATCGGCGTTGATCCACATGTAGGTGTGGCTGGAGTAGCCGTTCATGTGTCGCCAGGTGCGCGGTATGCCCCGGTCGCCCATCAACCAGGTGACCTGGTGGGCCGATTCGGGCACCAGGGTCCAGAAGTCCCACTGCATGTCGTGGTCGCGCAGGTTGTTGTCGGCCCGACGCTTCTGCGAGCGAATGAAGTGCTGGAACTTCATCGGGTCACGCATGAAGAACACCGGCGTGTTGTTGCCGACCATGTCGAAGTTGCCCTCGTCGGTGTAGAACCGCAGAGAAAAGCCGCGCGGGTCGCGCCAGGTGTCTGGACTGCCGCGTTCGCCGGCCACGGTCGAGAACCGGGACAGAACGTCAGTCGTGGCGCCGGGCTGAAAGACCGCGGCGCGTGTGAAGGCGCTCACGTCGTGCGTGACCTCGAAGGTGCCGAAGGCCCCGCCGCCCTTGGCGTGCGGCTGACGCTCGGCGATCCGCTCCCTGTTGAAATTTGCCATCTGCTCGATGAGGTAATGGTCCTGCAGGAGCAACGGTCCGTCCGGCCCGACGGAGAGCGAGTGCTCGTCGCTCGAGACGGGCACACCGGCATCGGTGGTGGTCGGGCGGGCTTCTGGATCAGTCATGGGTACTCCCGGCTCGATGCTGGACCGACCCGTCGCGATCGACCCTCACACCGGGCCCGTACCCACGTCGCGGCACACGTATTCATGTCCGCCGGTACGCAGGCAGCCCGACGCCGCACCTGCTGCGCGACACCGGGCTGCGAACTGCTCCCCCACTTGGACTTGAACCAAGAACCCTTCGATTAACAGTCGAATGCTCTGCCAATTGAGCTATGGGGGATCGGCTCCGCACTGCGGCGAAGCACGGTGACCGATCCTAGCAAGGCGACCACGCAGATGTCGCATCGCCTCAGCCTCGATCGTGCGGACCTGGGACTCGGTGAGGTCGAGGTGTCGGGCCACCTCCCGGCGACTCATGGGCGGTACCGACCCGACGCCACATCGCAGGCGCACGACGTCGTCCATGGGTGCCGCGAGTCCGTCGAGCCACGTCCACGCCTCGTCGGGTTCTTGCCCGTCGGCGTGGTCGGCGACCAGCGCGGACTCGAGCCGGTCCGAAGATCGCAGCGCCGCCCCGATCCAGGCCCACGCGTAGGTCGCGAGACGCACGCCACGATCAGGATCAAAGCGGTCCACAGCACGCATCAGACCGATGGCGCCGGCTTGCACCCCATCGCGCAGCGTCTCGCCCCGTAGCCCCTGCAGCAACGCCCGCTGCACCACGGCGCGCATGCCAGCAACCACCAGCGCTGACCGCGCCTCCTGGTCCCCCGCGCGGGCCAGCCCGGCCAGCCGACGCTCCTCGTCGGACGTCAGAGGCGTCTGCTCCAGCAGCTGGCGCACGAAGGAGTCCATGCACCCAGCGTGTGCCGCCCCGGTACGCAGCCGCGGCGCGAAGGCTCAGACTGTGGACGCCGGAATGGTCTGCGTCAGCTGGGGATGCCGAGCGAGCGGTCGCGGGTCTGACGTAGCTGCTGCTCCAAGGCGATCAGCTCCCCGAACATCCGGTTGTAGACATCGGGCTGGTCGACGGGATTGGTGCGCTGCAGCCTGGACTTGATCTCGCCGACCTTGCGCGACAGCGTCAGCACCTGCAGCCGGGCCAGCACCGAGGAGACGACGGCTTCGGCGTTCTTCTCGCCGGCACGCATCGGCTCGACCGCTGCCACGTCGAGCACCTGGCGCAACGCCGGGTCCTCAACTCGGTCGGCGACCGTGGGCAGCCAGGTGGGATCAGGCTTGTCGGGCCAGCGGGTCGAGCCCAGGTGCTGCCACAGTGCGCGTGAGGCGGCGTGCGTGAAATCGTCGATGTCGATGTCGTCGCGGTGGGTGCGGGCCAGCTCGGGGTGCTGGACGATCGCCTTGAGCGCCTCGCGCTCATCAGCCAGACCGGGTGCACCGAAGCCTGACGTGATGGGCGGCCCCACAGCCACCGCGGGAGACTCCTCGGCCGGTGCGTCCGAGCGCGGCGTCAGTTCTCGTCGGATCAGATCTGGTTTCGCCGGCCGGGACGCCATGGCCTTGTGCTCGGCTCGAACCTGCTCGATGTCGACACCCACACGGCCGGCGATCTCCCGGAACAGCTCGTCGACCTTGGACCGGTCGCGGATGGCGGTGGACAGCCCGACCGCTTCGCGCACCGCATCGATGCGCTGGTCGCCTCGGTCCAGGTCGTAGCTGGAGAGCACGTTGTCCAGCACGAAACGGTACAGCGGAACGCGCGAGCCGATGAGATCGCGCACCGCGGCATCGCCGTCGGCCAGGCGCAGGTCGCACGGGTCCATGCCGCGCGACTCGACGGCCACATAGGTCTGGGAGACGAACTGCTGATCACCGCCGAAGGTCTTGAGCGCGGCGCGACGGCCCGCCTCGTCGCCGTCGAAGGTGAAGATGACTTCGCCGCGAAATGCGTCGTGATCAGCCATCAGGCGGCGCATGACTCGGGCGTGGTCCTCGCCGAACGCCGTTCCGCAGGTGGCGACGGCCGTGGTGACACCGGCCTCGTGGCAGGCCATGACGTCGGTGTAGCCCTCGACGATGACGGCCTGACTGGCGCTCGAGATGGACCGACGAGCCAGATCGATGCCGTACAGGACCTGACTCTTCTTGTAGATCGGCGTCTCGGAGGTGTTGAGGTACTTGGCTTCGATCCGGTCGTCGTCGAACATGCGTCGCGCGCCAAAGCCGATGATTTCGCCGGTCATCTCCCGGATCGGCCACATCAACCGACTGCGGAAGCGGTCGTACAGACCGCGGTTGCCCCGCGCGCACAGTCCACCGGTGACGAGCTCGTCATCGGAGAAGCCCTTGGCGCGCAGGTGCTCGGACAGGGCCTCACCAGAGCGCGGCGAGAATCCCATGCCGAATCGTTCGGCCGCACTCTGGTCGAAGCCGCGGTCCGTGACGAACTGGCGGCCCGCCGCCGCGTCGGGCGACGTGGCCAGCTGGGACGCGTAGAACTCACCCGCCACGCGGTGCGCCTCGAGCAGTCGGTTGCGTTGCTGCGGATCGCGACGCGGGCCGGACGGCACGTCGCCCTCTTCGTACTTGAGGATGATGCCGTACTTGGCGGCCAGTCGTTCGACGGCCTCGACGAAGCTGAGCCCCTCGATCTCCATCAAGAATCGGTACACGTCGCCGCCGGCTCCGCAGCCGAAGCAGTGGTACGAACCGACCGACGGACGCACGTTGAACGACGGCGACTTCTCGTCGTGGAATGGGCACAGCCCCTTGCGCGAGCCTCCACCGGCATTGCGGAGCGTGACGTACTGCTCGACGATCTCGTCGATGCGGGCACGTTCTCGGACCAGCTGGATGTCCTCCTGCTTGATCCGACCTGCCATGTAGCGATCCTACGACGAGTGACCGGGGGTCAGTCGAGCAGGCGCAGCGCCCACGAACGCGCTGACACATCGGTCAGGCTGGCCACCTGGTCGATGATGGCCCGACGCCGACCCGTGTCATCGGCTGCGGCATGGAAATCGGCCGCGAAGTCAGGCTCGAGAGCGCGCCCCTCCCCCGCAGCGAGTGCCGTGACCAGGGCCAGCAGCAGCTCACGCTGACGGTCCTGCACCGAAGCCCGTTGGTCGGTGCGCATCACGTAGTGGGCGGCGAGTGCTTTCAGCACCGTGATCTCGTCACGGGTTTGTTCGGGCACCTCGACATCGGCCTCGAAGCGAATCAGCGGTCCCGCGCCCCACCGCGCGACGGTGGCTGCCTGCGCTGCCATGGCGAAGCGGCCGATCAAGGCACTGGTCAGGCTCTTGAGCGCCGCGTGGGCGCGACGGCTGCCGTCAAAGGACTCCGTGGGCCACTCGACGAGCGCCTGCAACCGATCCAGAGCCGCACCCATGCGTACGTCGCTGGCTGTGGCGTCGTACCAGTCGCGCGCCGTCTCATAGATCGCGGCGGTGTCGAGGGTGGCCGGATCGAGAGCGAAGTAGCCACCAAACACGCCGTCCTCGACATCGTGCACCGAGTACGCGATGTCGTCGGACAGGTCCATGACCTGCGCTTCCACAGGGCGTCGATGATGCGGGGCGTCTGCCCGCAACCACGCGAACACCTCGGCGTCGTCGGCGTAGGAGCCGAACTTCCCGCGTGCGTCGTCGGGAGCGTCGTCACGGCCCCATGGGTACTTGACGCAGGCCGACAAGGTCGCGCGGGTGAGGTTCAACCCGACGCTGCGGCCGAGCTCGAGGGAGTACGCCTTCGACTCCAACCGGCTGAGCAGCCGCAAAGTCTGGGCGTTGCCCTCGAATCCGCCGATGTCCGCGGCGGCCTGATCCAGGGCCACCTCGCCGTTGTGTCCGAACGGCGGGTGGCCAAGGTCGTGCGCCAGCGCGGCGGAGTCGACGATGTCGGGATCGCAGCCCAGCGACTTGCCCAGCTCACGCGCCACCTGGGCGACTTCCAAGGAGTGGGTCAGCCTGTTGCGCACGAAGTCGTCGGTGCCGGCGCCCATGACCTGGGTCTTGGCCGACAGTCGTCTCAGCGCCGAGGAGTGCACGACGCGCGCCCGGTCGCGTTCGAACGGCGTGCGTCCGGCGCGCTTGGGTGGCTCATCGAGGAAGCGTTCGCGCGCCTCTGGGCCATAGTCCTGAGTCATCGTTGGCAGGCTATCGGCTGGGACGGAACCGCTGTCAGAACTTGCCGTGGCGCGGGCGCGGTTGGCAGCTCGGGCAGCTGAAGGACGACCGATTCATGAAGGCGTCGCGGCGGATCGGTGTGCCGCACCGCTCGCACGCCCGGCCCTCCTGCCCGTACGCCTGCAGCGAGCGGTCGAAGTAGCCGCTGGCGCCGTTGACGTTCACGTAGAGCGCGTCGAAGGACGTGCCACCCTGCGCGAGAGCTTCACGCATCACCTCGATCACGTGGCCCAGCAGCGCGTCAACCTCGCGCCGCAACAGATGACGAGTGTTGCGGGCGAAGTGCAAGGGGGTGCGCCACAGCGACTCGTCAGCGTAGATGTTGCCGACTCCCGAGATGAGCGTCTGGTCGAGCAAGGCTCGCTTGACGCCGGTCTCTCGGCGGCGCAGGCGGGCCGCGAACTCCTCGGCGTCGAAGTAACGATCCAGTGGATCGCGAGCGATGTGCATGATCTCGCGCGGCAGCACCTGGTCGTGCTCGACCGGCATGGTCTCGCTGAACGACATGCCGCCGAAGATGCGCTGGTCGGCGAAGCGCACCTGCTGGCCGTCGTCGAGATCAAGCGTGACCCGCTGGTGGCGGGTGGGTTCAGCCGCCGGTTCGCTGACCAAGAACTGGCCGCTCATGCCCAGATGGCACAAGACGGCGTCGCCGGCGCCCGTGTGGTCCAGCTGCAGCCACAGATACTTGCCACGGCGACCGATGCCAGCGACCCGGCGACCGATCAGCCGATCGGCGAAGTCCAGAGGGCCGGGAAGGTGTCGCCGCAGCGACCGGACGTCATGCACCGTGACGCCGGTGACGCTGCGGCCGACGAGGTGGTCGAGCAGTCCGCGGCGGACGACCTCGACCTCAGGAAGTTCAGGCACCGCCGGACAGCTCGAGGTCGATGCCGCCCCACGCGATCTCCGCGACCATCTGCTCGGCCTCCTTCTTCGATCGACCGGTTCCTCCCTCGAAGAGCCGGTCACCCACGCGGACCGCCGCCGTGAAGGTCTTGTCGTGATCGGGGCCGGTGCCCGCGAGCGTGTACTGCGGGACGCCGAGGTCGTTGTTCGCGGCGATCTCCTGCAGTGACGTCTTCCAGTCCAGCCCGGCACCCAGCTCTGCGGCGCTGGCGATGACCGGGTCGAAGATCGCGTGGATGACCTCGGAGGACCTCTCGATGCCGAACTGCACGTAGATGGCGCCCAGCACGGCCTCGACGGTGTCGGACAGGATCGAGGCCTTGTCGCGACCGCCGGTGGTCTCCTCGCCCCGACCCAGCAGGATGTACTGGCCCAGACCGAGATCGCGGGCGACGACGGCCAGCGCCTTGGCGCTGACGACGGCGGCCCGCAGCTTGGCCAGCTGGCCCTCGGGCAGGTCGGGATGCGTCGTGAACAGCGCGTCGGTGACGACGAGCCCGAGCACCGAGTCGCCCAGGAACTCATAGCGCTCGTTGTTGGGCACCTGCCCGTTCTCGTACGCGAACGAGCGGTGCGTCAGGGCATGCTCAAGCCGATCGGTCTCCAGATCGGGCACGCCCAGGACGCGCCGGAGCTCGTCGAGATCCTTCGACTGATGCGGCACCGAGTCGGTCACCGTGGGAGCTGGTTGCTCAGCGCCGGTGTGGTTCAGAGGACTTGGCGGCGCTCGCCGCGCGCGCCGTACTGACCGCACACGGTGCAGGCGTGGTGCGGGCGCACCTTGCTGTCACACGCGGGGTTGGCACAGTCGACGATCTGGGTGACCGTGGTCTTCCACTGCGACCGGCGGTGGCGCGTGTTGCTGCGCGACATCTTCCGCTTCGGGACTGCCATGATTACTCCTCGAGTTCTGTGTCTGTCAGCTGGCTGAGGCTCGCCCACCGGGGGTCGATGGCCTCGCCGTGCGTGTGTTCTGGATCATCCGCGAGTCGTGCTCCACATGCGGGGCACAATCCCGGACATTCCGGACCACACCACGGGTCACGCGGCAACGCTTGGAGCACTGCTTCCCGTAGTACAGGTTCGAGGTTGATCTGCTCATCCTCGAGGGCGTAGTCCTCCTCCGACGCATCCTCGAACACGTACAGCTCCTGGATGTTGGCGGTGAAGTTCTCACCGATGTCATCCAAGCACCGCACACATTCTCCGGACGCATGTGCCGAGAACGTTCCTGTTGCCAGGACACCATCCATGATGACATCGAGCCGGAGCTCGATCTCGATCGTGGAACCCTCGGGCACGCCGTAGACGTCGTGGCCCAGATCTGCCGGCGCCTTCACGGACAGGTTCACCGTGCGCTCGTTGCCAGGCTGACGACCCCACCCGCGGGTGTCGATCACCAAAGGTCCCGATGGCACGTTGAGCTTCCGTTCAGGTGCGTGACAGATCTTCGACCTGCAAGCAGGCCGACGCCCATCGTATCGCGGCGGCCATGTTGGTCCTAATCATGGCCCACTCCTCGTCCTGCGGGACGGTGTCGGCATCGGGTGGGACACTTCGACCATGGTGGACGGCACGGTGCTCCACGCTGATCTCGACTCGTTCTTCGCCTCCGTCGAGATCCGCGACGACCCCTCCCTGCGGGGTCGTCCGGTCATCGTCGGCGGAGGCGTGGTCTTGGCGGCCACCTACGAGGCCAAGGCCTTCGGCGTGCGCACCGCGATGGGCAGCCGGCAAGCGCTGGCGTTGTGTCCGCACGCGATCGTGGTGCCAGCCCGGTTCTCGGCGTACACCGAAGCGAGTCGGGCGGTGTTCGACGTCTTTCACGACACCACTCCCCTGGTCGAGGGCCTGTCGATCGATGAGGCGTTCCTCGAAGTCGGCGGTCTTCGCCGCATTCGCGGCGCCCCGTCTGCCATTGCCCAGCAGCTGCGCGTCGACGTCCGCCAGCGGGTCGGTCTGCCGATCTCGGTCGGTGTGGCCCGCACCAAGTACCTGGCCAAGATCGCCAGCGCCGTCTCCAAGCCAGAGGGTCTGCTGGTGATACCGATCGAGGGTGAGCTGCAGTTCCTGCACGCCCTGCCCGTGGAGCGATTGTGGGGCGTCGGCAAGGTCACAGCAGCCAAGCTGCACGCGGCACGCCTCACCACGGTCGGCGACCTGTCCAGACTTCTCGAAGTCGAGCTGACGCAGCTGGTCGGCGTCGGTGCCGGTCGCCACCTGCATGCGCTCAGCCAGGGCCGCGATCCCCGCACGGTGCAGGTCGGACATCGTCGATCTTCCATGGGAGCCCAGCACGCCGTGGGTCGTGGCCCGCACGATCTGAAGACACTCGAGGTCACCCTGCTGGCCCTGGTCGACCGGGTCACGCGCCGCATGCGGTCCGTGGGGCGCACCGGCAGCACCATCACCCTGCGACTACGGTTCGACGACTTCACTGCGTCCACCGCGGCTCGCACCATGGCTCGGCCCACCGCTCACACCGGCGAGATCCTCGACGTCGCGCGTGGCCTGCTGCGAGCCAGGTGGCCCGAGATCCAGCGGCGCGGCTGCACCTTGGTCGGGGTCTCGATCGGATCGCTGGACGACCAGCCCGAGCAGCTGGTCCTGCCGCTCGACCCGTCCTCGGAGCACGCCCTCGACGACACCATCGACGCGGTCCGCGACAAGTTCGGCATCGGCGCGGTCCGACGTGCAGCCCAGCTCACGCAGCGTGAGAACGACGCCCAGCCGATCCTGCCCGACTGAACCGAGGCCGTCTGCGGCAGAGCGTGAAGGCGTGGCAGCGCAGCGTGCGCGTTCCCCGCCGCAGACGCCTGCTGCGAGGCGTGGTGAGGTCGATGGCTCGAGCGAGCCTTTGGGTGCGGTTCGCCTCGCTACGCTCACGGTCGCTGCGCTCCCTGGCGAACAGGAACAGCGAGCCCTCGGGTGCGGTTCGCCTCGCTACGCTCACGGTGCTGCGCTCCCTGGCGAACAGGAACAGCGAGCCCTTGGGTGCTGTTCGTCTCGCTGCGCTCACGGTCCCGGCGCTCTCTGGCGAACGCGCAGGATCTACGAGTACTTCTTCGTCAGCTGCTCAAGGACGACCGGCGGCACCAGGCCCGAGACGTCGCCACCGTGCTTGGCAACCTCCTTGACGAGGCTGGACGCGAGAAACGAGTAGTCCGGCGACGTGGGAATGAAGACGGTGTCGACATCGGTGAGGCTGCCGTTCATCTGGGCCATCTGCAGCTCGTAGTCGAAGTCCGTGACGGCGCGCAGCCCCTTGACGATCGCGCCGATGCTGTGAGTGATGCAGAAGTCGACGAGCAGGCCGTGAAAGAAATCGCACCGGACGTTGGGCAGGTGACTGGTGACCTCATCGAGCAGCTCGATGCGTTCGTCGATGCTGAACAGACCCTGCTTGTTCTCATTGACCAGCACCGCAACGACGACCTCGTCGAACAGGTGCGCCGACCGCTCGATGATGTCGATGTGCCCGTTGGTCACGGGGTCGAAGGAGCCGGGACACACGACCTTGGTCATGTCAGTGCTCTCGTCGGCGTGGCCACGTCAGTGACCGTACCAAAGCGTCGTCTCGCCATATGCCTTGTGCCGCAGTGGCTCGATTCCCTCGGGCCACAGGAACTGGTCACGGGTGGATCGCTCGACGACGATCAACGCGTCCGTGGCCAGAGCGGGTCGCACCGCGCTGACGAGCTCGGCCACAGCGGAGGTCTCGACCACGTAGGGCGGGTCGAGGAAGACAAGATCGAACTCTCCCACCGGCGCCGTCGAGAGGTACCTCGCCGCAGTCGTCCGCGCGACACGGCCCGATACGTCGAGCGTCGCGAGATTGCGCGTGATGGTGGCCGCTGCCTTGGCATCGGACTCCACGAACACGGCCGTGGCCGCACCGCGCGACAACGCCTCCAGGCCCAGTGCCCCGGAACCGGCGAACAGGTCGAGCACCACGAGGTCATCCAAGCCACCGAGCTCAGACTCCAGCGACGAGAACAGCGCTTCGCGCACTCGGTCGCTGGTGGGACGGGTGCCATCTCCCTTGGGCGTCTCGATGCGTCGCCCGCCACGAGCTCCCGCAATGATCCGCGTCATCTCAGGTCCTCTCCAGATAGTCAGCCTGCTCAGAGGACTCCAGCGCGGCGACGGCGGCGGCGAGCTCGGGGTGCGACGTGAGCCCGGGATCGTCGTGCACGACCTGCTCCGCGGCGTCCCGCGCTTGTTCGATGACATCGCCGTCACGGACGACGGACAACAACCGCAGGCTCGAACGGACGCCCGACTGCCGAGATCCGAGCACGTCACCCTCGCGCCGCAGCTCGACGTCAAGGCGGGACAACTCGAACCCGTCGGTCGTCGAGGCCACCGCGGCAAGCCGTTCGGCGGCCGGAGAGTCCGCATCCGTGTCAGTGACCAGCAGACACAGTCCGGCCTCGGAACCACGACCGACACGACCACGCAGCTGGTGCAGCTGGGAGATGCCGAATCGGTCGGCATCCATCACGACCATGACGGTGGCGTTGGGGACGTCCACGCCGACCTCCACCACGGTGGTGGCCACCAGCACGTCGATCTCAGCGGCCGAGAAGGCCCGCATGGTGGCGTCCTTCTCATCGGCCGGCATCCGGCCGTGCAAAGTGCCGACCCGAAGGCCGGCCAGTGGGCCAGCCACGAGCTCATCGTGCATCTCGATCAGCGACCGTGTCTCGCTCAATGACTCCTCCCCGCCGTCAGATCCGATCCGCGAGACCACGACGTAGGCCTGCCGACCTCGGCTGACCTCCTCGCGCACCCGCTCCCACGCGCGCTGCATCCACGCCGGACGTTCGGCCGCAGGCACGACGGTGGTCTGGATCGGCTGGCGGCCGGCGGGC
Organism: Aeromicrobium sp.; assembly: GCF_049586495.1. Taxonomy (GTDB): domain Bacteria; phylum Actinomycetota; class Actinomycetes; order Propionibacteriales; family Nocardioidaceae; genus Aeromicrobium. The sequence continues at coordinate 6,301 of NZ_JBAVCB010000107.1, read as the reverse complement.
AGCTCGGTGAGCGTTGAGATCTCGAGGTCGCCAAACACCGTCATCGCGATCGTGCGCGGGATCGGCGTCGCGGTCATGACCAAGACGTGAGGCGTCACCTCGGCCCGGTCGGCCAGAGCGGCCCGCTGCTCGACGCCGAAGCGATGCTGCTCGTCGACGACCAGCAGGCCGAGCTCGGCGAACTGGACGTGGTCCTGGATCAGGGCATGGGTGCCGATCACGATGCCCGCCTCGCCCGATGCCGCGTCCAGCAGCGACTCCGTGCGGGCCTTGGCACCCATCGATCCGGTGAGCAGTCGTACCCGGGTGGCGCCGTCGGCGCCGCCGAGCATGCCGCCCTTGGCCAGATCACCCAGATGGGCGGTGATGCTGCGGTGATGCTGGGAGGCCAGGACCTCGGTGGGTGCCAGCAACGCCGCCTGTCCCCCAGCGTCGATCACCTGCAGCATCGCGAGCAGGGCGACGATCGTCTTGCCCGAGCCGACTTCGCCCTGCAGCAGGCGGTGCATGGGGCGGCTTCGGGACAGGTCGGTGGCGATCTCCTCAAGCACAGCGCGTTGCCCGTCAGTCAGCTCGAAAGGCAGCGCGGCGGCGAATCGCTCGCGCAGACCGGCCTCGACTGGTGCACGCGTCGCAGAGTGCTGCTCGCCCAGCGCATGTCGGCGCTGGGCGAACACCGCCTGCACGACGAATGCCTCCTCGAACCGAAACCGGTCGCGAGCCAGCATCGCCTCGGCGATGGTGTGGGGCCGATGGATCGACTCGAACGACTCGCCCGCATCCGGGAACCGGTGTGCTGATCGCAGATGCTGTGGCAGCGCATCGGGCATCGCATCGACCGTGTCGAGACACATGGCCACGGCCCGCTCGATCGACCACGACGGGACCTTGGCGCTGGCCGCATAGATCGGCAGCACTCCTCGGGCGAGGCGGGACGCGGCGACGTCGCCCTCGTCCTCGATCAGGTCGTGAGCAGGATGGGTGAGCTGTAGCTGGTGGTTGAACGAGCCGACCTCGCCGGAGAACAATCCTGTCCGTCCCGGCGTCATCTGCTTGGGCAGCCAGGGCTGCTGGAAGAAGGTGAGAGTCAGCTGCTGCTTGCCGTCGGTGACCACCACCTCGGTGCGGCTGCGGCGCGGCTGATTGCGGAACGGGATCACCTTGGCGCTCACCACCTCGGCCAGCACCGTGGCGTACTGGCCAACCTGCAGCGCCGACAGGTCAGTGGGGCTGCCGATCTCGGCATACCGGCGCGGGTAGTGGCGCAGCAGGTCCTCCACGGTCCGCAGGCCGAGCGCCTTCTCCATCGGTTTGGCGGTCTTGTCGCCCACCGCGGAGGAGAGCCTCGTCGACATCGTGACCATGGCGCTACTCGACGGCAAGGAAAAGGGGGTAGTTCTCCTGACCACCCTCATAGACGACGAGGTCAACATCGGGCCGGTTCTCGCGCAGATAGGCCTGCACCTGCTGCTCGACCGCGGCGTCGCCGCCTTCACCCAGAACGATGGTGACCATCTCGGCGGCCGGCGACAAGATGCGCTCGAGCACTTGGCCGGCGACCGACGCTACGTCAGGACCCACCACAGCGAAGTCGCCCGCGATCACGCCCAAGACGTCGCCGGCCTGGCAGGGTCCGGCCATGGTCATGCCCGGTTCGGTGGCGATGGTGACAGCGCCGTGCTGGGTGTAGGCCGCGGCGCTCGACATGGCGACGACGACCTGGTCGAACCCCAGACCCGGGTCGTGGACGGCGAGCGCCGCGAGGCCCTGCACCTGCGCCTGGGTGGGAATGACAGCGACCCGAATGCCGTCCTGGCGCGCCGCCTGGGCTGCGGCCTCGAACTGCCGGACGAAGCGCTGGTTGTTGGGCAGCACGACGACTTCTTCAGCCCCTGACCCGGAGATGGCGGCGGCCATCTGCGCCGTGGACAAGGGGCTGTCTCGGGTGAATTCCAGAGCGACGGCGCCCGACGCGCGACACAGCTCGGCCAAACCGGCCCCCGTGGTGGCAGCCACGACGATGCGGCCCTGTCGGGGTCGGCGAGCGATCTGATCCGCGAAGTGCGTGACGGCGATGCGATACGGCCGACCTGCAGCAATGCCGGCCTCGATGGCGGCGCCCACGTCGTCGACGTGCACGTGGACGTTCCACAGCCGGTCGCCGCCCACCACGACCAACGAGTCGCCCAACGGCCCCAACGTGGCACGGAGATCGCCGATCTGGTCATCGGCAGCGTCCAGCAGGTACATCACCTCGTACGACGGACCATCGGGGTCGAGGTCGTCGCCGGCGACGATCGGTACCGGCAGTCGCGCCGTCACGGGTTGCGGCCGTCGGCCGGTGAGCGCCTGGCCTGCGGCGTCGAGCACCACGACCAGGGCACGTCCGCCGGCGTCGACCACCCCCGCCTTGGCCAGAATCTCCATCTGCTGCGGCGTGCGCTCCAGCGCCTCGCGAGCAGCATCTGACGCCGCGGTGAACACCGAGCGCCCTTCGTCGCTCCCGTCGTGGGTGGCGGCTGCTGTCTCGGCGCCGATCGCAGCAGCGCGAGCGACCGACAAGATGGTGCCTTCGACCGGCACCCCAACCGACGCGTACGCAGCATCCGCAGCGGCCACGAAGGAGCGCGCCACGTCGTCAGGACCGATGCCCGACTCGAAGGGAAGGTTCTGAAAGCAGGCGCGGACCAGCTGGGAGAGGATGACGCCGCAATTGCCCTTGGCGCCCATCAGCAGGCCGTCGCTGTACGCACGGATCAGCTCGGGCAGTGGCGTGTCGCCCGGCAGCGCCTCGACGGCCTCGGCTCCAGCGACGAAGGTCAGGTACGCATTGGTGCCGGTGTCGCTGTCCGGCACGGGAAACACGTTGAGCGCGTCGATCTCGGCGCGAGTGGCTGACAACGCCTCGGCACACAACCGGGTCCACGCACGGAACGCCGTTGGTTTGAGTACCAGTGCCATGCGCCAGAGGCTATCGTCCCGGGAGCCGACGCCCCCGGATTCGCGTCGCCCGCAGGTCGTCGGCTATTCTTGAGCGGTTGTCGTCGGGCTCTTGGTCCGCGGCACCTCGTGATTTCCGATTCGTCTAGTTCTTCAGGAGTTTGCCGTGGCTGCGGTCTGTGACGTGTGCGGCAAGGGACCTGGCTTCGGCCACAACGTCTCCCACTCGCACCGACGTACCAAGCGTCGTTTTGATCCGAACATCCAGCGCGTCCGCGCGGTGGTGTCGGGCACCCCGAAGCGCCTCAACGTGTGCACGGGTTGCCTCAAGGCCGGCAAGGTCTCGCGCTGACGTTGTGACTGCCTCACGCGCAGTTCACGCCGTCACGAACGACGCACTCGGCGATCTCGACGCTGTCGGGGTCGCCGCTGCGATTGCTGGTGGGTCCATCAGTGCCCGCGAGGCAGCTGAGGCTGCCGTCGCGCGCATCGACGCGGTCAACGACCGCCTCAATGCGATCCAGCACCCCGACCTGGATCGAGCGCTCGAGCAGTCCCTGACGCCCACCCCCGGCATCCTGTCCGGGGTTCCGAGCATCGTGAAGGACAACACCAGGGTCGTGGGCCTGCCCACTGACATGGGCTCGCTGGCCATGCGGTCGCGTCCCGCCACCGCCGACGACCCATTCACCGCGCAGTTCCGCAGCATCGGGCTCGGGATCCTCGGCAAGAGCACCATGCCGGAGTTCGGGTTCAACGCCTCCACCGAGTACGCCACGGTCGCCCCGACCCGCAACCCGTGGAACACCGGCTACTCCGCTGGCGGATCCTCCGGCGGATCCGCGGCCCTCGTCGCGTCCGGCGCGCTGCCGATCGCCCACGCCAACGATGGCGGTGGGTCGATCCGCATTCCTGCTGCGGCCTGTGGCCTGGTGGGCCTCAAGCCCACGCGCAACCGGGTCGTGCCAGCCGCCGAGTCCGCGACCATGCCGGTCGACATCGTCTCCAACGGCGTCGTCACGCGCACGGTTCGCGACACCGCCCACTTCATGGCTGGCACCCAGCAGTTCGCCCCAGCCAAGGGCATGGTGCCTCTCGGTCTGGTCGAGGGCCCGTCCGATCGCCGTCTGCGCGTCGGAGTGGTCATGCACTCCGTCACCGGAATCGACACCGATGCGGACGGCCAGCGTGCCGTCACCGACGCCGTTGACCTGCTGGCGTCGCTGGGCCATCACGTCACCGAGGTGCCGCTGCCGGTGGACGAGAAGTTCATGGAGGCGTTCAAGCACTACTGGGCGCTGTTGGCCTTCAGCACGCAGAACTTCGGCAAGCGCGTGATGCACAGCCCCGATTTCGACAAGTCCTTGACCGACGGCCTCACGCAGGGTCTGTCCACATCATTCCTGCGGCAGGCGTGGCGGCTGCCCTTGACGATTCGGACCCTCAAGCAGTCCGAGCGCCAGTACCGCGACGCCTTCACCGACGTCGACGTCATCGTGTCGCCCACCCTCGGTTTCGTCACGCCACCGCTGGGTTTCCTGAATCCGGCCGCAGGGTTCCAGGAGCACTTCGACCGGTTGATCCAGTACGCGGCCTTCACCCCGCTCAACAACGCCTCGGGCGGGCCCGCGATCTCCTTGCCGCTCAGCACCAGCACGGCGGGCATGCCGGTCGGTGTGCACATCTCGGCGACCCACGGTGACGAGCAGACCTTGCTCGAGCTGGCCTACGAGCTCGAAGCTGCACGGCCCTTCCGCACCATCTGGCGCTGAGGTCATGCACCCGCACGAGCCACAGGCTGAGCCCAACTAGGTCGCTGACGCTTTCTCACCGTCGGTCGCAGGCGGCGTCTGGGGCGAGCGTGGTCCTTCGCAGACCCGCAGGCGCACTCGGCCTCAGCGCCAGTGCTGGTGGCCGGTGTCCCCGTCGAAGGCGGCGCCTGCCACCGTGACGCCTGCGCCCTTGTCCACCGAACCCACCACGGTCCATCCGGTCGGCACCAGCGCCGAGGGCGGGAACGTGGCCACCAGTCCGTAGTCGTCCCCGCCGGTCAGCACGAAGGTCAGTGGGTCGATCTGCAGCGCCTCGGCGACGGTGAGGACCGCCTCAGGAGGAGTGAAAGCGGTCGGATCGATGTCGATGGCGACTGCGCTGGCCTCTGCGACGTGTCCCAGGTCTGCCAACAGCCCATCACTGATGTCGGTCATGGAGGTGGCTCCGGCGGCGGCCGCCTCCGGGCCAGCCTCGTACGGAGGCTCCGGGACGCGATGTGCCGCTACCGCCGCCTTCGGCGAACGGAACCCCCTGCTGAGGGCGGCGAAGCCCGCGCCGGCAAGGCCCGTTCGTCCGACGACAGCGACGAGGTCGCCCGGCTGAGCGCCGTCGCGTCGAACGACGCGGGCGGCCTCCCCGATGGCCGTGACCGCGATGACGATCGTCTCGGATGAGGTGACGTCACCCCCCACGACGTGCGCACCCACGCGTGCTGCTTCCTCCTCGAAGCCACGCGCCATGTCCACCGCCCACTCGATCGGCAGATCAGCCGGCGCTCCGAAACCGATCGTCAGCGCCGTGGCGGTTCCGCCCATCGCATTGATGTCAGACAGATTGCAGGCAGCGGCCTTGGTACCGATCTCGTGGGCACTGGACCAGTCGCGTCGAAAATGGCGGCCCTCGATCAGCAGATCCGTGGAGATCAGGGTCCCTTCGGGTCCGGTGGCCACGTGCGCCGCGTCATCGCCGGGACCGATCAGGACGAGTGGACCGGTGCCGAGCTGCCGCACGACAGCGTCGATCAGACCAAATTCGCCGATCTCGCCGATCGTGGTCGGCTCAGGGGTCGAGCGGCGGTGGGTCATGCCACCCATTGTCGCGCAGTCGACTCTCGGATTCAGTACGCCACATCGGGTAGGTTGTGCCGAGCCGCCGGTGGCGGCGGCACGACCGAGGAGGCGACATGTCCGTTCAGGCATACATCCTGGTTCAGACCGAGGTGGGCAAGTCCGCAGAGGTGTGTCGCGCGATCGGCCAGGTCGAGGGCGTCACGGTGGCCGAGGACGTCACCGGCCCGTACGACGTCATCGCCCGCGCCGAGGGAGCGTCGGTCGACATGCTCGGCACGCTGGTCGTCTCGCGCATCCAGAGCATCCCCGGGATCACCCGCACGTTGACGTGTCCCATCGTTCGCATCTGACGTGGGCCGAGTCGCCGTCGGCGTACTGACCGCCGTTCTGGTCCTGACTGGCTGCGGCGGCGGGCTGTATCAGTTCCCGACCGATCCTGGCACCGCGACGTCGTGCCGCTCACTGGTGTCGTCGCTGCCCGACCTCGTTGCCGATCAGCAGTCGACGCCGGTCGACAG
>NZ_JBAVCB010000106.1:0-5071 GCF_049586495.1 Aeromicrobium sp. | reverse complement strand
GGTGTCGTCCCACCCGAAGATGTCCGCGTGCGAGTACTCCAGGTAGTACCGCGAGGCCGAGCTGAGCCGGAAGCCGCGCCGGGCGACGTCGATCGCCGGCTCCACGAGCTCGCGCCACGGGATCTTGCCCCACCGCCGGTGGGCCTCCTCGAAGGCGGCGATCGCGCCGTGCGCGGCGACCGAGCCGGGACCGATCGTCACGGTGACCCCGCCGCCGTACTCGGTGTGCACGTCCCACGTGCCCGCGTCGCCACGAGCGGTCGCACCCCGGCCCGGCATGTCCATCCACCCGTCCACGGTCTGGGGGGCGCTGCCGTCCGGAGGCTGCACCGTGATGAAGCCGCCGGAGCTGGGCGACACGATGCCGACCTCGTTGACCATCGTCACCAGACTGGCAGCCAGCGCGGCATCAATCGCATTGCCACCGGCTCGCGCGATCTGGTCACCGGCGTCGGCGGCGGCCTCGTTCGGCGCGGCCAGAGCGACGTCCAATCCCCTGGACCGCGCGGCTGATGGCATGCGCGCAGGGTATCGCTGTGATCAGCGCTCAGATGAGCCGGAAGTCACTCCGGGCGAAAGTCGTGATCCGGGTTGAGTCGCATCTCGCGCAACAGCTGCCCCGTCTCCGACGCTGTGACGAACACGTGCAGCCCCATGAGGATCAACGTCACGGTGGTCGATGCCGCCTCGACCCCCATGTTCACCTCGTAGTCACGATCGTTGACCCACAGCCGAAACTGGCCCTCATCGTCGACATGGGCTCGCCGGGCGCTCTTCCACCCCGGTCCCTCGCGCACCGACGTCCACGTCGCAGTCTGACGCGGTCGCGGCCCGGGCCCCGTCTCGACGACCAAGCGAACGTTCGCCAGCGCCGGTTCCACGGAGGCCTTGCGTCGAGAATTTCTCTTGGACCTGCTCGACGGTCGTCCCGAGTGATCATCCGCGGCCCTCACGTACTTGTTGGAGTCGCCCGCGACGTCGTCGGGCGACTCAGCGAGCTGCAGCACCGCCTGTGCTGCTCGCTCGACCGAGGCGGATCGGAGCGGCCCGAGATACGGCTCGCTCGCGGGCGCCGGTGCATTCCTGAGGTCGAAGACGTTGCAGGCGACGTTCGATGTCCGGCGACGACGACGCCATCCTCGTCGTTCCGGCGCCACCGCCATCTCGATGTTCGCCGCGCCACGCACCGCCAGGGTTGCTGGGTCGTGATCCATGACCACCGGAAGCCCCAGCTCGACCGAGATGATCTGCGTGACCAAGGGGATGGACACGCTGCCGCCCGTCAGCAGAACCGCTTGCACGTCGTCGGAGCCGTTGCTCGTGATGCAGGCCGTCAGCATGGTCACGATGGCGTCGACCGTCTCGCGCACCACGGCGTCGGCATCTGATCGGACCAGTCGCACCTCCGTCCTCGCTCCGCCGAGGTCGGTGATCAACGACGCGGCAGGTCGGGCAGACAGCTGTTCTTTCGCCGCCTTCACCTGGGCCAGCAACGACCGTCCTGCACCGGCGAGCGCAGGATCTGTGGGATCGCCAGCGGCCACCCAGCTCAGCACGTGCTGCATCAGCAGTCGGTCGATGTCGTTCCCGGCACGGCCGTGCTGCACCGCCGGACGACCCAGGATGTGCGGTAGATCGCCGATGCCGGTGACGATCGAGGCGCAGCTGGATTCGGCGCCGATGTCCAGCACGGCCACCGTGGCGGGGAGGTCGTGCGTCGCGCGCGCAGCCTCGACGGCAGACAGCGCAGGAGAGACCAGCTGGAAGGGTCCCGACGCGTGGTCCTCGAGCGTCTGCTGCGCGAGCGCTCGCGCCCGCATCGGCCACCAGTCAGGCACCAGGATGGTGACGAACTCCGCAGAGGTGTTGACCAGCGCGGTCGCGACAGCGCGAGCGTAGGCTTCATGGGGCGCCTGCGTGAGAACGCATCCGGATCCTCGCCACATGAGAGGGACGGTCGTACCCACTCTCGCGGTGATCTCAGGACCGATTCCGTCTGCCCGGACGACGGGCGCGTCGACGCCATCGACGACCTTCACTGCGCTCGATCCGAGGTCCACGGCGGCGGTCATCAACGCTCCTCTCGACCCTCCAAGCGCACACGGTATCAATCAGGGCGGCGACTGTTCACCCATACGCGGTCCCACGGGCCTGGCCGCCCTGGATCGACAAAACTCACGCCCGAAAAATTGTTTGCGAAAAGGACTCGCAGATGAGTGCGGAGTGGCTATAGTGACAGCCACGTTTGGGGGGGAATAACACCCGAAGGAGGCCATGAACATGGCCGGGATCACCACATTGCTGGACTTCATTCTCAGGCTCCTGTCCGATCCTGAGCTCGCTGAGGCGTTCTCCCAAGACCCTGAGGGGTCGCTGGCCGAGAACGGTCTGGGTCAGGTCTTGCCGCAGGATGCGTCCCATGCGGTGAACTCCGTGACGACCCTGCTGGGCGGACCCACCCATTACGTCGGTGTGCCGCACATGGTGGCCGTGCCGGTCATGGTGGGGTCGTCGGGCGGCGGCTCGTCTGGGTCTGTGGTGGGCGGCGTGGGCGGCGTGGGCGGCGTCGGTGGTGGCTCCACAGGGTCCTCAACAGCTGACATCCTGCAGTCGTTCGTGAACAACTACTACGCCGACTCGATCAGCGTGAACAACGTGTGGGCCGGGGGCGACGTCACGCAGGCCATCGCCGCACCAGGAGGCATTGCGGTTGCTGGCGGGGACGAAGTCGAGGAGATCAACGTCGCCACCGACGGCTCCGTGGCCATCAGCGGCGGAGTCGAGGACAGTGGCATCGCGCTGGGCGGCAGCGTGGCAGCAGGCGGTGATGTGGAATTCGAGGGCAACGGTGAGGTCGTGATCGGCGACGGGAACATCGACATCGACGGCGACGGGAACACGGTCGTCGGAGACGATCAGGTGAATCTCACCGATTCAGGGGGCGCCAACGTCGCGCTGGATGGTTCAACCATTCAGAACGCCGACAATGGCGGCGTGAACGCCGGGGGCGACGCGATCGTCGACTCCAACGTCGCCGGCGACGATCTAGCCGTCGGGGACGGGGCCATCGCCGCCGATGGAAACGTTGCTCAAGGTGCCGGAGCGATCTCGACCAACGGCAACGTCGCCAGCGGGGCGAACTCCCAAGCAGCCGGCGACGGCAGCAACCTGGCCAGCGACGACGACGTCTTCACCCCGACGGTCAACACCTCCGGTGACGTCACGATCGACCTGAACGACTCCGATGCGATCTCGGCGGGCAACAACTCGACCGCAGCCGGCGACGGCGCCATCGTGGCCACCGGCTCTGCGGTGGTCTCGCAGGACAACGATGTCCTGTCCAACACGGTCAACGTGGGGGCGGGCGCCACAGTTGACGCGTTGAGCCAGACCAATGATGTCGACTCCAACTCCGCCGTCGGCAATGACAACGTGGCAGCAGATGATCAGGCCGTGGCCGCGAACAACGACAGCGCTGCGGCCGGACACACCGCCGGCGATGCTCAGGCCGCCAGCGGCGGATCGCAGGTCGCCGACGACGGAAGCCTCAACGCTGGCAACAATGGCGTGATCGGCGACGGCGGCGTGGCAGCCAGCGACAGCACGGTGGCCTACACGACCGGTGACAATTCTGATGCTGCCATCGCCTCGGAAGAGAGCCAGATCGCTCAGGGCGAGGGTGTGGTGGCTGGCGGCGACGTCTACGACGACAATGCCGCAGTCGACTACAACAACTCGTTCAACGAGAACAGCAACTTCACCGAGGGCGACGACTCCCCCATCCTCGCGGCGTCTGATGACGCCGAGATCGAGGACGTCGAATTCGACTGATGAGCACTCGGTCCCCGGCAAGCCAGACGTCCGATCTGACCAACACCCTGCGCAGCCTGAGCACCGAGGCACGTGAGCTTGGTCGCGAGGATCTCGCGACGAGACTCGACGGGTGGGTTGAGCGACTGAGCGAGCCCAAGGTGCGCGTCGTCGTCGTCGGACCGTTCAACCAGGGCAAGAGCACGTTGATCAACACGGTGATCGGGGCGCCAGTGTGCCCCGTCGACGACATCGCCATGACGGCCATACCGATCATCATCGAGTACGGCGAGAACCCGGGAGCCACGCTCGTCTTCGACGTGCCCGGGGAGGACCGCTCCACCCAGATCCCGATCGACATCAACGATCTGCGCAAGCACGTGATGGATCACGTCACGTCGACCGGTTCGCTCGACGGCGGAAAGATTCATGTCGCTGTCCCCGCCGAGACGCTCCGCAGCGGTTTGGTCCTGGTCGACACGCCCGGTGTCGGCGGGGCGGTGGCGCGGCATGCCGTGACGACACTGGCCATGTTGCCCACTGCGGATGCGCTGGTCGTGCTTTCCGACGCCAGCCAGGAGCTCACCGAACCGGAGCTCAGCTTTCTGCGCCAGGCCTCGAAGATCTGTCCGATCGTGATGTCTGTTCTGAGCAAGACTGACCTCACGCCGCACTGGCGTGAGGTGGAGGCTGCCAATAGGCAGCATCTCAAGTCAGCCGACATCGATGCCGCCATCCTCCCTGTCTCGGCGAATCTGCACCGCACGGCGCTCAGTCTCGGCGACACCGATCTGGCCGATGAATCCGGAATTCCCCGGCTGGTTGAACGCTTGCAGCGCGATCTCCTGCCCCGCGCCGTGGGGTCGCTGCTGGACGCTGCGTCGGCCGAGGCCACAGCAGTCAGCACTCAGCTCAGCCTGGGACTCCAGGCCGAGCTCGAGACGCTCGTGAGGCCGGGCGAGGCGACCATGCTCGTGCAGACATTCGAGGATGCCCAGGCCGTCGCCGCTGACCTCAACAAGCGCGCCTCCAGGTGGCAGATCGCACTCAACGACGGGTTCAACGACCTGGTCAACGACGTCGAGTACGACGTCCGTGATCGGGTTCGATCGGTCGGACGCGATGCCGAACAGCTCGTCGACGAGAGCGACCCTGCCGACACGTGGGAAACCATGACCCAGTGGTTGGCGGACGCCTTCGCCGAGGCGATAGCGGACAGCTTCGTGTGGGCTTATGAGCGCTGCGAGCACGTGGCGACGAA
>NZ_JBAVCB010000105.1:0-21210 GCF_049586495.1 Aeromicrobium sp. | reverse complement strand
GGGCAAGCTCGACCCGGTCATCGGCCGCGAGGACGAGGCCGAGCGCGTCATGCAGACCCTGTCGCGCCGGACGAAGAACAATCCGGTTCTGGTTGGCGAGCCCGGTGTGGGCAAGACCGCCGTCGTGGAGAGCCTCGCCCAGGACATCGTCCGCGGCGACGTGCCCGAGACGCTCCGAGACAAGCACATCTACACGCTCGACCTCGGCGCGCTGGTCGCCGGCTCGCGGTACCGCGGTGACTTCGAGGAACGCCTGAAGAAGGTGCTCAAGGAGATCCGCACCCGCGGCGACATCATCTTGTTCATCGACGAGATCCACACGCTGGTCGGTGCCGGAGCCGCTGAGGGCGCCATCGACGCGGCCAGCATCCTCAAGCCGATGCTGGCTCGCGGAGAGCTGCAGACCATCGGTGCCACGACCCTGGATGAGTACCGCAAGCACTTCGAGAAGGATGCGGCGCTCAACCGCCGCTTCCAGCCCATCCTCGTCGATGAGCCGTCAGTCGCTGACACCGTCGCGATCCTCAAGGGTCTGCGCGATCGGTACGAGGCGCACCACCGCGTCTCGATCACCGACGACGCCTTGTCCGCAGCGGCCATCATGGGCGATCGCTACGTCTCGGACCGGTTCCTCCCGGACAAGGCGATCGACCTCATCGACGAGGCCGGCGCGCGTCTTCGGATCCGCCGCATGGCGGCGCCGCCAGAGCTCAAGGAGTTCGACGAGCAGATCGCCGACGTCCGCATGCGCAAGGAGGGGGCCATCGACGCGCAGGACTTCGAGGCCGCTGCCGCGCTGCGCGATGAGGAGAAGAAGCTCATCAACGCCAAGGGGGAGCGGGAGAAGGCCTGGAAGTCTGGCGACCTCGACACCGTCGCGGTGGTCGACGAACACCTCATCGCCGAGGTTCTGGCCAAGGCCACGGGTATTCCGGTCGGTCAGCTCAGCGAGGAGGAGTCCAGCCGACTGCTTCACATGGAAGAAGAGCTCCACAAGCGGGTCATCGGCCAGGACGAAGCCATCAAGGCGCTGTCTCGGGCCATCCGGCGTTCGCGCGCCGGTCTGAAGGACCCCAAGCGTCCCGGCGGATCGTTCATCTTCGCTGGACCCTCTGGTGTCGGCAAGACGTGGTTGTCCAAGGCGCTGGCCAACTTCTTGTTCGGCGATGACGAAGCACTGATCCAGCTCGACATGAGCGAGTACAGCGAGAAGCACACCGTCTCGCGACTGTTCGGCTCACCTCCGGGCTACGTGGGGTACGAAGAGGGCGGCCAGCTCACCGAGAAGGTCCGCCGCAAGCCGTTCAGCGTGGTGCTGTTCGACGAGATCGAGAAGGCCCATCCGGACATCTTCAACTCGCTGTTGCAGGTGCTCGAGGAGGGACACCTCACCGACGGTCAGGGGCGCGTGGTCAACTTCAAGAACACCGTCATCATCATGACCACCAACCTGGGCTCCGGTGAGATCTCCAAGGGCGTGAATCTGGGCTTCAGCCAGGCCAACGACGTCGCCGGCTCGTACATCAAGATGCGCGACATGGTGAAGGCTGAGCTCAAGAAGCAGTTCAGGCCTGAGTTCATCAACCGCGTCGACGAAGTCGTGGTCTTCCCGCAGCTCACGCAGGACGAGATCCTGCAGATGGTCGACATGATGATCGACTCGCTGGAGAAGCGTCTGGCCGAGAAGGACATGAGCATCGAGCTGACCACCGCCGCGCGCGAGCTGCTGTCAGTGCGTGGCTTCGACAAGCTGCTCGGTGCACGTCCGCTGCGGCGCGCCGTCCAGCGCGAGATCGAAGACGTCATGGCCGAGAAGTTGCTGTTCGGCGAGCTGCGTGCCGGTCAGATGGTTCTGGTCGACGTCGAGGGAGAAGGGCCCGAAGCCATCTTCACCTTCGAGGGTCGCGACAAGGCCACGCTGGAGCTGGAGGAGGTCGCCGCGCCGGCGGCGGTCGAGGCTGGTGCCAGCAGCGAGTAGCAGGTCGCCGCACGGACCTCAGGCAGGCAGCTGAAACACGTCGTCGTCGAGCGGTTCGACGAGACCATCGGCCACCAAGGAGTCCAGACAGCGTTCCCGTTGCTCGGGCTGCGCCCACGCGGCCTCGAGCACGGGACGCTGTACCGGTCCGGGGCTGTCCCGCAGCACCGCCATCAACGCACCGCGACACTGCCGGTCGGTTCCCGCCCACGCTTGACCGCGCCGCGGGGGGCCGTCGTGCTCGGGGAAGTCCGCAGCTCGCCACCGACACAGATCCCGCACCGGACACTGCTCGCACCGAGGAGACCGGGCCGTGCAGATCACGGCGCCGAGCTCCATGCTCGCCGCTGCCCACACGTGCGCATCCGTGGTCGGGAGCAGGTCGTGAGCCAGTTCTCGTTCGGCAGCTGTGACAGCGTCTGCCGGGAACTGGACACCTGACACGACGCGGGCGAAGACTCTCCGCACATTGGTGTCGAGCACGACCTGTCGGTCGGCAAAGGCGAACGAGGCGATGGCGCCGGCGGTGTAGTGGCCCACGCCCGGCAGCGCGAGCAGAGCGCTTCGATCCGACGGCACCGCCCCGCCGTGGTCCTCGACGATCGCCGTGGCGGCGGCGTGCAGGCGGAGTGCTCGACGCGGATAGCCGAGCCGACCCCACGCACGGACGGCCTCGCCAGTCGATTCGGCAGCCAGGGCGGCCGGGGTCGGCCAGCGCTGCATCCACACGGTGAAGATCGGCAGCACCCGTGCCACGGGCGTCTGCTGCAACATGAACTCCGAGACCATCACGGCCCACGGATGCGGATCGGATCGCCACGGAAGCACGCGCGCGTCGGTGTCGAACCAGCTGGTGACGCGCTCGTGCAACAGGGCACGAGCGGCGATCGGGAGGGGTGTCATGGCGCGCCGATCCTTTCACGCCCCCGCGCGCGGATAGCGTGGCGGTGTGAGCCGACGACCGACACCTGCCGCGGTCTACTGGCGTCGTCGGATGGTCTTGGTGGCGCTGGTCATCGCCGGCGTCTGGCTGGCGCTTCGGCTCACCGCTGGCGAGACAGCGGTTCCAGAACCCACCGCCACCACCGCCCCGGTGCCGCTTCCGGCGGCAGTTCCGACCGACGGCGCCTTCGAGATCACCCTGGCCTCCGACGACCGCGCCTGCGACCCCCAGAAGGTGCGGATCACGCCGAGCGTTCCTGCCGACCAGCGGACAGGCTCCTCCGTGCAGATCAACCTGGTCATCAGCACGACCCAGAAGGGACCGTGCACGCTGCAACCGTCGGACGCGGACGTGATCGCTGTCATCAGCGCCAACGACAAGCCCGTCTGGGACTCGACGCTGTGCACGAGGTCCTTGCTGACCGAGCCCGTTCAGCTGGCCGGTGGGGGGTGGGCGACGGTCGAACCCACGGCGTGGTCCGGGCGCGGAACAGGGCGGGCTTGCGGCGGCAGCGAAAGCTTCGTCCGACCGGGCCGCTACTCCGTGCAGATCGGCACCCTCGGCGGCGAGCCCGGCGAAGTGGGCTTCACCTTGGACGCTCCACCCAAGCCGAAGAAGAGCTAGACGTACCTCTCCAGAATGCTCGACTCGGCCAGCCGGGACAGGCCCTCGCGCACGCCGCGCGCACGGAGGTCGCCGACTCCCTCCACGGCCTGCAGGTCCTCGACCGTGGCCGCGAGCAATTTTTGCAACGAGCCGAAGTGCTCGACCAGCCGGTCAACGACCGCGGCCGGCATCCGCGGCACCCGGGCCAGCAGGCGATACCCTCGAGGCGCCAACGGGCTGTCGAGTGCTTCCGACGACCCGATGCGCAGCGCAGCCGCCACCGTGCCGAGGTCGACGAGGACGGAAGAGTCGAGCGTCGCGATCTCGGCCAGCACCTCCTCGGTCGAACGAGTTCGCCGTCCGGTGGGCATGTAATCGCGAACGATCAGCTGACGTTCGGTGTCGACGCCACCGATCAGCTCATCGAGCTGCAACGACAGCAGTCGGCCATCGGCGCCGAGCTCGAGCACGTAGGCCTCGATCTCCCTGGCGATGCGGCTGACCATCTCAAGACGTTGGGCGACAGCCGCGACGTCACGCACCGTGACGAGATCCTCGATCTCGAGGGCGGACAGAGCATCAGAGACCTCGTCGAGCCGGCTGCGGTACCGCTCGAGTGTCTGCAGTGCCTGGTTGGCGCGACCCAGCACGGCGGCGGTGTCTTCCAGGACGTACCGGGCCGATCCGAGGTACAAAGCGATGATGTGCATGGAAGCCGACACCGAGATGACCGGAAGCCCGGTCTGCCGGGACACCCGATCTGCTGTGCGGTGCCGGGTGCCGGTTTCGTCAGTGGGGATGGACGGATCAGGCATGAGGTGGACTCCGGCCCGCAGGATCCGCGTGGCGTCGCGGTCCACGATGATGGCGCCGTCCATCTTGGCCAGCTCGCGCAGCGCCGTGGCCGTGAACGGGATGTCGAGCACGAAACCGCCGGTCGAGATCTGCTCGACTGCCTTGTCGAGACCGACGACGACCAAGGCGCCCGTCCGGCCGCGCAGGATGCGCTCGAGGCCTTCGCGGAGGGTGGTGCCGGGCGCGATCGAACCCAGCGCACCGCGCAGCAGATCATCATCGACACCGGGTCGCTCGGATCCGAGCACGGAACTCTCGCCTTCTGTTCAAGACTCTGTGTCTTGTCTGGTTCAGTGTAGGGCGTTCAGTACGGGGCAGGCCCCGCGAGCACGGCCATGGCCTCGGCGACGTTGCGGACTGCGGTGACGGCAATACTTCCGGTGAATGCGTCGATGCCCTCGGACCCCGCCGGCACCACGGCGCGAGTGAATCCAATGCGCTCCGCCTCGCGGAGCCGTGCGGTGAGATGCGTGACGGGTCTGACCTCGCCGGCGAGCCCGACCTCGCCGATCGCGACAAGATCGGCTGGGGCGATGCGGTCGGTGTGTGCCGACATCAGAGCCACGGCGGCCGCAAGGTCGACCGACGGCTCGGACAGCCGCGCACCGCCCACCGTGGCGGTGTAGGTGTCGTGGTGGGAGAGGTCGAGCTTGCAGTGCTTGGTGAGCACGGCCTGGACCATCGCCATGCGGGAGGAATCGAGGCCGCTGGAGGTGCGACGCGGCGACGGATTCTTGGTCTCGACGCTCAAGGCCTGAACCTCGGCGAGCAACGGCCGACGACCTTCCATCGTGACGGTGACGCAGGTGCCGGTGACGGGGGAGTCGTGCCGGGAGACGAACAGCCCGGTGGGATCGGGCACCTCGACGATGCCGTCGTCGACGAGATCGAAGCACCCGATCTCGTCAACAGGACCGAAACGGTTCTTGACGGCACGCAGCAGGCGCAATCGCGAGGCGCGGTCACCCTCGAACTGCAGGACGACGTCCACCAGGTGCTCGAGCACGCGCGGCCCGGCGACCGAGCCGTCCTTCGTGACATGGCCGACCAGCAGCGTGGCGATGTTCTCGCGTTTGGCGCGCTGGATGACCGCGGCCGCGACCTCGCGCACCTGGGTGACGCCGCCGGGGACACCTTCGATGTCGGCTGATCCGATGGTCTGCACGGAGTCGACGATCAGCAAGGTGGGCTGCACCGTCTCGACATGGGTGAGCACGCCGCCGAGATCGGTCTCGGCCGCCAGGTACAGGTGGTCGTCCAGAGCGCCGGTGCGCTCAGCCCGCAGACGGACCTGCGCGGCAGACTCCTCGCCGGTCACGTAGAGGGTGCGACGGCCCGACCGCGCCCACCGGGCAGCGACCTCGAGCAGGAGGGTCGACTTGCCGACCCCGGGCTCGCCGGCCAGCAACAGGACTGCACCGGGGACCACACCGCCGCCGAGCACGCGGTCGAGCTCACCGATGCCCGAGCCGGTGGCGCGGGCCGACTCGATCTGCACCTGAGTGATCGGCAGAGCGGTCGACGACACGGCAGCGGGCTGCGTGCGACCTGCGGAGCGAGAAGGTGCGGCGAGGTCGACCGTGCCCCATGCCTGACACTCCCCGCAGCGACCGACCCACTTGGGTGTGGTCCACCCGCAGTCGGCGCAGACGTACGGGACCGGCTTCACGGACTTGGTCGACGCCATGGCGCCAGCCTAGGTGAGGGGGCTGACATCACCGTCGGACAAGGACGCGACGAGGGCGGCGACCCGGATCTGAATCTCGTCGCGAACGGCTCGCACGACCTCGATGCCCTGTCCCGCGGGATCGGTCAGCTCCCAGTCCTCGTAGCGGGTGCCCGGAAAGTACGGGCACTCATCGCCGCACCCCATCGTGATGACGACGTCGGAGGCTTCGACGGCCTCCGACGACAACTTCTTGGGCTGCTCGCCGGCGATGTCGATGCCGACTTCCGCCATCGCCTCGACGGCAACCGGGTTGACCTGGGAGCCCGGCATGGAGCCCGCGGAGAGCACCGCGACGGTGCCGCCGGACATCTCCTGCAGGAATCCGGCAGCCATCTGTGATCGGCCCGCATTGTGAACGCACACGAACAGGACGCTGGGGGGCTTGGTGCGGGTCATCACGCCTCCGGGGCGGGGACGGAGAAGAACGAGCGCGCCCACAAGGACACGTAGACCAGGCCGACGAGCACCGGGACCTCGATCAGCGGTCCCACCACACCGGCCAGTGCCTGTCCGGAGGTGGCGCCGAAGGTGCCGATCGCGACGGCAATCGCGAGCTCGAAGTTGTTGCCCGCCGCGGTGAAGGCCAGCGTGGCGGTCTTGGCGTAGCCGAGGCCGAGACGGTGTCCCATCACCATGCCGATCGTGAAGGTGATGGCGAAATAGGCCAGCAACGGCAGCGCGATGCGCGCCACGTCCCACGGATTGCTGGTGATGGCGTCGCCCTGCAGCGCGAACAGCAGGACGATCGTGAACAGCAGGCCGTAGAGGGCCCACGGGCCGAGCCGGGGCAGGAAGGTCCTCTCGTACCACTCGCGTCCCTTGACGCGCTCGCCGATGTGTCGGGTGGCGAAGCCGGCAGCCAACGGAATGCCGAGGAAGACCAGCACGCTGATCGTGATGGCCCACACCGAGAAGTCGGCGCTGGTCGTCGCCAGACCCAACCAGCTGGGCAGAACCTGCAGGTAGAACCAGCCCAGCGCTGCGAAGGCGAACACCTGGAAGACCGAGTTGATGGCGACCAGGACTGCGGCAGCCTCGCGATCCCCGCACGCCAGGTCGTTCCAGATCAGCACCATGGCGATGCAACGGGCCAGACCGACGATGATCAGCCCGGTACGGTACTCCGGTAGATCGGGCAGCATCAGCCACGCCAGCGCAAACATCAGCGCGGGTCCGATCAGCCAGTTCATGACGAGCGAGGCACCGAGCAGGCGCCGGTCGCCCGTGATCCGGGACGTCTCGCTGTACCGCACCTTGGCCAGCACCGGGTACATCATCACCAGCAGCCCGATGGCGATCGGCGCGGAGATCGACCCGATCGTGAGCGAGTCCAGCATCGACGTCAAGCTGTTGGAGGTCCGACCCAGGACGAGGCCGAGGGCCATCGCCAGAATGAT
Source organism: Aeromicrobium sp. (assembly GCF_049586495.1). GTDB lineage: Bacteria > Actinomycetota > Actinomycetes > Propionibacteriales > Nocardioidaceae > Aeromicrobium. The sequence goes on along the minus strand of NZ_JBAVCB010000105.1, from coordinate 13,702 downwards.
CCAGACCGGCAGGAAGCGATCGAGCCGCGACAGGCGTGCCACGACCGGATCGGTCGTGTCCGTATGGCTCGTATCGACGGCGTCGCTCACGGTGGTGGTCCTCAGGGTGGGGCTCGTCGGCGGACAGTGCATCGATGGTGATCGATGAGGCAAATCTACCGCGAGGGACCCACCGGTCGTGTCCGCGCCCTCTAGATGCGAACTTCTCCGGCGGGTGAGGAGAACGTGGCGGCCATGATGCCTGGGACCCCGTTCGGCGCGGTCCAGTTGACCTCGATGTCGCCCAGGGCGTCGATGGCTGGCTCTCCGAGCCAGTCCGACAGGCGCTCCGGCGAACCGGCGATGTCGAGTGCGGTCAAGGTGATGTTGGACGGGGCCATCTGCGAGGGGTGTTCGGAGGGGTCGATGTCCCAGCAGGTGACGTAGGGCAGCTGGGGGTCGGCCTTGGTGCTGCTCGTGCCGATCTGGCGCCATTGCAGGTTGAAGCCGTCAGGGCGGCGGCGGTTGCCGGGCACGGCGTGCCGGCCGATGCGGCGCTCGACCTCGGTCATGTCGTCGACGGCAACACACCACGCCATCCAGCCACCGCCGGCATCGGTTCGCTCGCGCACGAACTGGCCGAAGGCGGCCTTGTCCGAGGCGGGGTGGTCCAGGACATCGACCACCTCCAGGTACTGGCGGTTCGCCAGCGGGAGGATCATGTTGCGGGTACCGAAGCGAGGGTGCGCTCCGCCGTCGAGGAACGAAGCGCCCAGTGCTGTGCCGAGCTCATCGGTCGTCGCGGAGAGGCCACCGGGGCCCGCGGCGAACGAGATGTGATCGAGGTGCATATGGCATTGTTACCGCTCGGCCGATCGAGCGGATCGGGGGGTCAGCGTGCAGGGTCCGCGAGGTGAGGAGTATGGGGCCCACCGCGGTCGAATTCAGCGCAGAACTGCGCGAGCATCTGGTAGGCCGCCTCGCCCATGAGCTCGACCAGCTCGTCGCGATTGGACACGTACACCGGCTCGGAGCCGACGTGTGCCTCGGTGTTCGACGAGCAGTACCAGTCCAGGTCGGCGCCGCCGGGGCCCCAACCAGCGCGGGTGTACTCGCCGATCGTGGTCTCGGTGTAGGTCGAGCCATCGCCGCGATCCACGTCGCGGAACTGTCGACGCAGCGGTAGCTGCCAGCACACATCCGGCTTGGCGGCGTGCGGCTTGGTGCCCATCCGCAGCGCGTGTCCGTGCAGGGCGCATCCGTAGCCGCCGGCGAACCCGCGTGAGTTGTGGAAGATGCAAGCGCCATCGAGTGCGCGGGTCTTCAGATCGCCCTCGTCATCGGTCTCGGTCCACCCGTCGGCTCGGCCATCGTCGTGTCGCTCCCAGTCGTCGGGAGTCAGCCGTTCGACCACCGCGGCGACCCGCTGGTGGTCGGCGTCGTCGGCGAAGTGGGCCCCCAGAGTGCAGCAGCCGGCGTCGGGGCTCGACTCATAGATGCCGGGGCAGCCCTGTCCGAAGATGCACGTCCAGCGCGACGTGAGCCAGGTCAGATCACATCGGAACACCTCGGCCTCGTCGGTGGGGTTGGTGAACTCCACGTGAGTGCGGGGGAATCCGAGATCGACTTCAGGCATCCCGTCACTGTAGAGCCGCTGCGGTGGCCGCGGGTCTGCCCCTGCGCCCGCGAGGTGAAAGACTGGCCAGCATGCGCATCGGCGTGCTTGACATCGGATCCAACACCGGCCACCTGCTGGTGGTCGACGGATTTCGCGGCGGCCCCCCCGTCCCAGCTCACTCGCTGAAGGAACCGCTGCGGCTGGCCGAGCACCTCGACGAGCAGAACGCGGTCACCGAGAAGGGGATCCAGCGACTCGTCGACTACGTGACCTCCGCCCGGGCCGCGGCCGAGGACAAGGGTTGTTCGACGATCCTCGCCTTCGCCACGTCGGCGGTGCGTGACGCGGCCAACGCCGATGACGTCATCGCGCGGGTCAACGAGGTCGGTGGCGTCGATCTGCAGGTGCTGGCTGGAGCCGACGAGGCCCGGCTGACATTTCTGGCCGTGCGCCGCTGGTTCGGCTGGTCTGCCGGACGGCTCGGCGTCTTCGACATCGGCGGCGGCTCGTTGGAAGTGGCCGTCGGGTCCGACGAGACTCCCGACGTCGCCACCTCCGTACCGCTGGGAGCCGGCCGACTGACCCGCGAGTGGCTCGACACCGGCCAGACGACGGCGGAGCTGCGCGCCCACGTGCGTGCCGCGATCGCCGACCAGGCAGGACCGATCCGGCGGGGCGGTGCCTTCGACCGGGCCGTCGCCACCAGCAAGACATTTCGATCGCTGGCTCGCATGCTCGGCGCCCCGCCGTCTCGAGAAGGCCAGTACGTGGCCCGCAACCTCGTCCGTGCTGAGCTCGAACCGCTCGTGGGACGCCTCGGGACGTTGACCAACGACCAGATCGCCCAGCTGCCCGGTGTCTCCTCGGACCGTGCCCACCAGATGCGTGCCGGAGCCATCGTGGCCGAGGCCACGATGGACCTGTTCGAGCTTGACGAGCTCGAGATCTGCCCGTGGGCGCTTCGAGAAGGCGTGCTGCTGCAGCACCTCGACCAGCTGTGACCTGACGATGTCGGGTTCGGTCGACCGTCCTAGTGTGGACATGTGTCCATCAGTCCTCGCGTCTCGCTGTCGACCTCCTCGGTCTACCCAGGATCGACGGCCAGTGGGTTCGAGATGGCCGCTCGGCTGGGCTACGACGGGGTCGAGGTCATGGTCGGTATCGACGATGTCAGCGCCGATGTCACCGCGATCAAGGCGCTGAGCTCATTCCACGAGATCCCGGTCGTGTCAGTGCACGCACCGTGTCTGCTCGTCACGCAGCGGGTGTGGGGCAGTGACCCGTGGGGCAAGCTCCGCCGGTCCGCCGAGATGGCCCACGAGGTCGGCGCAGCGATGATCGTGGTTCATCCACCCTTTCGGTGGCAGCGGGAGTACGCCCGCGGTTTCGTCGACGGAGTACGCGACCTCGAGCACGAGTACGACATCGCCTTCGGGGTCGAGAACATGTATCCGTGGCGCACGGGCAAGCGAGAGTTCCAGGCCTACGCGCCCGGCTGGAATCCGCTCGACGAGACGTATGACCACGTCACGGTCGACCTGTCGCACACGTCGACAGCTGGTCAGGATCCGCTGGCGCTGGTGCACGACCTGGGCGATCGGCTCGCGCACGTGCACATCGCCGACGGCTCCGGGTCGGTCAAGGACGAGCACCTCATCCCAGGTCGCGGCAACCAGCCCTGCGCCGAATTCCTGGCCTTGATTGGCACGTCGAACTTCTCCGGCGAGGTCGTCGTCGAGATCAACACCCGCAAGGCCAAGGACCAGAACGAGCGCGAGAGGGACCTTGTCGAGGCGCTCGACTTCACGCGCCGTCACCTCTCGTCCTGATCCGCGGCGCGAGCACCGCGCCGGCCATGATCTGCAGCTGGTGAAACAGCATCAGCGGCAACACGATCAGGGCGACGTCGCCGCCGGGAAACAGCACCGTGGCGATCGGCAGGCCGCTGGCCAGACTCTTGTTCGATCCGCAGAACACCAGGGTGATCCGATCGGCTCGCGAGAACCCGAAGACTCGTCCCACCAACACGCTCCAGCCGATCGCGAGGGCAAGGATCACGCCGCACACGCCGGTGACCGACAGCACCGACCAGACGCTCTGATCGGACCACACGCCTGATTCGGCGCCCTTGCTGAACGCGACGAACACGACCAGCACGATGCTCCCGCGGTCGTAGAACGTCAGACCCGTCTCGTGCCGCCGGATCCAGCCACCCACCCTGGGCCGCATCAGCTGGCCGAACAGGAATGGCACGAACAGCTGCAGGACGATCCGCACGACCGATCCGGCGTCGACCCCAGCGTCGGCGGCCATCAGCGACGCGACCAGTGCAGGAGTCAGGAAGACCCCCAGCATGCTGGACAGCGAGGCGCCCACCACGGCTGCCGGCACGTTGCCACCGGCGATCCGCGTGTAGACGACGCACGACTGCACGGTGGATGGGACCAGGCACAGCAACAACACGCCGCTGGCCAGTCCGGGGGTCAGCAGGCGTCCCGAGAGGATCTGGTGAAACGCGAGGCCCAGAAGTGGGAAGGCCACGAATGTCGTCGCCAGCACGGTCAGCTGGAGCCGCCAATGGCTCAGTCCAGCGAGCGTCTGAGTCGTCGACAGCCGGGCTCCGTACAGGAAGAACAGGCCACCGATCACCAGCACGCTGACCTGCTTGAGCAGGTCGAGTCCATGGCCGGTCGCGGGCAGGAGTGACCCGATCAGCGCTGCGGCGAGCAGGGTCGCGATGAATGGGTCCGGACGCCAGCGCACGACCCGACACTAGTGTGGAACGCATGACTCACCGGATCGCTGTCCTCGGCGCAGGAGTGATGGGCGAGACGTTGCTCTCGGCGATCCTGTCCGCCGGTCACCCCGCACGTGACCTCGTCATCAGCGAGAAGCGCGTCGACAGGGCCGAAGAGCTGCGCGAGAAGCACGGCGTCGAGGTCACGGACAACGCGACTGCTGCCCGTGGCGCCGACATCGTGCTGCTGGTGGTCAAGCCGCAGGACGTCCCTGATCTTCTGGAGGAGATCGCGGACGCGGTGCGGCCGGGCTCGACCGTCGTCTCGCTGGCTGCCGGCATCCGCATCGACACCATGGAGTCGATCCTGGCCGATGGGGTCGCCGTCGTGCGCGCCATGCCCAACACCCCGGCACTGATCGGAGAGGGCATGTTCGGGATCTCGCCGGGCACGTTCGTGTCGGACGAGCAGATGGCCGCGGTGGTCTCGATGCTCGAAGCGGGCGGCAAGGTGGTCGTGGTCGATGAGAGCCAGCAGGACGCGGTCACCGGTGTGTCTGGCTCAGGCCCTGCTTACGTCTTCTATCTCGCTGAGGCGATGATCGCCGGTGGTGTCGACGCGGGCCTCGACCCCGGGACCGCCCGGATCCTGGCCACGCAGACCGTGCTGGGCGCGGCACAGCTGCTGGCGGGGGGCGAGGACACCGCCGAACAGCTGCGCGCACGCGTCACGTCTCCCCACGGCACCACCCACGCCGCCATCGTGACGCTCGATGAGCGTGGCGTGCACGACGGTGTTCGAGCTGCCATTGCGGCCGCGGCGGCCCGGTCGGCCGAGCTCTCCGGCCCGGCATAGGGTCGGAGCATGCCCGACCGCGCCTGCGTCGTCTTCGACGAGCAGCTGACCTCCTACAACTTTGGGCCGTCGCACCCGATGGCCCCGGTGCGGATCGACCTCACGATGGCCCTCGCTCGCGAGATGGGGGTCCTGGAGCATGTCGACGTGGTGGGCGCCTCCGCCGCCACCGACGATGACCTCGCCCGGGTGCACTCGCCGCAGTACATCGAGCGGGTCCAACAGCTGAGCGCCCGCCCGTCGCAGATCGATCTCTCCGTCGGTCTGGGCAGCGAGGACAATCCTGTCTTTGGTCACATGCACGAGGCCAGCGCGCTGATTGCAGGTGCCAGCGTCGAAGCGGCGCGCCGCGTGTGGACCGGACAGGCCCCTCGTGCCGTCAACGTCTCCGGCGGACTGCACCATGCGATGCCGAGCAACGCCAGCGGCTTCTGCATCTACAACGACATCGCGGTGGCCATCGACTGGCTGCTGGCACATGGGGCCCAGAAAGTTGCGTACGTCGACGTCGACGCCCACCACGGGGACGGCGTCCAGAAGATGTTCTGGAACGACCCTCGCGTCCTGACCGTCTCGATCCACGAGGGCCCTCAGACACTGTTCCCAGGAACGGGCTACTCCACCGAGGTCGGAGGCGAGGGTGCCGAGGGGTCGGCCGTCAACGTGCCGCTCCCGCCCGGCACGTCCGACGCGGGCTGGCTGCGCGCTTTCCACGCGACGGTGCCGGCCGTGGTGCGCGAGTTCGCTCCAGACATCCTGGTCACGCAGCACGGCTGCGACTCGCACATGGACGACCCGCTGACCAACCTGATGCTGTCGCTGGACGGCCAGCGCGCGTCGTACCTGGCGCTCCGCGATCTCGCCGAGGAGGTCTGCGGGGGCAAGTGGGTGGCCACGGGCGGCGGTGGATATGCCGTCATGGACGTCGTGCCGCGGGCGTGGGCTCACCTGCTGTCAATCGTCTCGGGCCACCCGCTCGATCCAGCGGCGCTGACGCCGCAGCACTGGCGTGAACGAGTCGCCCGGATGCGGGGATCGGCGGCGCGCACCACGATGACCGACGGTCGAGTGCCCGGGTATCGCGGGTGGGAGCAGGGGTACGATCCCGCCAGCTGGCTCGATCGTTCCATCCACGCCACTCGCGAAGCGGTTTTCCCCCTGCACGGTCTTGACCCGCACTACTGACGATCGTCAGCTGTGGGGCTCATCGTGCGCACATCGACCCCCAAGGGCCTTTCTGCCCTAATATTTTGGTAACCCCTGTCCCTTGCGTACCGTGAGGCACTATCCTTCATCCAGGCACGCGCGCAGTATCTCTGGTGGGGAAGCCAGAGAGCGCGCGTGCCGCTCAGGAAGCAGGTGCGACATGACAGCCGGACAGACATTCTTGACGGTTGCAGAAGTGGCGGCCCAGATGCGCGTGTCGAAGATGACCGTGTACCGGCTCGTTCACTCCGGGGAGCTCGAAGCAGTCCGGGTCGGCCGATCCTTCCGGGTCCCTGAGGAGGCTGTCGAGGAATTCCTCGGCAAGTCGTTCTTTCAGGCCGGCTGACACCGATCTCTCCACCTGCGGTCGCCCCTCGGGCGACCGCAGGTCTGCGTGTAGGCTGACGACGATCTTCGTCGGCGGTCGGCCGGCGGCAAAATCGTCGGTCAGGCCGACAAGAGAGTGTGCCTCGTGGGTTCTGTCATCAAGAAGCGTCGCAAGCGGATGTCGAAGAAGAAGCACCGCAAGATGCTCAAGCGCACACGCGTGCAGCGACGCCGTCTGGGCAAGTAGTAGGTCATGGGCCGGGTTGTCCTGGTCACGGGAGTCGCGAATCCGTTCGCTTCCGTGGCAGCGCGTCGGCTCGCTGAGATCGGGGAGGCCGGCGACATCTCGCGGGTCATCGGCATCGACACGGTCGTGCCGCCCGGCGATCTCGGCGGGACGAAGTTTGTCCGAGCCGACATTCGAACGCCGGTCATCGGCAAGGTGCTGGCCGTCGAGCACGTCGACACCGTCGTGCACCTGGACGTCAATCCGCATCGCACCCGGACGGGCGGCAGCGGCTCCAAGGAGCTGAACGTCATCGGCACGATGCAGCTGTTGGCTGCGTGCCAGCGGTCCAGCACGGTCGCCAAGTTCGTGCTCGGATCGTCCTCGGCGGTGTACGGCACCTCCCCACGCGATCCGGCGATGTGGAAGGAATCGATGCTGGCCCGCGGCGGCGTGCGCAGCGGGTTCCCCAAGGACATCGTCGAGGTGGAGTCGTACGTGCGGGGGTTTGCCCGGCGGCGCCCCGACGTCATCATCACGACGCTGCGTGCGTCGCAGATCCTCGACCCCGCCATGCGCTCGCCGTTGGGCGACTACTTCGCCGCACCGGTCCTTCCTTCGTCGCTCGGCTTCGACCCGAGGTTGCAGTTCCTGCACCTGGAGGACGCCCTCGCGGTGCTGACCGAGTCAGTCCTCGAGGACCGTCCCGGCACGTTCAACCTGTGCGCCGACGGCGTGGTCCTGCTGAGTCAGGCCGCCCGTCGTCTCGGTCGCCCCGTCATCCCGCTGCCCCCTCTTGGGCTGGCCATCGCCGCCCGCCGTGTCATCCGCGCCGCCGGCGCAGACGTGCCCCCTGACCTGCACCGCCTGCTCACGTACGGCCGGGTGCTGGACAACGCTGCCCTCCGCGAGATCTTCGGCTACGAGCCGATGTACACCTCGGCCGAGGTCTTCGAGCAGTTCCGCCAGCAGATTCGTCCAGGCATACTGGCGTCCTTCGGAGGTACCGCATGAGCAACAAGACCATTGGCTCCGGCGGCCGTCCCGGCCGTGGCGGCAAGACATCACCGTCGGCCGCCGCGCGCAGCCTGGCTGGTGGTGCCGCGGCACCTCGCAAGCCTCCTGTGAAGAAGGCCGTCCCGCAGCAGGAGAAGGCACCCGCGAAGCAGGCATCGGCGAAGAAGGCTCCCGCGAAGAAGGCACCCGCGAAGAAGGCACCCCCGAAGAAGCAGCCGACCGCCTCCACGTCCGCACCACGTCCGCGCCTGCGCGCAGTCACCGACGAGGACGCTGCTGCAGCGGCGGCCCGCGCCGCTGAGGAGGCCGAGCGCGAGACCCGCACGGCCGGCGCAACACCGCTTGCGGCGGGCATTCCCCTCGACGATCTCGTGGCGGCACTGATTCAAGGCGCCCAGCGGGTGCTGGGCAGCGACTGGGACTCCCGCCTGGCAGTGCTGCTGGCGACCCTCCGCCGCCGATTCAGCGGTGACTACGAGGTCGACGAGTTCGGCTTCGACCGCCAGATCACCGACGTCCTCACCGCCGCCATCGAGCCGCTGGCTGAAAGCTGGTTCCGCCTCGAGGTGCGCGGGGTCGAGAACATCCCCACCGAGGGCGGCGCCCTGCTGGTGGCCAACCACTCCGGCACGGTGCCGATTGACGGTCTCATCACCGGGTACGCGGTGCACAAGTACAGCGGCCGGCATCTGCGGCCGCTCGGCGCCGACCTGGTCTTCTCCCTGCCGTTCGTCGGGCAGATCGCACGCAAGGTCGGAGCCACGCTGGCCTGCGCCGAGGATGCTGAGCGGCTGCTCACCGGCGGCGAGCTGGCCGGCGTGTGGCCCGAGGGCTTCAAGGGCATTGGCAAGCCGTTCGCGGAGCGGTACAAGCTGCAGCGATTCGGTCGTGGTGGTTTCGTGTCATCGGCCATGCGGGCCCAGGTGCCGATCGTGCCCGTCTCGATCGTCGGTGCCGAGGAGATCTACCCGCTGATCGGCAACGTGCCGTCCCTGGCCCGACTCCTGGGTGTGCCCTACCTGCCGATCACACCGTTCTTCCCACTGCTCGGTCCGCTAGGCATGATTCCCCTGCCCAGCAAGTGGATCATCGAGTTCGGCGAGCCGATTCGCACCGACGCGTACGAGCCGGAAGCCGCTGACGACCCGATGCTGTTGTTCAACGTCACCGACCAAGTGCGCGAGACGATTCAGCAGACCCTCTATCGCCTGCTGGTCGACCGCGGCAACGCGTTCTTCTGAGACCGCGAGCGCTCCGTGCGCTAGTTCTTCTTCTCGCCGAGCAGGCCACCCAGGATGCCGGGAACCAGGCCCTCCTGATTGGCGTCTCCCAGTAAACCGCCGAACAGGGGGTCGGTGGCGTCCTTGAGCGCGGGGGTCTTGCTGCTCGGGGGAGTGACCGGCTGGCTTCCGCCAGTCGTTGGGACGGATGTGGAGGAACTGTCGGTCCCGGAGGTCGCGGGGTCGAGGGCCGATTCGTCCACCGGCGCTGGCGCGGAGCCGGGTGATGATGCGGGGGCGTTCGGCGTGGCGCTGATGGCTTCATCGATCGCCGCGATCAGGGCGCTGAGGTCTGCTGGGGCGCATGCGGAGCACAGTGTGGAGGCCTGCGCCGCCAAGCTGGTCACGGTGCTGGCGGCGAGGTCGACGGCAGCCTGGGCATCGGCCGGAAGATCGTCACTCAAGGCGGCCAGGGTGACGGTGGCCTCGGCGGCGAAGTCGTTGACGGTGTCGATGGCGGCCGTGGCGCTGTCGTCGCCGTACACGGCGAACAGGCTCGTGGAGCCCTCGGTTGCCTGATCGGAGAAGGTTTCGAGAACGCCTGCGACGCGGGCGTCCTGGTCATTGGTGTCGAGCCACCATGCCTCGGCGAGTCGCTCCCGCGCCTGGTTCAGCTGGAACTCGCCACGCGACGACTCGTCACGATGCAGGGCGAGCTGAACGGACTCGACGCCACGCTTGACCGGGTACAGGACGTCGCCCGGGACGGCGGTGGCACTGGTGGTGATCATGCCGACGGACCCGACTGCAGCGACCGCGGCAGCCGTGAGGCCGACAAGGCGGCGGCGGACCGGGGACGTGGGGGTGGTGGCCAGGGCGCGCGACGCAGGATCAACGTGGACGGCTACGGGGGTCGGGACGAGAACGTCCACGGCCTCGGTCATCAGGCGGTCGCGCAGATCGGTGCGGAACTGCGTGGCGGGCTCGGCGATGGCCGATCGGCACAGGAGCTCGGCGGTACGGATCAGCTCAGCGACCTCGGCGGGCACACGTGAAGCATCGCGCGAGGACCACGCGTCGTCGAACGACTGCGCGTCGTGTGGTGTGCCCCGGCGGATCATCGGTGTCCTTCTGTGGAAGTCATTTGTTTTCTCGTCTCGAACAACGAATCACATCGGACTGGGGTTACGGCCTGTCCGCAACATGCTGGGTCAATGCGCGGTGTCATCGGATGTCCGGTGGCATGGAGCCGGCGAGACTGCGCACGGCGCGCAGCTGTAGCTGCTTGATGGCGCCCTCGCTGCGTCCGATGGCGGCCGCTGTCTGCGCGATGGACATGCCTTGGATGAAGCGCATCAGGATGCAGTCGCGCTGCTCGGGCGGGAGGGCGTTGACAGCCTCGAACAGCATCTCGTTGGAGATCTGCGAGAGCACTTCGAGTTCGGGGCCGGCAGCGGTGGCGCGACCCTCGGGGATGGACTCCGTCGTGAACTCCAGACGCGACCGGCTCGACTTGAAGTGGTCGGCGATCAGATTGCGCGCGATCGTGGTGAGCCAGGCGCCAAAATCCTTGCCCTGCCAGCTGAAACGTTGGATCGACCGCAGGCCGCGCACGAAGGTCTCGCTGGTGAGGTCCTCGGCGAGCTGCTTGGAACCGACACGGTAGTAGACGAATCGGAAGATGCCCGTGACGTAGTGGTCGTACAGCTGGCCGAAGGCCTCGCTGTCGCCAGCCTTGGCGAGGTCGACCAAGGCGCGCAGGCGCGATGACTCAGGATCTGGGTCGTGATCGCCCCGTCCGAGCGAGTCGTAGTGGGGAGAATAGGCGTTGGTCTGTTCAGACACCGCCATCGCGAGAGCGAAGCTGCGGGCATCCAGGCAGGTGAGATCCAGCGCGATGGCGACTCGCAGCGCAGACGTAAGCGATCTCACAGGCCCTCCCTGATCATGGGTAGTCTAGAGGGACCTCAGTCCTGGTGTCACCTGAACGTCCGAATCAGTCGGAGCGGACTAGATCACGACCGACGCTGGCGCAGCAGTTTCCAGGCGCCTCCGGCCGCGGCTCCGACCATCGCGGCCTTGCTGCTGGCCACCATGATCTTGCGGCCGGTTCGGTAGTCGCGGATGCGCCACCCGTTCGATCGAGCGTGCGCGCGCAAGGCGCTGTCCGGATTGATCGCGCAGGGGTGGCCGACCAACGACAACATGGGCAGGTCGTTGCTGGAGTCGGAGTAGGCGTAGCACTCATCGAGCACGAGTCCCTCACGCTCGGCGATCTCCCGGACTGCGACCGCCTTGCCCTCGCCGTGCAGCATGTCACCGACCAGGAGGCCGGTGTAGACGCCGTCAACGTGTTCGGCGACGGTGCCCAGCGCACCGGTCAGGCCCAGCCGTCGGGCGATCACTGCGGCAATCTCGATGGGAGCCGCCGTGATCAGCCAGACCCGCTGGCCTCGATCCAGGTGCCACTGCGCAATCGCTCTGGTACCGGGCCAGATCTTGTCAGCCATGTTCTCGTCGAAGATCTCCTCGCCGATCTGCTCCAACTCGCTGACGCGGTGGCCGGCAATGAAGGCAAGAGCGGAGGAGCGGGCCTTGTCGATGTGCTCAGGGTCCTCGACGCCGAGCACTCGAAAGTAGAACTGCTGCCACGCGGCCTTGACGATGTCGGTGGTCGTGAAGAATTCACGGCGGTGCAGCCCGCGAGCGAGATGGAAGATCGACGCGCCCTGCATGATCGTGTTGTCGACGTCGAAGAACGCCGCGCCGCCCGTGTCAAGACCGACGTCGAGGGCATGTTCGACCTCGGCGGCCGCCGCTGCGGCCTGGCCCGCCAGCACCGAGCGGGACCGCAGGTTGCGCTGTTCAGGCGCCGATCCGTCTCGTGACATGTCACGACATTAGCCGGGATCACCCGTGCGATGGTGTGGTTGACTCGGGCGTGTGATCGTCAATGTCAGCGACCTGGTCCGGGAGGCTGCCGAGCGCGACCCAGATGGTGTCGCGCTGGTGGAGTTCCGCCCCGAGCGGCGCGAGGTGACGTGGCGAGAACTGGATGACGCCGCGGATGCTGTCGCCCGTGGGTTGTCCGCTCGCGGGCTGGTCGCGGGGCACCGCGTTGCCATCGTCATGGCCAACCGCATCGATCTGCCGATCGCCTACTTCGGCATCTTGCGCGGTGGCATGGTCGCCGTCCCGATCAACCCCCGCTCCACCACCAGCGAGATCGCGCGCATGGTGGCTGACTCGCTGACCCGGGTGGTGCTGGCCGACGAGACCGGCGCCCCCCCGGTGCGCGAGGCGGTGGCGTCGGTCCTGGAGCATGCTCCGGCGATCATCGTCAACGGGACTGCAGCTCTCGCTGGCGAGACAACCTTCGACGCGTTCCTCTCTGGCGCCAGTGGTACTGCGCCAGCGGCACCACGGGACGCCGAGGCACTCGCCGTCATCTTGTACACCTCGGGCAGCAGCGGCAAGCCGCGTGGCGCCATGCTGACTCACCGGGCACTGCTGGCCAACATCGAGCAGGTCGCTTCGCTGAAGAATCCCCCGATGGATGCTGACGACGTCGGGCTCGGCCTGCTGCCGATGTTCCACGTGTATGGGCTCAACGCGGTGCTCGGGCAGGCCGCTCGCCAGGGCGCTCGCGTCGTGCTGATCGATGGCTTCGACCCGGCAGGGTTGCTCGATCTGATCGTCGCAGAGGGCATCACCAACCTCCCGCTGGCACCGCCGGTCATCGCCGCGTGGGCCGGCCGCACCGACCTGCGCGAGAAGCTTGCGGGTGTGCGCACCGTGCTCTCGGGAGCCTCGACCCTCGACCCGGACCTCGCCGCAGCCTTCACCGAGTGTTCAGGTCTGTTCATCGAGGAGGGATACGGGCTCACCGAGACGGCCCCGGTCGTGGCCGTCACGCTGGCATCAGACCGCGAGCGGACGGATCCACCGAAACCCGGCTCGGTGGGTCATCCGCTGCCGGGTCTCGAGATCCGCATCATCGAGACCTCGCTCACCCCGGCCGACTCCGTCGACGCATCGGCAGCGTCGGGCGACCCCGCCCAGATCTGGTTGCGCGGCGACAACCTCTTCTCCGGATACTGGCCCGACGGAGTCGACGGCCCCGACGCTGACGGCTGGTACGCCACCGGCGACATCGGCCTGATCGACGACGACGGCGATCTGATGATCGTGGACCGCCTGCGCGAGCTCGTCATTGTCTCCGGCTTCAATGTCTACCCGTCCGAGGTCGAGGACGTGATCGCTGAAGTTGACGGCGTGACCCAGGTGGCCGTCGTCGGGCTTCCCGACGAAGAAACCGGCGAGGCTGTGGTCGCCTTCGTCGAGGCGGGACCGGGTCTCGATCGCGAGGTGTTGGTCGAGTCCATCGAGGCTCGCTGCCGCACTCAGCTCGCTCGCTTCAAGCAGCCCTCGCGCATCGCCGTGGTGTCAGGCCTGCCTCGTTCGGCCACGGGCAAGATCGAGAAGGGCCGGCTCCGTGCGCTGGCCCGGTCCGAAG
>NZ_JBAVCB010000104.1:0-2042 GCF_049586495.1 Aeromicrobium sp. | reverse complement strand
CTTCCGGCGCCTCCTTTGTGATGTCGAGGTCTGCCTCCACCCCCGAGATGGCGGTCCCGTCATTGGTGTTTGACGAGGGTCCATCTACCGCTGACACGAGCGTGAACGTTGGACTGGTCGAATCCGGTGCGGCGACCGCCACCTGGCGAAGGGTTCCGCTGTAGTTGGCGGAAAATCCGAGGTTCCCATTGCCGTACGTCCATGCCCCTCCGGAAACTTCGGTCTGAAACGGCGGGTCGAATACGTCTGTTGCTGCCGTATCGGGATCGATACGGACAATTCCGTCCTCGTTCATCGCCCACAAGAACCCGCCGGCCATGGCGATATCACTGGTGTAGGTCGTGTCGCCCACCCTCGTTCCGACCAGGGTGTCGACGTTCACCTGGAAGAGGGCGTCGGCAGTCTGCACGAGAAGGGTGTCGGCCCATGCTGTACCGACCTCCCCAAAGGTTGCACTGATCCACGGGCTTGGCACACCGGCTACCTCACCCAGTTCGGTGATGGCTCCTCCCTGACCAATCCGAACGAGGGCCGCGACCTGCTCGTCGTTCTTGTCAGCCGCGTAGATGTACTGGTCGCTGGCGCGGTACGCGATCCCGTTGTAATGAAAAGCCGACGGCCCGCCCGCCGGAGAGAAGCTCAGACCCGCATCGCTCTGCCGAGCTTCAAACAGCTGGGTGGGCACCCTCTGGGAGATGTAGACGACGGGATCGGTCGGCTCGAAAGCATCGCCCGGTGCCGCTTGCGCGGGTTGTGGATGCAGCATCAGAGCAGTTGAGGCGAGCATGCCGCCAGCCATGGCCAGGACGCTCGCCATCGCGGCTGTGCGGCGCGCCCGAAGCGCTCGTCGACGACTTTTGACATGCATGATCCAACCCCCGATAGTTGCGACATTCCTTGCTGACCGCACGCCATCCAGCACTCGTGTCGTCGTGGGTCGCCACCACCTAACCGAGTCAGAGACTGGATGTCACGGAGAAACCACGCGTAGTGTCGTCATTCACCAACAGATTCACCCGCTGCTCAGAACGCTCAGATCGATGTGCCGGGGTCGGTCGGCCGAGTCTGCCTAGAGCAGGTCGTGCAGGACGATCGTTTGCTCGCGATCGGGGCCGACGCCGATGGTGGAGATCCTGGCGCCCGACATCTTCTCCAGTGCTGTGACGTAGGCCTGGGCAGTCGCTGGCAGGTCCGAGAACTCGCGGCACGCCGACAGGTCCTCGTGCCAGCCGTCGAAGAACTCGTAGATGGGCTTCGCGTGGTGGAACCCGGTCTGCGTCATCGGCATCTCGTCAACCCGTTCTCCGTCGACGTCGTAGGCGACGCACACCGGGATCTTGTCCCAGCCGGTCAACACGTCGAGCTTGGTGAGGACGAAATCGGTGACGCCGTTGATGCGAGCCGCGTACCGCGCGATGGGCGCGTCGTACCAACCGCAGCGCCGGGGCCGGCCGGTCGTGGTGCCGAACTCGGCGCCGTTCTTGCGCAGCTGCTCGCCATCGTCGTCGAACAGCTCGGTGGGAAAGGGCCCCTCGCCGACACGGGTCGCGTAGGCCTTGACGATGCCGATGACTCGCGTGATCTCGCGCGGCGCGATGCCCGACCCCGTGCACGCACCGCCGGTGGTGGCCGATGACGACGTGACGAACGGGTACGTACCGTGGTCGACGTCGAGCAGGGTGGCTTGGCCAGCCTCGAGCAGCACCGTCTTGTCGGCAGCGAGCGCCTCGTGCAGCAGAAGAGGGGTGTCCGCGACCATCGGGCGCAGCCGATCGACGTAGGAGAGCAGCTCCTCGACGACCTCGTCGACCTCGACCGCGCGGCGGTTGTAGATCTTGGTGAGAACCTGGTTCTTCAGGTCGAGAGCACCCTCGACCTTCTGGCGCAAGATCTTTTCATCGAACAGGTCCTGGACGCGGATGCCGATGCGGTTCATCTTGTCGGCATACGTGGGTCCGATGCCGCGGCCGGTGGTGCCGATCTTTCGGCTGCCCAAGAAGCGCTCGGCGACCTTGTCCATGGTGCGGTTGTAGTCGGCGATC
>NZ_JBAVCB010000103.1:0-2387 GCF_049586495.1 Aeromicrobium sp. | reverse complement strand
GTTAACGATCCTCGCGGGACCGGCCGTGGCGGCGGTGCTGTTCGACTCGCTGACGCTGGTCGAGGCCGGGTTGATCGCAGCCATTTTGGCGCCCACCGACGCGGCCCTCGGTCAGGCGGTCGTCAGCGACATGCGCCTACCGGCACGTGTTCGTCAGACGCTCAACGTCGAGAGCGGCCTAAACGACGGCATCATGGTGCCGGTCGTCACGGTTCTGCTGGCTCTGGCGGTCGTCGAGACTGACCCGACCGGTGCTGGCGGGTGGGGTGGGTTCGTCGCCGGACAGCTGGGCTTCGGCGTGGGGGCCGGACTGATCGCAGGAGCCGTGGGCGGCTGGCTGCTCCATCGTCGTTCGTCTGCCGACGAGCTCGAGGGGACCTACCGCCAGTTGGCCGGTCTCGCCGTCGCCGTGGCCGCGTTCGCAGGGGCCGAGGTCGTCGGGGGTAACGGCTTCATCGCCGCCTTCGTCGCCGGGCTGGCCTTCGCACGAGTGGCGTCAGAGGAGTGCGCCGACGTCCAGGACCTCACCGAGGACGAGGGTGAGTTGCTCACGGCACTGACCTTCGTGGTCTTCGGCGCGGCCCTCGCGGCCCCGCGGCTATCGGACCTGACCTGGCAGATTGGCGTGTACGCGGTTGCCTCGCTCACCCTCGTGCGGATCGTCCCGGTGCTGATCGCGCTCGCGCGCACCGGAACCCTGCTCGAGACCAGGCTCTTCATGGGCTGGTTCGGCCCCCGGGGGCTGGCCTCGATCCTGTTCGCGTTGCTAGTGTCGCAGGAGCTGACCGGACCGGAAGCGGACACCATCCTGGCGATCGCCGTGTGGACGGTGCTTTCGAGCGTCTTTGCTCACGGCGTGAGCGCCAGCACGTGGGCCGGCCGCCTCGGCAAGCGAATCGGCAAAGGCCACGACCAGATGGCCGAGAAGCAGCACATGCCCGAGCTGCCCACCCGCCGCGAGTCCTGAGTCATACCGGCGCTGCCAGCCTGATCGTGAGAGCCTCGTGACCCAGCAGTGTGGGCCGGGACGAACCAGGCCTGCGCGGTACCGACGAGAGGACGACCGTGTTCTTCGACAGCTTCTCCGACCTGCTCCGCGTGATCGTGGTGACGCCCCTGGCCTACGTCTGGTTGGTGGTGGTGCTTCGCATCAGCGGCAAGCGGACCCTCGCGCAGCTCAACGCCTTCGACTTCATCGTCACGGTGGCTCTCGGTTCGACCTTGGCGACCGTCCTCCTCAGCAGCTCCGTGGCCTGGACCGAGGGCGCCACTGCGCTCGGCATGCTCACGGTGCTGCAGTTCGTCGTGGCGATGCTCTCCGTTCGCGTGTCGTGGTTCCGCCGCCTGGTGACGTCGACACCCTCGGTTCTCCTGCGCGATGGCCAACTCGTCCGCGAGACGTTGATGCGGGAGCGGGTCTCCGAGGCGAGTGTGCATCAAGCCGTGCGGCAGAGCGGGTTCGGCGGGCTCGAGCACGTGGCGTTGGCCGTGCTGGAGAACAACGGCTCGATCAGCGTCATCCCGACCGGGCAGCGGGGCAGTGGATCCGCGCTGCTGTGACGCACACCACTAGGCTGCCTGCATGACCAACGTCGATGACGAACGCCGGGCTGTCGAGCTGGTGATGGGCACGACTCAGTATGCCGAGGCGATTGCCGCTCTCGCCGAGCGAACGGGGCGCACCGACGCTGACCTGCAGAACGACTCCCAAGCCGCGCTGGAGGAGATGTCGGCGTACGTCGATGAGTCAGCCTCGCGGGTCTGGGATCGGATGGGCCGCTGGTTGACCCGCTCCTACGAGGTCGACGTCGACTCCAGCAAGCTGGCGGACCTGGCCGAGCTCGGGCGCCGACACTCGTTGGTGTTCCTGCCCAACCACCGCTCCTACCTCGACCCGCTGGTCCTTCGGGCGGCCACGACCGGGCACGGCTTTCCAAGCAACTACACCTTGGGCGGAAACAACCTCGCCATCTGGCCGCTGTCCAAGCTGGGAAAGCGCAGCGGATTGATCTTCATCCGACGTTCCACGCGCGACGATCCGGTCTACCCGGCCATGCTGCGTCTCTACCTGGGATTCCTGCTACGTCAGCACGCGAATCTGGAGTGGTACTTCGAGGGAGGTCGAACCCGCACCGGGAAGCTCCGGCCGCCGCGCATGGGGGTGCTGCGCTACCTCGTCGATGCCTTCCAGACCAATGGTGATGATTCCGACGACGCCTACCTCGTGCCCGTCTCGATCGTGTACGACCAGCAGCACGAAGTCTCGGCCCTCTCCCGGGAGGAGAGCGGCGGCAAGAAGGTGCCCGAGAGCCTGACGTGGGCCTACCGCTTCGCTCGCGCCCAAGGCCGACGTCGCGGGCGGGTTCACGTGCGCTTCGGTCCACCCC
>NZ_JBAVCB010000102.1:0-5482 GCF_049586495.1 Aeromicrobium sp. | reverse complement strand
CTGGTCCTCGATGACGTCGGTCAGCGGGCAGGCCGCGGACGTGAGCGTCATGGACAGCACCGTGTTGCTGTGCTCGTCGACGTCTGCTCCGTAGACCAGGCCGAGGTCGACGACATTGATGCCCAGCTCGGGATCGACGACGTCCTTCATGGCCTCGATGACGTCGGCTTCGGTGGTGGCGCCGCTACCGGTGGCGCCGGTGGGCGTGCTGGTGTCGACCTCGGGAAGGTCGCTGTGATCGATCTCGGTCATGCGTTCTCCTCGGTAGGGGTGGTCGGTGGTGATTGAGCCTGGACAACGGCATCTTTCCAGGCCATCCAGGACAGCAGTGCGCACTTGATGCGGGCGGGAAACTTGGCCACACCGGCGAAGGCGATGCCGTCTTCCAGGATGTCCTCGTCCGGTTCGATCTGGCCCTTGCCCTGCATCAGCTCGGTGAAGGTGTCGAGCACGCTCATGGCGTCCTCGATCGACTTGCCGATCAGCAGGTCGTACATGACCGACGTCGAGGCCTGGCTGATCGAGCAGCCCTCGGCGGCATAGGACACATCGGCCACGGTGTTGCCGTCGAGGTGTACCCGCAGCGTGAGCTCATCACCGCAGGTCGGGTTGACGTGATGGACCTCGGCCTCGAACGGCTCACGCAGGCCAGCGCCATGTGGGCGCTTGTAGTGGTCGAGGATGATCTCCTGGTACAACGAATCCACGTTCATGGCATCAGTCATCAGTCACGCCCCAAAGTACTTCTTGGTGTGCAGCAAGGCCTCGACCAGCGCGTCGACTTCCTGGGTGGTCGTGTACAGGTAGAACGACGCGCGCGTGGTGGCCTGCACGCCGAACCGCAGGTGAGCCGGCTTGGCGCAGTGGTGCCCGGCACGAACGGCCACGCCACGCGAGTCGAGCAGCTGGGCGATGTCGTGCGGGTGCACGCCGTCGAGCGTGAAGCTGATCGCTCCCCCGCGGTCGACGGCTTCCTTGGGACCGATGACCGTGAGTCCGTCGATCTCCTGCAGAGCGCCCAGCGCGTAGGCGGTGATCTGCTGCTCGTGAGCGGCGACGTTCTCCATGCCGATGCGGGTCAGGTAGTCGGCAGCTGCTGCCAGGCCGATGGCCTGGGCGATCGGCGGAGTGCCCGCCTCGAACCGCGCCGGTGGACGAGCGAAGGTGCTGCGCTCCATCGTGACGGTCTCGATCATCTCGCCACCACCGAGGAACGGCGGCAGCTCGGCCAGCAGGTCGTAGCGACCCCAGAGCACGCCGATGCCGGTGGGACCCACCATCTTGTGGCCGGTGAACGCGACGAAGTCAGCACCCAGCGTGGACAGATCGACCGGCAGCTGCGGCACAGCCTGCGAAGCGTCGACCACGACCAGTGCACCGACCTCGCGGGCACGGGCCATGATCGGCTCGAGCGGGTTGATGGTGCCGAGCATGTTGGACACCCACGTCAGGGACACCACCTTGGTGCGCTCGGTGATCAAGGTGTCGAGGTTCGACAGGTCGAGGCGTCCCTCGTCCGTGACTCCGAACCACCGCAACGTGGCGTGGGTGCGGTCGCACATCAGCTGCCACGGCACGATGTTGGAGTGGTGCTCCATCTCGGAGATGACGATCTCGTCACCCAGGCCGATGCGGCCCGAATCACCCAATGTGCGGGCCACCAGGTTGAGCGCTTCGGACGCGTTCTTGGTGAACACGACCTCCTCGCGAATCGGTGCACCGATGAACTCGGCGATCCGGGTGCGCGCGTCCTCGAAGGCGCCGCTCGCCTCCGCGCCCAGCTGGTGCATGGCGCGCGCCACGTTGGCGTTGTGCAGCCGATAATGACGATCGATTGCGTCGATCACCTGCGTGGGTTTCTGCGACGTGTTGGCGCTGTCGAGGTACACCAGCGGCAGGTCGCCGGCCAGCCGACGTTCCAGGATCGGGAAGTCCTCCCTGATCCTGGCGACATCGAACGTCGTGCCCTCAAGCAGTGTCATCAGCTGGCTGCAGCCTTCGTGTACTTGTCGTAGCCCTCCGCCTCGAGCTGGTCGGCGAGCTCGCGACCGCCCTGCTCGGCGACCTTGCCGGCCACGAAGACGTGAACGTAGTCGGGCTTGATGTACTGCAGGATGCGCGTGTAGTGGGTGATCAGCAGCACGCCACGGTCGCCCTGGTCGCTGTAGCGGTTGACGCCGTCGGACACGACTCGCAGGGCGTCGATGTCCAGACCGGAGTCCGTCTCGTCGAGCACGGCGAACTTCGGATTCAGCAGCTCGAGCTGAGCGATCTCGTGGCGCTTCTTCTCGCCACCGGAGAATCCCTCGTTGACGCTGCGCTGGGAGAACTCCTTGTCGAGCGTGACCCGCTCGAGCGCCGCGTTGACGTCCTTGATCCACGTGCGCAGCTTGGGAGCCTCGCCGTCGATGGCGGTCTTGGCGGTACGCAGGAAGTTCGCGACCGAGACACCGGGAACCTCGACGGGGTACTGCATGGCGAGGAACAGGCCTGCACGCGCGCGCTCGTCGACGGTCATGCCGAGAATGTCCTGGCCGTCGAGCGTGATCGTTCCGCTGGTGACGGTGTACTTGGGGTGACCGGCGATCGTGTAGGCGAGCGTGGACTTGCCCGAGCCGTTCGGGCCCATGATGGCGTGCACCTCACCGGAGGTGATGGTGAGGTTGACCCCCTTCAGGATCTCCTTGTCGCCGTCCTCGGTCTTGACCGAGACGAACAGGTCCTTGATGTCCAGAGTTGCCATGGGTGGGTGCTCCTGTGGTTCAGACGTCGACGAGGACGGTGTCGCCCTCGACGCGGGTGGGATAGGTGGGAACCGGCTCGATCGCCGGGAGGTTGAGTGGCTTGCCGGTGCGGACGTCGAACAGCGAGCCGTGCAGCCAGCACTCGATCTCGCAGCCGCCGTCGCCGATGGTGACATCGCCCTCGGACAGCGGAACCGCCGCGTGCGAGCACTCGTCGCGCAGTGCGTAGACGCCGTCAGCGTCACGCACCAAAGCGATCTCGACTCCGTCGATCGTGACCGCGAGGACTCCGCCGACCGGAACGTCGGCGAGTGCGGCAGCCTTCTGGAAGGTCATGCGGAGACCGCCGGACGACCGATGTGTTCGGCCAGCTCTTCCTCGATGGCCGCGACGAGCCGTTCCTCCAGCTCCGGGACGCCGATGCGCCGGATGATGGCGTTGAAGAAGCCGTGCACGACGAGGCGGCGGGCTTCTTCCTCCGGAATGCCACGGCTCTGCAGGTAGAACAGGTGCTGATCGTCAAAACGGCCCGTCGTGGACGCGTGTCCGGCGTCCTCGATGTCGCCGGTCTCAATTTCCAGGTTCGGCACGGAGTCAGCCTTGGCACCGTCGGTGAGCACGAGGTTGTCGTTGCTCTCGAACGTGGAGATGCCCTGGGCTTCCTTGCGGATCAGGACGTTGCCGACCCACACGGTGTGAGCGCCGTCGCCTTGCAGGGCGCCCTTGTACTCCACATTGCTCTTGGTGCGAGGAGCGGTGTGATCGATGAACTGGCGATGCTCGATGTGCTGACCCTGATCGGCGAAGTAGATGCCGAGCAGGTCGATGCTGCCGCCAGGACCGGCGTAGTCGACGTTGACGTTGGTGCGCACCAGATCGCCGCCGAGGCTGAACTCGAACATGCGCAGCGCGGCATCGCGCCCGACCCGCACGTTGTACTGGGCGGCGTGCACCGCATCGTCCTGCCAGTCGTTGACCGTGACGATGTCGACCTGGGCGCCGTCACCCACGATGACTGGCACGAACGCGTTGTAGATGGCGCTGCCGACGTGATCGACCACGATGGTCGCCTTGGAGTGGGTTCCGACGCGGATCGCGACGTGACCCCACACCGTCTCGCCGGCCGTGGTGCCCGACAGCGTGATCCGGACCGGGCTGTCGAGCTCGGTGTTGGCCGGGATGTCGAGCAGGGTGGCGCCGCCAGCGTTGGCGACCGCGAGGGCTCCCAGACGGTCGAACGGGGCGGCCACGTTGAGTGCCCTCGCCTCGTCAGAACCGATCGAGCTCACGGTGGCACCGTCAGGAATCTCTTCCTTCCAGTCCAGGCGGGCGTCCGACGGGGTGCCGTCGAGCAGACCACCCAGCCGCTTGAGCGGGGTGAAGCGCCAGATCTCTTCCCGGCCGGTGGGCACGGGGTGAGCGTCGACGTCGTAGGTGGGTTCGGGGTGCAGGTGGCTCTCGACGTGTTCGAGAGCGTGGTCGATCAAGGTCATCCAACAGCCCCTTCCATCTGCAGCTCGATCAAGCGGTTCAGCTCGAGGGCGTACTCCATCGGCAGCTCGCGCGCGATCGGCTCGACGAACCCGCGAACGATCATCGCCATGGCCTCGTCCTCACCCATGCCGCGTGACATGAAGTAGAAGAGCTGGTCGTCACTGAGCTTGGAGACCGTGGCCTCGTGACCGAGCGTGACGTCGTCCTCGCGGACATCGACGTACGGGTAGGTGTCCGAACGGCTGATCTGGTCGACCAGCAGCGCATCGCACTTGACGGTGCTGGCAGAACCTTCGGCGCCCTCGAGCACCTGCAGCAGACCCCGGTACGACGTGCGTCCGCCGCCACGAGCCACCGACTTGCTCAGGATCGAGCTGGACGTGTTGGGGGCCGCGTGCACCATCTTCGCGCCAGCATCCTGGTGCTGACCTTCGCCGGCGAAGGCAATCGACAGCGTCTCGCCGCGGGCGTGCTCGCCCATCAGGTAGACCGCCGGGTACTTCATGGTGACCTTGGAGCCGATGTTGCCGTCGACCCACTCCATCGTGGCGCCCTCTTCGCAGACGGCGCGCTTGGTGACCAGGTTGTAGACGTTGTTCGACCAGTTCTGGATCGTCGTGTAGCGGCAACGGCCACCCTTCTTGACGATGATCTCGACGACGGCGGAGTGCAGCGAGTCGCTGGAGTAGATCGGCGCGGTGCAGCCCTCGACGTAGTGCACGTAGGCACCTTCGTCGACGATGATCAGCGTGCGCTCGAACTGGCCCATGTTCTCGGTGTTGATGCGGAAGTACGCCTGCAGCGGGATGTCGACGTGGACGCCGGGCGGCACGTAGATGAACGAGCCACCGGACCACACGGCGGAGTTCAGCGCGGAGAACTTGTTGTCGCCGACCGGGATGATCGTGGCGAAGTACTCCTGGAACAGCTCGGGATGCTCCTTGAGCGCCGTGTCCGTGTCCAGGAACAGCACGCCCTGCTCCTCCAGA
This sequence comes from Aeromicrobium sp., assembly GCF_049586495.1. GTDB lineage: Bacteria > Actinomycetota > Actinomycetes > Propionibacteriales > Nocardioidaceae > Aeromicrobium. Next base: position 255 of record NZ_JBAVCB010000102.1, on the reverse strand, counting down.
TCCTCGCGGATCGAGTGGTAGACGACCTCGGACTCGTACTGAGCGGCAACGCCGGACACGAGGCGCTGCTTCTCGGCCTCGGGGATGCCCAGTCGGTCGTAGGTGTTCTTGATGTCATCGGGCAGATCGTCCCAGGTGGTGGCCTGCTTCTCGGTGGACCGCACGAAGTACTTGATGTTGTCGAAGTCGATGCCGCTGAGGTCTGAACCCCACGTGGGCATCGGCTTGCGACCGAACAGCTTCAGTCCCTTGAGG
>NZ_JBAVCB010000101.1:0-13443 GCF_049586495.1 Aeromicrobium sp. | reverse complement strand
GGAACTCGTCCGGGCCGATCTCGAAGGTGTAGCCGTATCCGCCGGTGGCGTTGTACGACCAGTCCTCCGTGGTGCCCGTGGTGTCGTACAGCTCCCAGCCGTGGATGTTGCGGTAGCCGTTGGCAGCGGTCATCTTGGCGCCCAGCGCCTTCAGGCCCGCCTCGTCGGGCGCATCGCCCACAGGGTTGCCGTCGGGACCGATGGTGTCCGGGTGCACGCCGTTGGGCCGCAGCACGAGGTTGGAATAGGTGTGGTTCGAGATCAGCGTCGTGACCTGTCGGGAGCTGACCAGCTCCTGAACGTTCTGGGTCTCTGGCTCCGAGAACGGTCCCGCACCGCGGTAGGTGGGATCAGCGTTGACGTCCGAGGCTCCCGGACCGCCCCAGAATCCGCCGTAGTTGCGGTTCGGATCGACGCCGATGCCGAAGCCGCCGGGGCTGGTGAGGCTCGTGGCCCGGCAGGTGCCGTCGGGAAGGTCCTGACCGTCGACGGCACGGCAGTTCTTGCGCTTGTACGCGTTGCCGGGAGTGGCGAGGTTCGAGGCAAGGCCGCCGTTGTCCACCTCGCGGAGGTCGACGGTGCCACCGTCGGTGCGTGACAGCTCGAAGCCGTCGACGTTGACGACCGGTACGACGATCACACGAGACTTGTCGAGCAGACCGGTGATCCGCTGGTCCGATCCGTAGTTCTTGACCAGGTCGTGGGCGAACTCCATGGCGAGCTCGCCCGATGGCCACTCGCGGGCGTGGTGCACGCCGAGCAGCAGGAACGTCGGGCGTCCGTCCTCGGCGGCGGCGACGTCGCGACCGATCTCGATGCCGTGCACGGTGCGTCCGTCGAGGGACTTGTGCGGCATCTCGATCTGCTTGGCGATCGAGGGATGACTGGCAGCCAGCGCGCTGATGTCCTTGTTGTAGTCAGCCAACGTGCGGTAGGTGTCTCGACCCGACGGCAGCGGCGAGCTCTCGGTGGCAGCGGCGTAAGCGGCGTTCGCCCGGTTGTTCTGGGCGGAGCGCAGATTGAGGTCCGGAATGCGGACGTCGTGGTCGAGGCCGGAGTCGGACAGTCTGGCGAGGTCACCGCCGTTGTGCAGCACCACCTCGATGTAGTCGTGGCCGGCGTGCTCGGTCAGGTCGAGCCCAAGGGTCTGCAACAGCTCCTTGTCGGCTCGGGTCGGGGTGTCGACGGTGACCAGGCGCGGGGCGAAGTCACTGTCACTGGCTTGGGCCGCTCCCCCGACGAGCGCGGGCGATAAGACACCAGCGACGAGCGCGGCGGTGGCCGACGCGATGAGAAGACGGGAACGACGAGATGTGGTGCGCATGTATTGGGCTCCTGTGGGTCGTGATTGTTGGCTTAACGACCCGATCCCGCACTAGTCACGTTGGACTAGAGAAATCTAGTTCTTTCAGCAGGAGTTTCTTTGGCTCGCCGCAGAAGCCACCCGTCGACCGTCAGCCACCTGAACGCCTGCTCGAGCGGGCCGCGCCGCCAGAACCGTCGGTAGACCGCAGCGGCCGTGAACAGCACCACGACTTGCAGGGTCCACCCTTCCCAGCTGCCCAGCGCCACCCTGTCGGAGTCCAGACGCAGACCCCACGTCCAGAGCACGTGGATCGTGTAGAGGGTCAGGCTCATGGCACCCGCCGCGCTGATGGGGGCGACCAACCGCCGCGCTATCGCGGAACGGACCACCAGCCCGGCGAGGCCGAGGACGAGAGCCGCGCTGCCGATGGCGCCGACGACGTTCAGTGGCATCGACGTGTGGGGACCGACGACCCACAGGTCGTCCCACGTGGCCGGCTCGTACGGGTTGCGGTCGAACAGGGCGGCCCAGTCGCGGTCGCGCAGCCACGCCACCGAGAGCGTGGCGACGACGGCGACCACTCCACCCACGGCGAGACGCGCCGCGGTGACGCGGTCGGTGAGATCGAGCCGGCCGATGATCAGACCAGCGAGCAGGTACGCCATCCAGACCACGGCCGGATAGCCACCCCAGAACAACATCGTGCTGATCAGTCGCCACGGATCCTGGACGTCAGACCAGCTCGGTTGCTCGCTGAGGACCGGGTCGTGGTGGATGCGCAGCACCAGAAGGCCCAGGGGGGCGAGCAGGGCCCACGCACCGGTCAGCAGCACGAGCGTGCTGGTGGGTACACCGCGCAGCGGCGCCGCCGACACGATGAGGAGTCCGTAGACAGCGAGGATGATCAGCACGGGCATGTCGCGCAGCGACCCCAGGGACAGACCGAGCAAGACCAGCAGGAGCCCGCGGACGAGCGTGGCCCGGAGCGATCCGGCACCCTCGGGATCGCGCTGCTGGACGAGGGTGAGCGACACCCCGGCCAGAAGGGCGAACAGCACAGCAGCACGGCCCGTGCTGACGATCTCGTTGATCGGTGCAACGTCGCCGATCTGCACCGGCCCCAGGTGGGAGAGCATCATGCCGGCCAGCGCGAGGCCCCGGGCCAGGTCGACCGCAACGACCCGCCCTGACGCCCTCATCGGCTCATCGAGCCCGGAGGCTGGCCACCGTGAGCACCATGTGCTCGATCGCGTAACCCGGATCGGCGCCCCCGCCCTTGACCGCCACGTCCGCATCGGCCACGGCACGGATGGCGCCTGCCAGTCCGGCGGCATCCCAGCCGCTGAGCTGTTGACGCAGGATCCGCAGCTTGAACGGTGGAGCGCCGACGACGACAGCCAGCTCGTTGTCGCGCAGCCCCTGCGGCGCCGACTCCAACCTGGCCAGGGAGCGCAGGCCTGACGCGAACGCGGCCGTGATGACCAAGGGGGCCACCTTGGCCGCCTCGGCCCAGCGCGCGGCCTCCATGGCGGTGTGCAGCTGACCATTGATGGCGGCGTCGGCGATCTCGTAGCCCCGAACGTCGGCTCGACCACCGAAGTAGCGGCGCACCAGCTCCAGGTCGATGGACTGCTGCTGGTCGACGCTCGCGATCAGCTGTGCCGCGGCTCCCGCGAGGGCTCGCAGGTCTTGGCCGACCGAGGCAACCAAGGCGGCGGCGGCCTCCGCGTCGATGCGGGATCCGAGGTCCCGCATCTCCCGTTGCACCCACGAGGTGTAGTCACGCTCGTACTTGGGCTGCTCGACCTTGACCTCGCTGACCGCCGGAATCTTGCGCAGCTTGTCCAGCAGACCCTTGCCCTTGCTGCCGCCCGCGTGCACCAGCACGACCGCGACGTCAGGTGAGGTGTGAGTGGCGTAGTCGAGCAGTTCGCTCTGGGCGACCTCAGGCAGGTCCTGCAGGTCGGTCAGCACGACGGCTGTGGCGTCGCTGAACAGCGACGCCCCGGTGAGTCCGAGGAGCTCACCGGGCTGCAGACCGGATGCGCCGGACTCAGTGAGCTGGCAGCCCGGCTCGGTCTCCAGGACCGCGGCGATGGCCCGCCGACGCGTGCGTTCGGACTCGAACTCACTGGTGCCCGTGATCAAGAGGATCTTGCCAAACGGAGAGGCCACGCGCACAGCCTATCTGCGGCTGACGACGCCCATCGTGCCGTCACGGACCACCACCGCGATGTCGCCGTCCAGATCAGTGCGCCACGCACGCACTCCGCGCTCGCGGAGCATGCGCAGGGCCGTCGACGCCGGGTGTCCGTAGTCGTTGTCCACTCCGGCGCTGATCGTCGCGACCCGGGCGTCCACCGCGTCGAGGAACGGCTCGGACTGACGGGCGCTGCCGTGGTGTGGCATCTTCAGCACGTCCGCGCGCACTGTCGCCCCGGTGCGTAGGAGACGATTCTGCGCGTCGGGTTCGATGTCGCCGGACAGCAGCAGCACGACGCCTCGGACCTGCACGCGCAGGACGACACTGGCGTCGTTCAGCACCGATCCGTCCGTCGAGTCGACCGGCGCCGTGTCGACCGGCCACACGACCTCTGCCACCACGTCGCCGACCGAGAACCGTTGCCCCGCCGCCAGCACGACGGCACCTGGCCCACCGGTCGGTCCGTGCGCGACGCGATCCACTGCTCGACCCTGACGTGCACCTGACCAGCCGTCGATGTGGTCGGCGTGGGCATGCGTGAAGAGGGCCAGCGCGATGTGATCGACCCCGAGTCGGTCCAGACACCGGTCCACCGCTGACGGGTCCGGACCCGCGTCGATGAGCACCGCCGAGGACGACGCAGCCCGCAGCACCGTGGTGTCGCCCTGTCCGACGTCGCAGGCCACCATGATCCACCCCTCCGGCGGCCAGCCGAGCTGCGGCGGTCGCACCATGGCGACCACGAGGCCGAGCGCCACGCCTGCGGCCAGCACCGGACGAGAGACCAGGGCCAGAACGACCACGGTGGCCACCGGAGCCAGCAGGAGCATCAGCTGCCACGGAGCCGACCACTGCAGCAACGCTCCGTCGAGCGAGGCGCAGTGGCGGGCGACAGCGATGATCCACGCGGCGCACCAGCCGGCCGGCCACGCCACGACGTGCGCGACCGGGGTGGAGATCACAGCCATCAGCCCGGCAGCCAGACCCAGCACGGTGGCCGGCGCCACGACCGGGGCGGCAAGCAGATTCGCGACTGCTGAGACGATCGACACCTGACCTGAGATCGCGGTCAGGGCCGGAGTGCAGGCCAGCTGAGCGGCGATCGGCACCGAGATCGCCAACGCCAACCAGCGCGGCATCCAGCGGGTGAGCCGATCGGCGAGCATTGGCGCAAGCAGCAAGATGCCAGCGGTGGCGCACACCGACAGGACGAATCCTGCCGATCCCGCGAGCCAGGGATCGATGAACAACAGGGCCACCACGGCGACGCTCAGCGCCCGCATGCCGCCGGACCCGCCGAACCCGATGGCGGCGACACCCACCACGCCCATCGCCGCAGCCCGCACGACGCTGGGGTCCGGCCGAGCCATCAGCACGAACACCACCACGGTGAGCAATCCGGTTGCCCACAGCGCACGTCGACCCAGGCCAGCACCCCGCACCAGCAACAGGGTGAGTCCGAGGACGATCGTGAGGTTGGTTCCGGACACCGCCATCAGGTGGGTGAGCCCACTGCGCATGAAGTCCTGCTCCATCTGCGAGTCGACCCGAGCGTCGTCTCCGTCGACCAGAGCGGGCAGCAGTGCGCGCGGCCGGGCCGGCAGCGGCTCGACCGCGTCGCGCACACCGTGGCGCAGCCGCTCAGCAGATTCCCACCATGAAGCTCCTGGCTGCACCCTCCCCCGCCGGAGCACGTGCAGCATCGCCACCTCGCGGGTGGCGTCGGTGCGCGACAACCGCGCCACAGCGGCGAAGCGACGCCCCACCACCAGATCGGACGCCTCCCCCTCGACGAAGACAGTGGCCCGTCCGGCGTCGGTGATCTGCTTCCCGCCGACGTCTGCCCGCCGGATCGCCACCTGCACCACCGCCTGGGGCGCCCCATGCTGGGCGAAGGCGATCGCGTCGCGCCGCACGTCCAGCTCGAAGGTGCCGGTTCGACCTGCGGCAGCGAACTCACGCAGTGGGGACGACTCGACCGAGGCGAGCCGCCACGCGCACGAGACGGCCACCAGTCCCACGCAACAGACAGCCACCGCGATGTCCCGCCGCCAACGCGCTGTGAGGACCAACAGCGCCAGGGCGACGAGTGCGACGGCGAGTGCCACCGTCGAGCGATGGGCCCCGAGTGCGGCAGCCGTGGCCCACACCCCGGCTGCTGCTGGGAGCAGGCGCAGATCGTGGCCCGATGTCACGGCACGACGAGATCGCGCAGGTCAGCGAACGTGGCGTCTCCGATGCCCGTGACGTCGAGCAGGTCGTCGACCGTGGCGAAGCGCCCGTTCTCCTCGCGCCAGGCGACGATGGCTGCCGCCGTCACCGGGCCGATGCCCGGCAGCGTGTCGAGCTGTTCGGGCGTGGCCAGATTCAGTCGGATCTTGCCGTCGACCGCATCGCCTCCTGCGCCGTCCGAGGCGGGGCCGACGACGATCTGCTCGCCGTCGTCGAGCACCCTCGCCAGATTCACGCCGGACGTGTCGACCGTGCCCTTGAGTCCGCCGGCCGCTTCGATGGCCTGATAGACACGCGACCCCCGAGGCACGGCGACAATGCCCGGATTCTCGACCTCGCCGACCACGTCGATGACCAGCCGGGTCGGCTCGTCGCTGCCCCCCTCAGGGCCGGACGAGGCCACAGTGACCGGCGGCACGGCATCGCTGCTGTGAGGCCGCCCCGACAACAGCATCCAGCCGAGCAAGACCAGACCGGCCACGGCCAGGACGCCGACCACCCGCAGATGAGCGACCGACAGTCGAGCCCGAGCGACCGTCGCGACTGACGTGTCCATCTCCTCACGAGGCGATGGCAGCTCCGTGTCGTCGCTCAGCATCTCGGCGTCGAAGGCGGCCGCCAGCTGCGCGAGCCTTCGGCGTGCGACCTCGGCCCGGGTCTCGTCGGGCTCGTCCTGCCTCATCCCACGACGCTAGGAAGCCCCGATCAAGGCCGAAACTCCCGCACCTCACGGTGTGGAAATCCCCGCCCGCCGAGTGCCCTGTGGGTACCAGAGCGGACGAACTGATCGGCGGGGGAGATTCAGAGGGGTGTGACGGTGACGGAGACCATGCCGGGGCCGACGTGGGCGCCAATCGAGGCGCCCACTTCGTCGACCGCGACGGAGTCGACGCCGAGCGAGGTCGCGAGCCGGGTCGCGACCTGCTCAGCGACGGCTTCGTTGGCCAGGTGCTGCACGCCGATGGAGTAGCCGTTCGTGCAGGCCTGGACGGCTTCGACCGCGAGCGTCTCCAGCCGAGCCAGTGCCCGAGCCGAGGTGCGCACCCGCTCGAGCGGCACAACCACGCCGTCGGTGATCGTCAAGATCGGCTTGACGGCAAGGGCCGACCCGATCAGGGCAGCAGCTGCGCCGACCCGACCGCCGCGGCGCAGGTACTCCAGGGTGTCGACGTAGAGCGCGATCGTGGTGGCTTCTCCCGCCCGGACCGCTGCCGCAGCAATGGCAGCCGCGTCGCCGCCGGCATCACGGGCCGCTGCGGCTCGACCAGCGGCGAATCCCACGCCCAGGCCGACCTGACCGGAATCGACGACGGTCACGGGTATCGCACACTCACGGGCCGCCACCCGGGCAGATTCCACGGTGCCGGACATCTTGCCGCTCAGGTGCACCGAGACGATGTGCTCGGCCCCGTCAGCGACGGCCTGCTCGTACGCAGCGGCGAATTCAGCCGGCGTTGGCCGAGACGTGCTGACGGGGACGAAGTCCGCCAGTGCCTCGGCGATCATGTCCGACGTGAGCTCGGCCGAGCCTTCCACGAAGGTGTCGGCACCGATGATGACCTTCAGCGGAACCACGACGATGCACTCGCGCTTGGCATCGGCTGACGACAGGCTCGCCGTGGAGTCGGTGACGATCGCGACAGTCATGCGGGCAGCCTAGCCGCCGGGTCGCGCTGGTCCGGCGCGCTCACACGACCACGCTGACGAGCTTGGGAGCCCGCACGATGACCTTGCGAATCGGACGGTCGTCAATGGTGCGCACGACATTGGGCTCGGCGAGGGCCAGGGCCTCCAGCTCGACGTCACTGATGTCAGGGCTGACCTCGATCTTGCCTCGCACCTTGCCAGCCACCTGCACGACGCAGGTGACCGTGTCCGCCGTCAGGTGGGCCGGATCGACCACCGGGAATGAGGCGCGAGCCAGTGACTCCGCGTGCCCCATGCGCGACCAGAGCTCTTCGGCCACGTGCGGCGCGACGGGAGCCAGCATCAAGACCACCGGCTCCAGCACCGAACGCGCCCGCACCTGCTGCTTGGTCAGGTGGTTGGTCAGCTCGATCAGCTTGGCGATCGCGGTGTTGAACCGCAGGCCCTCCATGTCGGCTCGCACCCCCGCGATGGTCTGGTGCAGGTGGCGCAGCATGTCGGCGTCCGGCACCGCGGCGTCGTCCACCAGCAGGTCGCCGCTCGCCTCGTCGACGAACAGGCGCCACAGCCGCTGCAGGAAGCGCTGTGAACCCACCACGGCTCGTGTGTCCCATGGGCGAGACGCATCCAGCGGCCCCATTGACATCTCGTAGATGCGGAAGGTGTCCGCGCCGTACTCGGCGTACATCTCGTCCGGCGTCACGACGTTCTTGAGGCTCTTGCCCATCTTCCCGTACTCACGCTGCACCGGCCGACCCTCGTGTGTCCAGGTACCGTCCTCGTGCTCGACGACCTCCGCGGCCTCGACGTACGTCCCGCGCTCGTCGGTGAAGGCGTACGCCTGGATGTAGCCCTGATTGAACAATCGGTGGAACGGCTCCTCGCTGGACACGTGACCGAGGTCGAACATCACCTTGTGCCAGAAGCGGGCATACAACAGGTGCAGCACCGCGTGCTCCACACCGCCGACGTACAGGTCGACTCCCCCCGTGCCGCCGGCCTCGCGCGGGCCAAGCCAGTACTGCTCGTTCTCTGGATCGACGGCCCGGGCCGAGTTGTGAGGATCCGCGTAGCGCAGCTCGTACCAGGATGAGCCAGCCCAGTTGGGCATCGTGTTGGTCTCGCGGCGATACTGCTGCGGGCCATCTCCCAGGTCGAGGGTGACGGTGACCCAGTCGGTGGCGCGGGCCAGCGGTGGCTCCGGCACACTCGTGACGTCATCGGGCTCGAAGGTGCGGGGCGAGTAGTCCGGCACATCGGGCAGCTCGACCGGCAGCAGGTGGTCCGGCACGGCATGCGGCTGCCCCTGCGCGTCGTACACGATCGGGAACGGTTCACCCCAGTAGCGCTGGCGGCTGAACAACCAGTCGCGCAGCCGGTAGGTGGTCGTGCCCGACCCGTGGCCGTGGTTCTGCAACCAGGTGATGATCGCCGTCTTGGCTTCGGCCACGGCCATGCCGTCCAGCGAAATCGAGTCGTTGGAGGAGCCAATGATGGTGCCTTCACCGGCGTACGCGTGATCGAGACCCTCCTGCTCGGCCACCGTCGGCACGATCGGCAGCCCATAGGACGTGGCGAACTCGAAGTCGCGCTGGTCGCCGGACGGCACGGCCATGATGGCGCCGGTGCCGTAGCCCATCAGCACGTAGTCGGCCACGAAGACCGGCACTCGGTCCCCGGTGACAGGATTCGTCGCGTGGGCTCCGGTGAACACGCCGGTCTTCTCACGATTCTCCTGACGCTCCACATCGGTCTTCGCCGCGGCCGCGACCCGGTAGGCAGCGACTGCCGACGCGGGATCGGCCTCGCCGTTGGTCCAGGTGCGCGGCACGTCGTCGGACCACCCGTCGGGAATGATCGTCGCGAGCAACGGATGTTCCGGCGCCAGCACCATGTAGGTCGCACCGAACAGCGTGTCGGGTCGCGTCGTGAAGACCTCGATGAACGCATCTCGAGACACTGGGAAACGCACGTGCGCGCCGGCCGACCGGCCGATCCAGTTGCGCTGCATCATCTTGACCGATTCGGGCCAGTCGACCCGGTCCAGATCGTCAATCAGACGATCCGAGTAGGCCGTGATGCGCATCTTCCACTGCCGCAGGCTGCGCGTGAACACCGGGAAGTTGCCGCGTTCGCTTCGGCCGTCGGGGGTGACCTCTTCATTGGCGAGCACGGTCCCTAGACCCGGGCACCAGTTGACCGGCGAGTCGTCGATGTACGCGAGCCGTTCGGAATCAATCAGCAACGACCGCTCCAGCGGTTCGAGGTCCGCCCACGCAGCACCGTCAGGGGCAGAGCGCTGACCGGATTCGTACTCGGCTCGCAGCTCGGCAATCGGCCGGGCGCGCTGCGCGTCCTCGTCGTACCAGGATTCAAAGATCTGGAGGAAGATCCACTGCGTCCACCGCACGAAGTCCGGGTCGATGGTCGCGAAGCTGCGTCGATCGTCGTGCGCCAGGCCCAGACGACGAAGCTGGCGCTTCATCGTGGCGATGTTCGCCAACGTGTTGGCACGGGGATGCTCCCCTGTCTGGATCGAGTGCAGCTCCGCGGGCAGGCCGTAGGCGTCGTAACCCAGCGCGTGCAGCACGTTGTCGCCGAGCATCCGACGGAATCGGCCCACCACGTCGGTGCCGATGTAGCCCAACGGATGTCCCACGTGCAATCCTGCGCCCGACGGGTACGGGAACATGTCCATGATGAAGAACTTGTCGCCCAGCGCGCCCGCCTCGTCGGCGCTCACGGCGAGATCGCCCACTGGATTAGCCGCCCAGAATGTGCCCTCGGACTCCCATCGGTTCTGCCACCGCTGCTCGATCTGGTCGGCAAGCGCGGCGGTGTAGCGGTGGGGGGCGTCGGGATCGCTTCCGGACGTCATCTCAGGCGTGGTCACCCGCGGAATTCTACGGGTCACGGCCGCCGGGCCCACGGGGCGCAGCCCGTCGGGGCGTCCACGACCTACTTCTGAGGGTCGTCTACGACGTTGCGCAGAACTTCTCCACCTTGTGGGTCGGGCCGGAGATGATCAGCTCGTCGGTCGGCCCGAGGACGGTTTCGGCGCGTGCGTACTCGAAATCGTGCTTGCCAGACTTGACCGCCACGATCGTGATGCCGAACGAGGCTCGCAGCTGCGCGTCCTGCAAGGTCTTGCCGTGCGAGGACTCCGGGGCTCCGGTACGCGCAATCGCGAAGTCGTCGAACTCGACGAAGTCGGTCATGGAACCTGCGACCATGTGCGCGACTCGCTTGCCCATCTGCGACTCCGGTCGGATCACGTAGTGAGCCCCGACCCGCTCGAGGATCGCCGCATGCTTGCCGCTGACGGCCTTGGCCCACACCTCATCGACGCCGAGGTCCAGCAGGCTCAGCACGGTCAACACACTGGCTTCCAAATCCGTGCCGATGCCCACGACCGCGACGTCGAACTCCTCGGCGCCGATCTGGCGCAGCGCCTCGGTGTCGGTGGAGTCAGCCGCGATGACGTGCGTGAAGTCGCTGGCATATCGCTGCACGATGTCCGTGCGTTCGTCGACGGCCAGCACCTCGTGGCCCATCGAGGTGAGCGACCGCGCCACCGAGAACCCGAATCGGCCCAGCCCGATGACGAGAACTCTGTCGCGCGACGGCGACTTGCCGTTTCGACCACTCGAACTCTTCTTTGAAGATGTTGCGTGGCTATCCAATGATCGGTTGCTCCTCGGGAAGGTGGTAGCGGGGTGTCCGCCGCCGCAAGATGAAAGCACCTGCCGCAGCAATGGTGCCCACTCGACCGATGAACATCAAGACGATGATGACCAGCTGTGCCGTCGGAGGCAGGGTTCCGGTGATCCCGGTGCTGAGTCCGACGGTCGCGAACGCCGACGTGCACTCAAACAGTGCCGCATCGAAAGCGACATCGGTCAGCATCATCACCGAGAACGTCGCGACGGTCACCAGCATGACCGCAAGCAGCGCGATCGAGATCGCCGTGCGCACCACCTGGGCGCCGATCGACCGGCTGCCCACCGTGATGTCCGGGTCTCCTCGCAGCTCGGCGAGGATCACGTACGCCAGCAGCAGGAAGGTGGTGATCTTGATCCCGCCGGCCGTGCTGGCGCTGCCGCCGCCGATGAACATCAAGATGACGCCCATGTTGAGCGTCTCGGGGCGCACGGCCCCCCACTCGAAGCTGTTGAGACCGCCCGACCGCGTCATGACGCTGCCCTCGATGCCGGTCACCAGCTTGTGGCCGAACGACTCGTTGCCCAGCGTCGCGGGGTTGGACCACTCCAGAGCGAGGAACATCACCGCACCGATGATCAGCAGGGCGACCGACCCCCACACGGTGAGCCGCGTGTGGATGGTCCACTTGCTGGGTGTGCGCCAGCCCTGAAACAGCTCGGCGAGGACGGGGAATCCCACGGCTCCGATGAACACGGCGGCCGACACGGGGAGCAGGACCAAGCCGTCCCCGGCGTACGTCGTGAGGCTGTCGGTGTTCAGCGAGAATCCGGCGTTGTTGAATGCCATGACCGCATCGAAGATGCCGTGCCACAGCGAGGTGCCCCAGTCCTCGAAGTACGCACCTCGATACCGGAAGGTCAAGATCACCGCGGTGACGGCCTGGAAGAACAACATCGTGATCGCGACGCGACGAAACAGCGGGCGCACCTCGCCGATGTTGACGACGTGCATGTCGGCCTGAGCCACCAGTCTGGTGCGAATGCCCAGACGTCCGCCGATGAACAGGCCCAGGACGGTGGCCAGGGCCACGATGCCCAGCCCGCCGATCTCGACCAGGATCACGATGATGACCTGGCCGGCCGGAGACCAGTAGCTGCTGGTGTCGACGGTCGACAGACCGGTCACCGTGACGGCCGACGACGACGTGAACAGTGCCGGCATGAACTGGGGCCCGCCCGAGCCCGCGCGGGTGAACGGCAAGAGCAGCAGCAGGGTGCCCAGGATGATCAACGCGAGGAAGGTGAGGGGAAGCAGCCGCACCGGGTGAGCGATGGCAGCGGGAATACGCAGCCGTGGTGGTCCGGGCATGCCGCGACGGTACCGCGCCGCCGGACCCGGGGAGGAGCAAGACGCCCTGACGATACGGTGTCGGGGTGAGTTCTCCACCGAAGATCGCCGTTGCCATCGTGACGTTCAACCGTTCGGGCTTCCTGCGCGAGCTGCTTTTGAGCGCCGCCGCCATGGACACCGCGCCGTTTCGCATCGTCATCGTCGACAACGCCAGCACCGATGACACCCAGCAGGTCATCGCCGATGCGTCCGCCAGCTTTCCCGACGGCATGCTGATTAATCATCGGCTGGACACCAACACCGGCGGATCGGGCGGATTCAGCGAGGGCACCCGCGTGGCCCTGGAGCTCGGTGCCGACTGGGTCTGGCTGATGGACGACGACGTCGAGATCCTGCCCGACGCCCTTGAGCAGTTCGCTCCGTGGATGCAACGGTTCAAGGTCATCCACGGTCGACGCTACGACTTCGACGGCACACCGTTCTACTGGCAGGCCAAGTTCAACGAGTTTCTCGGCGTGCCACTGCCCTACAGCGGCAAGCAGTTCAACCGCGACGGCTTTGCGATCACGAACTCCGGCACCTTCGAGGGCATGCTCGTGCACGCCGACGTCGTGCGTCAGATCGGTCTTCCCGATCCGCGCTTCTTCATCTCGTGGGATGACGCTGCCTATGCCTGGCTGGCGGCCCAGCACACCAAGGTCGTCTACGTCGACGCTTTCGTGCTCAAGCGCAAGCGTGAGCAGAAGCAGGTCAATCTCGGCGTCCGTCACCTCAACGACGGCAGCCCGCTGTTCCGCTTTCACGTCATCCGCAACCGCGCCTACATCGGCTTGTACTTTCGCGAGTACGGCAAGCTCAATCGATTCGGCTTCGGCCTCGGCACGGCGTTGACGTTGGCCAAGGAGATCTTCCGACTCGTCGTCGTGCAGCACACGCTCAAGGGCTTGGGCGATCTGGTCCGCGGCTTCCGCGCCAATCGGGCGCTGTGGCGCGACACCAGCTGGAAGCCCATGGACCCCGCCGACGTCCCGGCCGCCCTGCC
>NZ_JBAVCB010000100.1:0-3296 GCF_049586495.1 Aeromicrobium sp. | reverse complement strand
CTCCAAAACGCTGCTCCGCTGACGGTGTCCAACGACTCGAACTCTGCGGTTGGCCTCAACAACGTGGCCGCCGACGACCAGTCGGTGGCTGCGGGCATCGGTGGTACTGCTGCCGGACAGTCCGGAGGTGACGCTCAGGCAGGCAGCGCAGGGTCCCAGGTCGCCAACAACGGCAGCCTCAACGCCGGCCAGAACGGCGTCTTGGGTAACCAAGGCGTGGCAGGCAACGGGAACACCACGGTCTACGCCAACAACGGAGATGGCGCTGTGGTCAACGGTGGAGCCGCTGCACAGGGCGACGGAATCGTTGCCGGTGGGGACGTGTTCGGCGACGACGCCGAGCTGGACTACACCGATTCGTTCAACGAGGACACCAACATCACCCACGGTGAGCTGTCGCCGATCCTGTCGGCGTCGGACCACTCCGAGATCGAGGACGTCGAGATCGAGGTGGAGTTCGACGACTGAATCTGCGGTCGCACGACGGATCCCCCGGCCAGATTTTGGTCGGGGGATACGCCGTTCACCGCCAAGTTTGGATAACGTTTCCCTCATGACGGATCCCGAGCAGCCACGTCTTCGCTACGACAATCCCGAGCGCCCGGCCGTGATGAGTGCGCTGCCACCGCTACCGCAGATTCGTCGCCCGGTCATCGTCTGGCTGGTCCCGATTCTGACCTTCAGCTCCGTGCTGTCGTCCGTCCCCACCTTGGTGCTCACCTACCAAAAGCTCGACAAGGTTCGGGCCGGACTCGAAAAGCGGCTGGCGGACCTGCAACCGGACTACTCGACCGACGACGTACGAGTGGCAGTGCTCGTCGGCCTGATCATCATGGTCGGATTCAGCATCCTGTTCTCGCTGGCCGAGCTGCGTGCATCGGTCCGCCTGCTCGACAAGCGTCGCGGCGCACGGACAGCGTTGCTCTGGCTGACCCTCTTCCACGTGCCGCTGGTGGCGATCCTGGCGCAGATGCGTGATCTGGGCCCGTTCAGCCACAACGCCGCGTGGGTCCAAGCGGGTTGCCTCGTCCTGGCGGTGCTGATCGCCTACTGGTTCACGGTGGGAAAATGGCTCGCGGCCGTGACGAGACAGGGGCCCATTCCGTTGCGTCCCTCATTCGACCAGCGCTGAGGCGCTGAGTTCTGCAACGATCCACTCGCAGGTGCGCGCCGTCACGCGACACGCATCTGCAGTGTCAGGATTCAGCAACGGATTGGCCGCATAGGTGCGCCACTTCCACCAGGCGGCCAGAGCGTGCTGGCGCAAGTCGTCGGCAACACCCAGCCGGTCGCTGGCGTGGGTGCCCGAGCCGCCGAGCAAGCGCTCCATCTCAGCGCGATCCTGGCTGTTCACGGTGATGTTCGATGAATTCACGCGACCGAGCAGCTTCATCTCGCGGAACGGGTGAGGGTCGGCGAGCAGCTCATCGACCGTCGCAGCCAGGTGCTCTGCCGGCGGGGCAGGGTGGTCGATGAGCACCTGCTGCAGACCGATCAGCGCTGAGTGCGCCTTCAGCTGGGGATGGCGCCGGCGGCAGTGCACGTCGATGACGCGCTTCAAATCATCCAGACCGCTGTGCCGAACCAGCTCGTCGGCCAGCGTGGTCGCGTCGGACACTCCCATCTGGATGACCGCCAGGGCTAGGCGAATACCGAACGGTCCGAGCCGGTGGACCAAGTTCGTCCGGTCGCGCGCCGACGGAAGATCATCTGCGTCGGCGGACATGAATCGGTCCGTGGAGACCATGAGTGCTGAGAGGCGGTCGGCGGGCAGAGCGGCCAGTTTCTGTAGCTGAGCGAACTCAGACTGTCGGAGGGACTGCCCGGCCAGAGCCAGAAGGCCCGCCACCGGCACGACGGTCTCGCAGGCCGCCTTGAGGGTGGGGTCATCACGCAGGCGATCGACGGCCTTGTTGGCGACGGCCATGGCATTGAGCCGGCCCGCTCCCAGCTCGTCGGCTCGGGACAAGACGGCAATCGAGCCCAACGACGTCTCTCCACCGGACCGATCACCGAGTGTGCGGAGGAACTCGACGTCGTGTGTGTGCAGCGAGCGCAACAGGTAGACGAAGGCATCGGCCACCGTGACGCCCCCCTCGGGCGCGACGAACTCGATCGTGCGCTCACCGACCTCGGCCGACACCGATGCCATGCCGGGCGTGTCGATCAGGGTGAACTCCTCCAGCGGAGCCGCCGGCCAGGTGACATCGAGCCACTGGATCTCATGGGCATCCAGATCGCCGAGATCGAGCTCGAGACGTCCGTCCTGCCGACGCGTTCGAATCTGGATCTCACCGTGGGTGGAGTGTCGGGCCCGGACGGACGGCGCGTTGCCGTGCCGGTACCACGTGACGATGCGCGTGCACTCTCGGGCGTCGGTGGGGGCCAGCTGCTCGCCGAGCAGAGCATTCACCAGCGTCGATTTTCCGGCCTTGACCGTTCCCACCAGGGCGACGCGCAGCGGCTCATCGGCTCGACGACGCAGCGCGTCGATGCGGGCCGATGCCTCAGCGTCGTCGTGGTAGAGGGCGCTGGCCTGATGGAGCAGCCCGCGCACGTGCTCCAGCGAGATGAAGGTCATGACGCGTGCGGCCCAGAGGAGGCCGTCTGGGCTGAGGTGGCGAGCTCTCGCACCGTTTGCAGGTGCTCGGTGAGCGCCTGGGTCCGAGCGTCTCGATGCGCCGCCGGAGTTCCGGCCCCTCGCCGAGCCGACTCCACCGAGAGGTTCAGCGACTGGCGGAAGTCATCGGCTGCATCTTCGAACTCTGCGCGCATGAGTCGCTTCACCTCCGTCAAGCTGGTGCGGGTCTCCTTGACCACGTGAAAGATCGTCTCGTCGACCGCGCGCCGTATGGCGTTTCGCGCTTCGTTGCGGCGCCGCTCCAGCCGGTTGGCTCCTTCTTGACGCAAGGAGAAACCGCCCAGCACTGCGCCAGCCAGCACCGAGATCGGATTGATGAGCGCCATGCCGGCCAGCGTCGTGATGATTCCTGCCATCAAGATCCCGCTGTACGACCCACGCATGGCGCCGATCAATTTCTGCGACCCGGTCATGCGGCTCGTTCGGATGAAGTCGATCCCGGCCACCGGCTTCATCATGGTGCTGGTGTCGATCGAGGGAATTTGCGGAAGGCGAATCTCGCTCTCATGGCGAAAAGACTCCGCGACGTTCGTCGCCACGTGCTCGCAGCGCTCATAAGCCCACACGAAGCTGTCCGCTATCGCCTCGGCGAAGGCGTCCGCCAACCACTGGGTCATGGTTTCCCACGTGTCGGCAGGGTCGCTCTCGTCGACGA
>NZ_JBAVCB010000099.1:0-13752 GCF_049586495.1 Aeromicrobium sp. | reverse complement strand
CAGGCCGCCGAGCTCTTCGGGGATGTTGAGCAAGGTGAGCCCGAACTCGGTGGTCTGGGCCAGCACCTCCGGCGACGTGGTGTTGGACGCCTCCGCGTCGGCGGCGCCGGGACGAAGCACCTCGGCGGCGAACTGGGAGATGACGTCGACCATCATCTGCTGGTCATCGGTGGGCGTGAGGTCGAAGACGCCGCCGCTGTGCGATCGCTTCAGTCGCTGCGGCGAGCCCGACCCCTTGACCCGCTTGAACGTGCGCCCGGCCGACGCTGCGACCTGGAAGCCGCTCTTCGTACCGTGGTACACGGCGCGCTCGGTGGTCTTGCGCAGCTTGAGCTTGTCGATGGCCGGCGAGCTGGCGATGCGGTTCAGCACGGCCAGGCCGATGGCCATGGGGTCTTTGCTGGTGGCCACGGAGGATCTCCTCGGAGGGCGAATGGGGGTTGCACCTGACAACGATGACTGTAACTGAGAGTTACAGGTACGCATACTGATGGTATCCGAGATCACAGGATCGCGCGGGCATCTGACACGCGTCGCGACCGTCCCCGCCGGTCGGTACGCTGTCGCGGTGCCTGAGAGCAAACAGTCCCGACCCCTACCCCCAGGCGGATCCGTCCGTCCGATCACTCGCTGGGGAACGCCGGTCATGCACCACGAGCTGGCCGAGGTCACGGTGTTCGACGAGGACCTCACCACCCTGGTGGCTGACATGGTCGCCACCATGCACGCGGCACACGGCGTCGGTCTGGCCGCCAACCAGGTGGGCGTGGATCTGCAGGTCTTTGTCTTCGACTGTCCCGATGACGACGAGAACCGCGTGACCGGCGTGGTGTGCAATCCGGTGCTCACCCTCCCCGAGGGCAAGGACCGCCAGCTCGAGGCCGCCGACGAGGGCTGCCTGTCCCTCCCCGGTGCCTTCACCGAATGCGCACGGCCTGACCAGTCGCACGTGACCGGCGTCGACCACACCGGCGCGTCCGTGGAGTTCCACGGCACTGGGCTGCTCTCTCGCTGCCTGCAGCATGAAACCGATCACCTCTTCGGAACCGTGTTCGGCGACCGTGTCCCCGAGCGGGCCCGCAAAAAGTTGTACAAGCAGCACGCCGAGCTGGCCGAGGGCTATCCGGACGACTGGCCCGTCACGATCTTGATCCACGACGACGCGCAGGAGTAGGGCGCAGCTGCCAGCAGGCGACCGCGACCGATGCGGCCGCGTTGAGCGAGTCGATGTCGCCCGCCATGGGGATGGTCACGCGCAGGTCGGCCCCGTGCTCCCAGCGCTCGGAGAGTCCGTGCCCTTCGGAGCCGACGATGAGCGCGAGCCGCTCGATGTCAGACGGCACCTCGTCGATGGGCGCTGCCCCGTTGCCGACGGTGAGCGCGCATGTGGTGAATCCCGCGTCGCGGAGCAGGTCCGGCGCGCCGTACCAGTCGTCGAGGCGTGCGTACGGAAGCCGAAACACCGCTCCCATCGACACCTTGATCGCTCGCCGGTAGAGCGGGTCGGCACAGCGGGGCGACATCAAGATCCCGTCGAAGCCCAGCGCCGCCGCGGATCGAAAGATCGCGCCGACATTCGTGTGGTCGGACAGGTCCTCCATGATGACGACGCGCCGCGCGTCGGCGAGGACCTCCGACGCCGAGGTGGGCGCGGGTCGCTCCAGCGAGGCCAGCGCGCCGCGGTGCACGTGGAATCCAGTGACGTGCTCGATCGCCTGCTCGGACAGCACGAAACAGGGAGCGTCGGTCGTGTCGAGCACGTCGGTGAGACCCTCGAGCCAGCGCGGCGCCATCAGGAACGACGCAGGACGGTGGCCCGCCTCGACGGCCCGCCGTACGACCTTCTCCCCCTCGGCCAGATAGACGCCGTGCTCGGCCTCCAGCTTCTGGCGCAAGCTCACGTCCCGCAGATGGACGTAATCGGCGAGACGCGGATCGCCCGCATCGTCCACTCGTACGATCTCGGCCACCGGGCTAGCCTAGCCAGCATGAGCCTTGAACGACCTGTCACGCCCGATCCGTATCCGTTGCTTCCGGCAGTGCCGTCCTTCACCGTCGCCAGCGATGACATCGTCGACGGCCAGCCACTGGCCGACGCGCACGTCAATGCCCACGGCGACACGTCGCCGCACCTGTCGTGGAGCAACGCGCCCGAAGGCACCAAGTCGTTTGTCGTCTCGTGCTTCGATCCTGATGCGCCCATCGTCTCGGGCTTCTGGCACTGGACTGCCGTCGACATCCCCGCTGAGGTGTCTGAGCTGGCCACCGGTGCCGGTGCGTCCGACGACACCCTGCCCGGGCCGGCCTTTCACGTGCGCAACGACGGCGGCGGGCATGGGTTCATGGGCGCCGCGCCACCCGAGGGCGATCAGGTGCACCGTTACTACTTCGTGGTTCACGCGGTTGGCGAGGATCGCCTCGGTGTCGACAGTGACGCCTCGCCTGCTGTGGTCGGCTTCAACCTAGCGTTCAAGACCCTCGGTCGGGCCGTCATGCACGGCACCTACGCCCACTAGCAAAGCGTCAGCGAGCGAACGCGTTGGCGATGTCGCGCACCTTGTCCACATAGGCCATCGAGTTGTTGTAGCCGTACACCGCAGGGACCCAGTTGTCGGCGGCCACGTTGCCACCGGGCAAACAGAGGTGGCGCGAGGCGCCCAGAGCGGCGTCGTCGATGTCGTTGGGGTTCTTCATCCCGTCGCCGTCGGCGTCACCGCCGTATCGCTCCCACGACGACGTGAGGAACTGGAATGGTCCGACGGCGTGGTCCCACTCGTCGTCGCCGTGCAGATCGGCCGACGCCGCTGTCGCGGGGATGGCGCGGGTGCCGTTGGTGCCATCGAGGGCCGGCCCGATGATCGGCTCATCCGGGACTCCAGCGGCCGACAATCCTGCGCCGCCCAGCGTGCCGTGCGCCGACTCGACCGATCCGATCGCTGCCAGGGTGTTCCACCGCAACTGGCACTTCGGTTGGCGCACGCGTTCGGTGAGCTCAGTGGTGGCATAGGCCAGCATGGCTCTCCGCGGAATCTGGAGGCGCTTGGCGGTCTCGGCGACCCAATCCTCGTCAGGCTCCGTCGGTGAACCTGCAGCAGCCGGCACTCGCTCCGCGGCACGTGGCGCTGGGCCGGATGGCCCTGCGTCGTCGTCGCGCTGGACCACGAACCAACCCGTGAGGACCGCAGCCGTCAGCACGCCTGAAACGGTCAGGATCAGTCGGTCGCGCTGACGCATCATGATGCCAGCATGTCAACTGGCCCCAACCGAAGCGACTGACCAGCAGCCGGACTACTGCGGGGCTTCGGGGGGAATGACCGGACCGCCGGAGCCGGATCCCGGCTGTTCGGCCTGCTTGGCGGCGTCGAGCGCTTCTTGCACAGCCTTGGAGGTCTCTTCCGCGTCCGGAAGGTCGTCCTCAATCTTCTCGTCGAGATCAACCCGCTTCTTGGAGCCGCCTCCGTCGACGGGAATCTTGCCGACCGTGCCGCCGAGTGTTCCGAGCGCCTTGGTCAGCTCGGCCGGAATGATCCAGGTGGTTGCGTTGTCTCCTTCGGCGATCTTCGGGAGCATCTGCAGGTATTGGTACGACAGCAGCTTCTGGTCGGGGTTGCCGTCGTGAATCGCCTGGAACACCGCGGAAATGGCCTGCGCCTCGCCCTGCGCGCGCAAGATGGCGGCCTGCCGGTCGGCCTGCGCGTTGAGAATTTGGGCCTGCCGGTTGCCCTCCGCGTTGAGAATGGCGGCCTGCTTCTGCCCCTCGGCGGTCAGGATCGCCGACTGGCGCTCGCCCTCAGCGGTGAGGATGATCGCGCGCTTGTCACGGTCGGCGCGCATCTGCTTCTCCATGGCGTCGATGATCGAGGGCGGCGGATCAATGCCTTTGAGCTCGACGCGGTTGACGCGGATGCCCCACTTGCCGGTCGCGCTGTCCAGCTCGCCGCGCAGTCCGGAGTTGATCTGGGTGCGGCTGGTGAGCGCGTGCTCGAGGGTCATGCCGCCGATGATGTTGCGCAGCGTGGTCATGGTGAGCTGCTCGATGGCCTGGATGTAGTTGGCGATCTCGTAGGTCGCGGCCACGGGGTCGGTGACCTGGAAGTAGATGACCGTGTCAATCGAAACCGTCAGATTCTCCTCCGTGATGACCGGCTGCGGTGGGAACGACACGACCTGCTCACGCAGATCGATTCGGTACGCGAGACGGTCGATGAACGGAGTGACGATGTTGAGACCTGCTGGCAGCGTGGCGCGGTACTTGCCGAATCGTTCGACAATGCCGGCGCGAGCCTGGGGAACGATCTTGACCGTCATCGAGACGGCAACGATCGCGAGCAGCGCGAGCAGGATCAGCACGATCGTCACGGCGGACGCGCCTGCAGAGGTGAACATCAGGACTCCTGGTTCTGGGTGGACTGGCTGGTGACAGCGCCGACGATGG
Organism: Aeromicrobium sp.; assembly: GCF_049586495.1. GTDB lineage: Bacteria > Actinomycetota > Actinomycetes > Propionibacteriales > Nocardioidaceae > Aeromicrobium. Next base: position 9,317 of record NZ_JBAVCB010000099.1, on the reverse strand, counting down.
CGGTGGCCCCATCGATGCGCAGGACGTTGACTTCCTCGTCCGTGTCGAAGGCGGACTCCTCTGATTCCGTGCGTGCCGACCAGAGCTCACCGGAGAGTCGGACCCGGCCGTTGAACCGGGTGACCGGCTCGACGACGACGGCGCGGCGACCAACCTGTGCTTCATGGCCCTGCGTGAGGGTCGGACCGTGGTGCAGTCGCTGGACCAACGGTGGACGAATCAAGGTGAGCAGCGCTACCGAGACGACCGCGAACAACAAGATCGCCAGCCAGACCGGGCCGCCGAGCCCGGCAACGAGTGCGCCGGCGAGCGCACCCAGGGCGAACATCAGCAGCACGAGCTCCAGGCTGAACATCTCCACGATGACCAGCACGACGGCGATCGCCAGCCAGATCACCCACGGGTTGTCGCCGAGGAAGTCCATGTCAGTCTCCTGTCGTCCCGCTCGCTGGGCTCGATGCTCGGTGTCCGAATGCTGCCCGACGCGCGGTGTAACGTCCACCGTTGCACGTCAGATTCAATTTGGTGCCAAAGGTGCGAGCGAGATTGGCTCCGGTCAAGGTGGTGGCCAACGGTCCCTGGGCGACAACATGGCCATCGCGCAGCAGCAAGACGTGAGTGAAGCCGACCGGGATCTCCTCGACGTGGTGCGTCACCATCACGAGGACCGGCGAGTCCGGATCCGAGGACAGCAGCTCAAGGCTGGCCAGCAGATCCTCGCGGGCGCCGAGGTCCAGGCCTGCGCTCGGCTCGTCCAGCAAGAGCATCTCGGGATCGGTCATCAACGACCGGCCGATCAGCACCCGCTTGTTCTCACCCTCCGACAGCGTGCCGAAGGTGCGGTTCGCCAGGTGTCGGATCCCGAGCTCGGCCATGATTTGATCACGACGCTCGACGTCGTCCGCGTCGTACTGCTCCTGCCAGCGACCCGTCACGGCGTAGGCGGCGGACACGATGACGTCGGCCGCTGACTCGCTCGGGGGGATCTGTTCGGCGATGCTGGTGCTGACATGTCCGATGCGGGTTCGGAGGTCGAAGACGTCGACCCGGCCCAGCCGCTGACCCAGGATCTTGACCTTGCCCTGGGTGGGATGAATCGCCGCACCGGCGATCTGCATCAGCGTGCTCTTGCCGGCCCCGTTCGGCCCCAGCACGATCCAGCGCTCTCCCTCGTTGACCTTCCAGGAGATCTGGTTCAACAGGATCTTGTCGCCGCGCACGATACTGACTTTCGACAGCTCAAGGGCGGACGCCATGCCTTCTCCTCCAAGTCGATTGCATCGTGGACTCAACCTATCGCGACGCTCGCAACCGCTGACGATAGCCTCGTGCACGATGACGCTGCCCGTGCCGACCACCCATTTCACCGACCCGACCGTGCTCGTCACGCTCGTGGGGCCGGATCAAAGTGGTGTCACGACCCGACTGTTCGAGGCGGTAGCGAGCTTCGACGTGGAGGTCATCGATGTCGAGCAGCTGGTGGTGCGGGGCAAGCTGGTGCTGAGCGCCTTGTTCACGGTGCCGAGCGACATCGCCGCTCTGGAAGCCACTGTCACCGAGGTCGCGGCGTCGTTCGGGCTGGAGGTCACGGTCGAGCACGGAACCGGGGACAACCGACCCCGGCGGGTGGGCCGCGCCCGCGTCGTGATCCTGGGCGTCCCCCTGAAGCCGGCAGCCGTAGCGGCCCTGGCGGCCCAGATCAAGGTGCTGGGCGGCAACATCGACCGGATCATCCGGATGGCCCGCTACCCCGTCACGGCCATTCGACTGGAGGTCTCGGGTGCCGACCCGGACCAGCTGCAGGCTGAGCTGGCCGCGGTGGCGTTCGACCACGGGATCGACATCGCGGTGCAGGAGAACGGCATCTTGCAGCACGCCCAGCGGCTCGTGGTCATGGATGTCGACTCCACCCTGATCCAGGGTGAGGTGATTGAGATGATCGCCGCGCACGCCGGGTACGAGGCGGAGGTTGCCGCCGTCACCGAACGAGCCATGCGCGGCGAGATCGATTTCGCAGCCTCCCTGCATCAGCGAGTCGCACTGCTGGCCAATGTTCCAGTCGAGGCACTGGACACCGTGTACGACGAACTCGTGTACACGCCGGGAGCCCGCACCATGATCCGCACGCTCAAACGTCTCGGCTACCGATTCGCGCTGGTCAGCGGCGGCTTCACCCACCTGATCGACAAGATGGCCGCAGAGCTGGAGATCGACTATCACGCCGCAAACGAGCTGGAGGTGGTCGACGGACGTCTCACGGGACGCATCGTCGGCAAGGTCGTGGATCGCGCCGGCAAGGCTGACGCGCTGCGGCGATTTGCCGAGCACGCACGCATCCCGGTCAAGAACACCGTCGCGATCGGCGACGGCGCCAACGACCTCGACATGCTCGCGGCGTCTGGTCTCGGGATCGCCTTCAATGCCAAGCCCACCGTGCGCGACCAGGCCCGCACCTCGGTGAACGTGCCCTACCTGGACGCGATCGTCTATCTGCTCGGCATCACCCGCGAGGAGATCGAGGCGGCCGACGCGGCCGACTGACCGAGGAAATGGTTGTCGGGAACAACCAGCTCTGTGGCGCGGTTGAGGAAAGCATGGTCATCGAAGCTCCCCAGCGCGCTCGCATGCGTCTGCCTCATGCGGCCGGCTTCTGGATCGGGCTGTCGGCGACGCTCGCCATGCTCGTCGGTGCCGCGGCGCCGTCGCCGTTCTACCCCGTGCTGCAAGAGCAGCTGGGGTACTCGCAGGCCACCAGCACGATCGTGTTCGCCATCTACGCCGTGGCGTTGCTGGCCACCTTGTTGATCACCGGGTCGCTGTCGGACCATCTGGGCCGACGTCCGGTGCTGTCGGCCGGATTCTTCGTGCTGGCCCTCAGCATGTTGTTGTTCTGGCAGGCCGAGTCCCTCCCCTTGCTCCTCACGGCACGCACCGTCCAGGGCGTCGCAACAGGACTGTTGCTCTCGGCACTCGCGGCGGCTGTCGTCGACTTCGAACCGCCCGGTCGACCTGGGTCCGCCTCAACCTTCAACAGCGTCTTCCCGCTGGCCGGCCTGGCCTTCGGCGCGTTGGCCAGCGGCCTCGCGATCGAGCTGCTCGACCGCCCGCTGACGGCCGTGTTCGGCGCGCTCGTGGTGCTGTACGTCGGGTTCGGACTGCTGGCCTGGGCCTTGCCCGAGACGTCGGCGCGGCACGAGGGCATCTGGTCGGCGCTCGTGCCTCGCATCGGTCTGCCGGTCCCCTCGCGGGCCGCCTTCGCCCGCAGCGCGCCAGCGCTGTTCGCCGGCTGGGCGACTGGAGGTTTCTACCTGTCGCTGGGCGCTCCCCTGGTCCAGCAGACCTTCGGCGAGGACAACCACATCGTGCAGGGCGCGGTCGTCACGGCGCTGACCGGCAACGGAGCGCTCAGCGCCTACCTGGCTCGCGGGTTCAGCGCACGAGGCATCACGCTGTACGGCACCACAGCCCTCGCCGTCGGCACAGCATTGGGCATCGCGGCGATCGCGACCGGGTCGTTGCTCGACTTCGTGCTCACGGCCGTGATCGCGGGCACTGGGTTCGGCACCGCCTTCATGGGCATCCTGCGATCCATCACCCCGACGGTGGGTCCCGAGGAGCGCGGCGAGCTGTTCTCGGCGGTCTTCGTGATCAGCTACCTGGCCTTTGGGATCCCCGCCGTGGCGGCAGGCGTCGCTTCGCCGTACCTCGGGCTGGCCACGACGGCCACGATCTACGGATCGGCCGTCGTGGTGCTGTCGGCGACTGCTGCGCTGCTGCGCCGCTTCACCACGTCGGGTTGACCGACAGGTCCCGCCTACCTACTCGTCGTCCTCGAGACGAAAGCCGAGCTTCATCGTGACCTGATAGTGCGACACCGTGGTGTCGGCGATCTGGCCTCGGATGTCGGTCACTTCGAACCAGTCGAGGTGACGCAGGGTCTGCCCGGCGCGCGTGATGCCGTTCTCCACGGCTTCGGTGACGCCCTCCGGGGAGGTGCCGACGATTTCGGTGACGCGATATGTGCGATTGCTCATGGTGCTCATCATGCCGCTAACCGTGTGAATTCTGAGCACCGACGTAAACTTGAGTCATGTCCGACAGCCAGCAACGCACCCCTCGCGGCCAGGAGATCTTCTCGATCACTTCGGCGCCCGAGTCGCACAGCTCGGAGCTGGGAACTCGCGAAAAGCGGTACGCCATCTCGATGGCCGTTCGCACGCTCTGCTTCGTGGGCGCGGTCCTCGTCTCGGGTCCATTGCGCTGGATCCTGCTGTCGGGTGCGGTGTTCCTGCCCTATGCGGCGGTTGTCATCGCCAATGCGGGCGTGCGCCGCAAGGGCGAAGGGCCGTCGCCGTTCGGTCCCGAGGCCAAGGGGCAGATCGAGGCTGCTCCCGCGGTGCCTCGCGAGCTGTGACCGACGAGCTCACCTGCTCGGCCAAGGGCTGCACCGCCAGCGCCGAGCAGCAGGTCGTGTGGAACAACCCGAAGGTGCACACCCCGGATCGACGCAAGGTCTGGCTGGCATGCAGCGAGCACGAGCAGTCGCTGCGTCGGTTTTTGGACGCGCGCGGCTTCTACCTGGCCACGGAGCCGCTCTAGCCGCCAATCGCGGACATGGGGCGCTCGGACTGCAGGAAGCTCGGGTCGTTGATGCCGTGACCTGGCAGCTTGGTCATCATGGCTGCCGCCCACCGTACGGCGATCTCAGCATCGGAGGCGCCACCACGCAATGACGCGCGTAGATCGGATTCCTCGCGAGCGAACAGGCAGTTCATGATCTGTCCGTCCGCCGTGAGCCGCACCCGGTTGCAGTCGCCGCAGAACGGGCGGGTGACCGAACCGATGATGCCCACGGTGTGTGGACCATCGTCGATCAGGAACTTCTCGGCCGGTGCCGAGCCGCGGCCGGCAAGCGGTGTGAGACTGAACTCGTGGGACAGCAGCGCCAACGTCTCCTCCGCGGTGACCATGGCCTCGCGATTCCAGCCGTGTTGCGCGTCCAGCGGCATCTGCTCGATGAACCGCAGCTCGTAACCGCGCTCCATGCACCATCGCAGCAGCGAGGCGCCCTCCGTGTCGTTGTGACCTCGGAGCAGCACCGCGTTGACCTTGACCGGACCGAGACCGGCGTCCTGGGCCGCTTGCAGGCCGTCGACGACGTCTTGCCACCTGTCCCGGCGAGTGATGCGGGCAAACACCTCCGGGTCGGTGGTGTCGAGACTGATGTTGACCCGGTCGAGGCCGGCGTCGGCGAGCGCCTGTGCCGTGCGTTTCAGACCAAGTCCGTTCGAGGTCATGGCGGTGCGGGGGGCACCGGACCCGTCACGGAGGGACAGCGCCTTCGTGGCCGCGACGATGGCAGGGAGGCCACGCCGCAGCAGCGGTTCACCGCCGGTGAAGCGGACGTCGGAGACGCCCAGGTGCTCGACGCCGATGCGAATCAGACGAATCAGCTCGTCGTCGGAGAGTGTCTCCTCGGTCGGCATCCACGCCAGTCCCTCAGCTGGCATGCAGTACTGACAGCGCAGATTGCAGCGATCGGTCAGCGAGACCCGCAGGTCGGTGGCGACGCGGCCGTGCTGATCGATGAGGTCCATGGTCACCATCGTAGGCTCGGGGTGTGCAGCGCTTCTTGTTGAATCCCCGTTGGCTGGGACTTTTGGCCTTCGTGCTGGTGTTCGGAGCGGTGTGCTTCCAACTTGGTATGTGGCAGTTCCACCGCCTCGAGAACCGGTTGGATCGCAATGACGTGATTTCGGCGCACTTCAGAGCCGAGCCAGTCCCCCTGGACGTCGCAGCGCCCGTCGGCACGACGATCGACTCGACCAATGAGTGGACGCGAGTCATCCTGCGCGGTACCTATGATTCCGCGAGCGCCGTCTCGGTGAAGTTCACGACGCGCGACGCGGCCCCCGGTGTCGACGTGGTGGTGCCCCTGAGACTCGATGACGGCACAGCCGTGCTGGTCAACCGCGGCTGGATGGAGGCCGCCAACTCCAATGCACGGCCGGATCTGCCGTCGGCGCCGCGAGGAGACGTGACGGTCGAGGGCTGGCTGCGCCAGGACAACAAGGCAGGCGGCGACGCCGTGCGAGTCTTCGACGGTCAGGTGCGCGCCATCGACAGCACCGGGCTGGCAGAGTTCGTGTCCTACGACCTGCGCGACGGCTACGTGAACGCCCAGGCGGAGTCGCCAGCCGCCGCGGAAGCCCTGGCGGTCGAGCCGAAACCTGAACTGGGTCAGGGCGTCCACTTCTTCTACGCCCTGCAGTGGTGGTTCTTCGGGCTGCTAGGGGTGACCGGGTACCTCTGGTTCGCGCGCAGCGAGGCCCGGGACCGACGCAGGGCCGCGCAGCTGACCGCAGCGTGAGGGCATGGCTCGGCGTCTTCGTGCTGGCCCTCGGCGCCTGTGGATCGACCGCCTCGACGTCGCCTGATAAGGACTCCCCCGTGACGATCGCGTTCGCCGGTGACGTGCACACCGCCGATCCCGTCGATCCGACCGATCCGGCCTACGCCGGAGCCTTTCAGCAGCTGCGCGAGGCCGATGTCGCCATGGTGAATCTTGAGACGGCCGTCGCCACGTCCGGAACCCCGGCCGACAAGCGATTCCTCTTCCGCGCGGATCCCGCGATCCTCGACAAGCTCGCCTCGTGGGGCGTCGACCTGGTCACGATGGCCAACAATCACGCGCTGGACTACGGCCGAGACGGACTGGAAGAGACGCTGCTGGCTCGCGACGACGCCAACCTTGGTGTGCTGGGCGTGGGTCGCACGGCCGACCAGGCGCTGTCACCGGCACAGATCACCGTGCGCGGCTCCACCATCACCTTCCTCGCCGCGAAGCTCGACGACGACCCCACCGCCGATCCCACGGCCGCCTGGGCAGCGACCAAGACGCTGTCCGGCGTGGCCTCTGCCTCCGATCCTGCCGCGCTGCTGGCCGGCGTCGAGCGGCACTCCGACCGCGGCGCCGTCGTGGTGTTCCTGCACTGGGGCATCCAGGGCGATTTCTGCCCGAACGCCGAGCAGGTCGATCTGGCCGCGGCGCTCCGGCGTGCGGGTGCCGACGTGATCATCGGTGCGCACAGCCACACCATCCAGTCCATGGGTCAGGTCGGCGACGGGTTCGTCGCCTATGGGCTCGGGAACTTCATGTGGTGGCGGCAGAGCCCGAAAGCGACGCCGGACGGCGGCGTCCTCACCGTGACCCTGGACGGCGAGACGGTCACCGACGCGCGATGGACTCCCCATGTGCGCGACACGGATCGTTCGGCGCCTCGCGCACGGCCGGGACAGGCGGCGAACTCACCGCTGGCCACGTCCTGCCAAGAATGATGGATCAGGCGAGAGCGACGAGCTCGGCATAGGTGTCGGACCAGAGATCCTCGTCCCCGTCAGGCAGCAGCAGGACCCGGTCGGGTTCCAGGGCGGTCACGGCACCCTCGTCGTGCGAGACCAGCACGATGGCGCCCTCGTAGTTGCGGATGGCGCGCAGAACCTCTTCGCGGGAGGCGGGGTCCAGGTTGTTGGTGGGCTCGTCGAGCAGCAGCACGTTGGCGCTGGAGACGATCAGGCTGGCCAACGCCAGACGGGTCTTCTCGCCCCCGGAGAGCACCCCGGCGGGCTTGGAGGTGTCGTCACCGCTGAACAGGAACGAGCCAAGCACGCTGCGCGCCTCGGTGTCGGTCAGCTGCGGCGCCTGAGCCTGCATGTTCTCCAGCACGGTGCGCGAGGTGTCAAGCGTTTCGTGCTCCTGCGCGAAGTAGCCGATCTTGAGACCGTGACCCGGCAGGATGTCGCCAGTGTCGGGCTGGAGGGTGCCAGCCAGCATGCGCAGCAGCGTGGTCTTGCCCGCACCGTTGAGCCCGAGGATGACCACACGACTGCCCTTGTCGATCGCCAGATCCACGTCCGTGAAGATCTCGAGCGATCCATACGACTTGGACAGGCCCTCGGCCATGAGTGGCGTCTTGCCGCAGGGCGCCGGCTTGGGAAACTTGATGTTCGCGACCTTGTCGTTGGCTCGCTCCCCCTCCAGTCCAGACACGAGCTGCTCGGCTCGACGCAACATCTGCTGGGCCGTCGAGGCCTTGGACGCCTTGGCGCGGAACTTGTTGGCCTGCGTCGTCAGAGCATCGGCCTTCTTGACCGCGAGACTGCGCTCCCGCTTGCGACGGTGCTCGTCGGCTTCGCGCTGCTTGAGGTAGGACTTCCAGCCCATGTTGTAGATGTCGATCGTGGCGCGATTGGCGTCGAGATACAGGACCTTGTTGACCGTCTCCTCGATCAGGTCCACGTCGTGGCTGATGACCACCAGACCGCCGGAGAAGTTCTTCAGGAATCCCCGCAACCAGACCACCGAGTCGGCGTCAAGGTGGTTGGTCGGCTCATCGAGCAGGAGCGTGTCGGCGTCGGAGAACAGGATGCGGGCCAGCTCGATACGGCGTCGCTGGCCACCCGAGAGGGTGGACAGCGGTTGTTCGAGCACTCGATCGGGCAGGCCGAGGCTCGTGGCGATGGTCGCCGCCTCCGACTCCGCGGCGTATCCGCCGCCGGAGGAGAAAGTGGTCTCGGCGCGACTGTAGGCCGCCATCGCCTTCTCAGCCGTGACCGGGTCGGGCGATCCCATGTCGATCTCGGCCTTGCGCATGGCCGTCAGCGCCTCGTCGAGCCCGCGGGCTCCGAGAATGCGGTCACGTGCGGTGGTGGCGAGATCGCCGGACTTGGGATCCTGCGGCAGGTACCCGACCTTGCCGGTCGAGGTGATCGAGCCCTCAGCGGGCTGGCCCTCGCCGGACAGCATGCGGGTCAGGGTGGTCTTGCCAGCGCCATTGCGCCCGACGAGACCGATCTTGTCGCCCTGATCGATCCGGAACGAGACATCGGACATCAGGACACGCGCGCCGAAGCGCAGCTCCACATGGGAGACCGTCAGCATGGAAGAACTTTCGTTTCAGGGTGTGCGAATGGGGTCGAGGCAGCGCCTCGACGTCATTCCCGCTGGTAGAAGCTCACCCATCCACTGTACGGGTGGTAGGCCGATTCCCCCGAATTTGAGCGCGTGAACTACCTCACGCGCTCCGCTGACGAGTCACGTACGCCCCGCGAGGAGTCACGTGCGCCCACCGACGAGTCACGTGAATGACTCCTCAGCGGGCGTGCGTGACTCGTCAGCGGGCGAGGGTGACTCGTCAGCCGATGTTGAAGCCGAGGGCGCGTAGCATCTCGCGGCCGTCGTCGGTGATCTTGTCCGGGCCCCACGGCGGCATCCAGACCCACTCGATCCGGAAGTCGTTGACGATGCCGTCGAGCGC
>NZ_JBAVCB010000098.1:0-2646 GCF_049586495.1 Aeromicrobium sp. | reverse complement strand
CGACGACGACGACGAGGACGAGGGCTGAGCAGTGAGCCGGATCGTCGTCAAGGTCGGTTCGTCCTCGCTCACCACCCGACAGGGACATCTGGACCCTGAGCGGGTCGACGCGATCGTCGGTGCCCTGGCCGATGCGCGCGAGCGCGGTGACGAGGTGGTGCTCGTCAGCTCCGGTGCCATCGCGGCTGGCTTGGGCCCGCTGGGGCTTGCCCGCCGCCCCCGCGACCTGCCCACCCAGCAGGCTGCCGCCAGCGTCGGGCAGGGCGCCCTCGTGGCGCGTTACACCGAGCGCTTCGCCGCGCGCGGACTCGTGGTGGGGCAGGTGCTGCTGACCATCGACGACGTCACCAGGCGCAGCCACTACCGCAATGCTTTTCAGACCTTCGCCCGGCTGCACGAGCTTGGGGTCGTGCCGGTGGTCAACGAGAACGACACGGTGGCCACCAGCGAGATCCGCTTCGGCGACAACGATCGGCTGGCCGCCCTGGTGGCGCACCTGGTGCACGCCGACCGGCTGGTGCTGCTGTCCGATGTCGACGGGCTGCACGACGGACCGCCCGATCGCCCGGGATCGCAGCTGATCAGCGACATCGCCGACGCCTCGGACCTCGGCACGATCGACATCTCGCACGTCAGCGACTCCAAGGTCGGCACCGGCGGCATGATCAGCAAGGTCGAGGCCGCCCGCATCGCGACCAGCGCCGGCATCCCGGTCACGCTCACGTCGGCCGCACTGGTGGGTCCCGCCTTGCGGGGCGAGAAGGTCGGCACTGCCTTCGCCGCCACAGGTCGACGTCGCCCGACCCGCCTGCTCTGGCTGGAGCACCTGAGCGAGACCAAGGGCACCCTGCACCTTGACGACGGCGCAGTGCGCGCCGTCACGACGCGGCAGGCGTCGCTGTTGCCCGCCGGCATCACCGCCGTGACCGGCGAGTTCGTGTCCGGCGACCCGGTCGACCTGGTGGCGCCCGACGGCGCCGTGGTGGCCCGCGGCCTGGTCGGCTTCGACAGCTCAGAGCTGCCTCGGCTGCTGGGCCGTCACACTCGGGACCTCGCGGCCGAGATGGGCGCCGAGTACGAGCGGGAGGTCGTCCACCGCGACGCCCTCACGCTGCTGGCCGGATCTGCAACTCCCTAGACTTCGCGCATGACGATCGTGCACGACCTTGCGCTGCAGGCCCGGCAGGCGGCCATCGTGCTGGCTGGCACGCCGACTGCCGCCAAGAACGCGGCTCTGCACGCGATCGCCGACGACTTGCTGGGCGCCACGACACGCATCGTTGCGGCCAACGCCACCGATGTCGAGGTCGCCCGTGGTGCCGGGACGGGGGAGCACGTCATCGATCGGTTGTTGCTCGACGCTGATCGGGTTTCCGCCTTCGCCGAGGGCGTGCGTGACATCGCAGCACTGCCGGACCCCGTCGGCGAGGTCGTGCGCGGGTCCATTTTGGCCAACGGGCTGCGGATGGAGCAGATCCGTGTGCCCATGGGCGTCATCGGCATGATCTACGAGGGACGCCCCAACGTGACCGCCGATGCCGCGGCCATCTGCCTGAAGGCTGGCAGCGCTGTGCTGCTGCGAGGTTCATCGTCTGCCGCCGCGTCGAACCGGACCATCGTCGAAGTCATGCGCGCGGCACTGGTTCGCTCGGGCCTGCCGGAGGACGCGATCATTGGCGTACCTGCCGATGATCGGTCCACCGCGACGGACCTCATGCGGGCGCGGGGACTCGTCGACCTGGTGATTCCTCGTGGGGGAGCGGGCCTGATCCGAGCCGTGGTCGAGGAGTCGACCGTCCCTGTCATCGAGACCGGTACCGGTAACTGCCACGTCTATGTCGATGCCGATGCCGACCTGGACATGGCGTTGTCCATCGTGCTCAACGCCAAGACCCACCGCACCAGCGTGTGCAATGCAGCCGAGTCGCTGCTGGTGCACCGCGACGTCGCCGAGGTGTTCGTCCCGCGGGTGGTGACCGCGCTGCAGGAGGCGGGCGTCACCATTCACGGCGATGCCACGTTCTGTGCCACTGACCAAGCCGTCGTGCCAGCCACCGACGACGACTACGCCACCGAGTATCTCGATCTGGACATCTCCGCCGCTGTCGTCGACACCCTGCCGGCTGCCATCGCCCACATCCGGCGATTCTCGTCGGGACACACCGAAGCCATCGTGACGAGGTCGATCGACACCGCCCGCCGCTTCACGACGGGTGTGGACTCGGCCGCTGTGATGATCAACGCCTCCACACGGTTCACCGATGGTGCGGAGTTCGGCTTCGGAGCCGAGATCGGCATCTCCACCCAAAAGCTGCATGCCCGTGGCCCGATGGGGCTGACCGAGATGACGACCACCACCTACGTCGTGACCGGCGACGGCCACATCCGCTGATCCGGGGGTCAGGCTGCGTGCCGTGCCGGTTCCGCGGGGGCGGTGTGGCCGGACGGCAGGGTCCAGGTGATGACGTCGTGTGACTTCATCTGGTGGTGCCGTTCGCACAGTGGCCACAGGTTCGCCCCGACGGTCTGACCGTGGGGCCAGGGTTTGCGGTGGTCGAACTGGCACTGGTCGGCCGATGTGGTGCAGGTGGGTGCCTGACAGGTGCCGTGTCTGAAGACCAGGGCCTTCTTGAGTGTCTCGGGGGC
>NZ_JBAVCB010000097.1:0-11611 GCF_049586495.1 Aeromicrobium sp. | reverse complement strand
CGCCCCAGTAGACGTCGCTGAGCATCTGCACGAGGGCGCGGTCGAGCATCGGGCCGCGCCACGCGACCACCTGGTCGCGCTTCGGCTTGAGCATGCCGATGCTGATGACCTTGAGCTCGGCGCCGGAGGCCAGCGTGACGGGCACCGGCATGATCAGGTCTTCGACCTGCGTGGGGCGCTGGTCGCCCACGCCCAGCATGTCGGGAATCGAGTGGCCGTAGATGTCGGCATCGAGCACGCCGACCTTGAGACCGCGCTGGGCCATGGCAGCAGCGAGGTTGACCGTGACGGTCGACTTGCCAACTCCGCCCTTGCCTGACGCGATGGCATAGACCTTCGTCAGCGAGTCGGTCTGGGCGAATGGGATGTCGCGCTGTGCCTGACCGCCGCGCAGCATGTCCTGCATGCCCTTGCGCTGGTCGTCGCTCATGACGCCCATCTCGACCCGGACCGCGTGGGCCGGCGCGACCGTCCCCACCGCAGCGGTCACATCGCGATTCAGCGTGTCCTTGAGCGGGCACCCGGAGATCGTGAGCAAGATGCGCACCACGATCTCGGTGTCCTCGATCGTGATCGTGTCGACCATCCCGAGCTCGGTGATGGGTCGCTTGATCTCGGGGTCATTGACGCCCGCGAGCGCTTCACGGATCTGGTCCTCGGTGACGGCAGCCATGGCTCCCATCGTACGGGGGAGCGGGTGGTCGGCTCAGTCCGCGTCGGACTCCTCGGACCTGGCCTCGATCGACTCGGCCAGGTTCCGCAGTTCTGAGCGCAAGAAGTCGCGCGTGGCGACCTCGCCGAGGCCGAGTCGCAAGCTGGCGACCTCGCGGGCGAGAAACTCCATGTCAGCGTGCGACTGGGCGGTGGCTTCGCGCTCCTGCTCGCGGGTGACACGGTCTCGTGCCTCCTGGCGATTCTGGGCCAACAGGATCAGCGGGGCGGCGTAGGACGCCTGCAGCGACAGGATCAGGGTCAAAAAGATGAAGGGGTATTCGTCCCACCGGGCCCGGTCGGGGCCGACGGGGACGTTCCACACGAGCCACACCACGATGACCGCGGTCATGTAGCCGAGGAACTGCGCCGTGCCCATGAATCGGGCGAACGTCTCGGCAAACCGGCCGAAGCGTTCGGGATCTGCTTCGCGGCGCGGCCGGCGGATGCGCCGCACGTCGCGCGGCTGGTCCAGGCGACGCGGCTCGTGCCGTCGACGCTCAGCCATGGCTCACCCCTGCGCTGGACTCGACCTCAGGTCCGTCGGGGTTCCTGTCCCGCCAGCCCTCGGGGAGCAGATGATCAAGCACGTCGTCGATCGTGACGGCCCCCAGGAGACGCGCGTTCTCGTCGACGACAGGCAGCGCCACCATGTCGTAGGTGGCCATCTGGTTGGCGACGTGCTCCAGCGACGCTTCGGGCCGCGGCCAGTCGATGTCGTTGTCGACGATAGCGCCGACCTGGGTCGATGGCGGTTCGCGCAGCAGTGCTTGGAAGTGGACCACCCCGAGGAATCGGCCGGTGGGGGTTTCCAGCGGAGAGCGGCACACGTAGGCCATCGTGGCCAGGGCCGGGCTGATCTCCGGTTCCCGCACTCGGGCCAGCGCCTCGGCGATCGTCGTGTCGGGCGCCAGCACGATCGGCTCCGTCGTCATCATGCCGCCAGCAGTGCGCTCCTCGTAGGTCAGCAGGCGGCGGACGTCCTCGGCATCGTCAGGTTCCATCAGCGCCAGCAGCTGTTCAGCGGTGGCAGGAGGCAGCTCGCCGAGCAGATCAGCCGCGTCGTCAGGATTCATCTCGGTGAGCACGTCTGCGGCGCGCCCCGGGTCGAGGACGCCGAGGATCTCGACCTGCTCCTTCTCGGGCAGCTCTTCCAACACATCGGCGAGGCGTTCATCACCCAGCTCGATCACGACCTCCATGCGTCGCTTGACCGGCAGCTCTCGCAGCGCGTTGGCGACGTCGGCGGCGCGCATCTCGTCCATCGTGGCCAGCAGATGGGTGGCGCCCTGCCCGGTTTCCTCGCTGGCCAGCCCGGTCACCTCGCCCCATTCGAGGACCTGCTGCGGGCCGCGGCGGCTGAAGCGCTTGCCCGCGGCCTGCACCGCAACATCGCTGATGTACCAGTCGCGACGGGGATTCTGCTCCATGGCGAGGTCGTACACCGTCGAGGACGTGCCATCGGGCGTGGTGACCGTGCGGTCGAAGAGCTGGTGAAGGGCGAGCGTCTCGGTGCGGCGCTGCTCGAAGCGGCGAACGTTGAGCACGCCGGTCGTGATGACCTGGCCGGAATCCAGCGAGGTCACCCGGGTCATGGGCAAGAACACGCGGCGGCGCCCCAGCACCTCGATGACCAGCCCGAGCACCCGCGGGCGCTGCCGGTCGGACCGGACGGCCACGACGACGTCCCGCAGCTTGCCCACCTGATCGCCGGCAGGATCGAACACCTCGTGCCCGACGATGCGGGACAAGAAGATGCGACTGGGGGTTGCGCTCACGGCCCGACTCTATCCGGCCTGCCGTTCCGCACCCGGCACAGCGGGCGTCGACCTGCGGACTCGGCGGCGTGCACCTACGGTGAGACTCCCGTCACATTCTCAAGGAGTCGTCGTGTCCCTCGACCTGCTCGACCGCGAGCGCACGATTGCGCCAGCCGGCTTCAATCGCTGGCTCATTCCTCCCGCCGCACTTGCCGTGCACCTGAGCATCGGCCAGGTGTACGCGACCAGCGTGTACAAGGCCTCGCTCGTGCAGCGCTTCGATGCCTCGCTGACCTCGATCGGCATCATCTTCTCGTTGGCCATCGTGATGCTGGGCATCTCGGCGGCCGTGTTCGGCACCTGGGTGGACACCGGCGGACCCCGGCGCGCCATGTTCACAGCGGCGCTGTTCTGGGCGGGCGGATTCATGGTCGGCGCGCTCGGGATCGCGACCAGCCAGCTGTGGTTGGTGTACCTCGGTTATGGCGTCTTCGGCGGCATCGGCCTGGGCATCGGCTACATCTCGCCGGTCTCGACACTGATCAAGTGGTTTCCGGACCGCCCAGGGTTGGCGACCGGCATGGCGATCATGGGCTTTGGTGGAGGGGCCGCGCTGGCCAGCCCCCTTTCCGCGAAGCTGTTGAAGATCTTTGACGACAGCTACGACACGGCCACGGGCATCGCCTCGGGCCCGGCTGTCGCGAAGCTGTTCGTCTCGCTCGGACTCATCTACCTGGTCCTGATGCTGTTCGGCGCCTGGCTGATCAAGGTGCCGGCCGACGACTGGAAGCCGGAGGGCTTCGATCCGTCGATGGTGCGCAGCAAGTCGCTGGTGACGACCAACCACGTGTCGGCCAACAACGCGATCCGGACCCCGCAGTTCTGGCTGCTGTGGATCGTGCTGTTCTGCAATGTGACGGCCGGCATCGGCATCCTCGAGCAGGCAGCACCGATGATCCAGGACTTCTTCCGCGAGGGCTCGACCTCGACCGTCGCTGCCGCGGGAGCGGGCGGCTTCGTCGGACTGCTGTCGCTGTTCAATCTCGCGGGTCGCTTTGGGTGGTCGTCCGCGTCGGACGCGATCGGGCGCAAGAACATCTATGTGATGTATCTCGGGGTCGGCATCATCCTCTACACGCTGCTGGCCTTTCAGGGCTCGTCCTCGACCACGCTGTTCGCCCTGCTCGCAGGCGTGATCATCAGCTTCTACGGAGGCGGCTTCGCCACGGTCCCGGCCTATCTGCGTGATCTGTTCGGCACGTACCAGGTGGGGGCGATTCACGGCCGACTGCTGACCGCCTGGGCCGCCGCGGGTGTCGTCGGACCGCTCATCGTCAATCGAATCCTGGACGCCCAGGGCGAGCCCGGGGCTCTGGTGGCCAGCGACTATCGTCCGGCGCTGCTGACGATGGTCGGCATCCTGGCCGTAGGGTTTGTCGCCAACCTCGCCATCCGCCCCGTCAACGACAAGTACAACGAGTCTGACGAGTCGTTGGAGGACGACGCAGGAACGGGCACAGCCAAAGTCGCGAGCACCGTCGACAAGCCGTTGTCCCCGCTGCTCGTCGTGGCGTGGATCGTGGTCGCGGTTCCGTTGATCTATGGCATCTACGAGACCGTCATGAAGGCAGCCAACCTGTTCTGACGCTGTGGACCGGGACCTGTGACCCTACGAAAGATGGGTCGGCTGGGGGCGTGACTTGTGGCCGTTGTCCGCCCCGGTGGCGCGCTGCTGACCGAGGCGGTCGAACGAGCCGCTGTGGGCTTCGCGATCCGATGGCGTCAGCGACACGACGACCGACTTGGAGGTGGGGCAGTTGCTGGACTCGGCCGTGGAGTCCAGCGGCACCAGCGGGTTGGTCTCGGGGTAGTAGGCCGCGGCGGTCCCTCGCGGCGTGCGATACGCGACGATGCGAAACTGCGGGGCGGTTCTCTCGATGTCGTCGTCGTCCCACCGTGCAGAGAGGTCGACCAGGTCGCCGTCGCTGAAGCCAAGCGCCGCGATGTCGTCGGGGTGCACGAACACGACGCGACGGCCGCCCTCGATGCCTCGATAGCGATCGCTGAGTCCGTAGATGGTGGTGTTGAACTGGTCGTGGCTGCGCAGGGTCTGCAGCAGCAGATGGCCTTCGGGCACCTCGAGCACGTTGATGGGTGAGACGGCGAACTCGGCCAGGCCGGATTCGGTCTCGAAGGTGCGGGTGTCGCGGGGCGGGTGGGGAAGCACGAATCCGCCCGGCCGGTCGACCTTGGCGGTGTACTCCTCGCAGCCCGCCACGACGCGCGAGATGTGGTGACGAATGACGTCGTAGTCCTCACGCATGGCCGACCAGGCGATGCCGTGACGGTCGCCCAGCGTCGCCTCGGCGATGCCCGTCACGATCGCCGTCTCGGACCGCAGGTGCTTGCTCGCGGGGTCGAGCACCCCGCGCGAGGCGTGCACGGCGCACACGGAGTCCTCGACCGTGACGAACTGCTCCTTGCCGCCTCGGACGTCCTTCTCGGTGCGCCCCAGGGTCGGGAGGATCACGGCGGTGTCGCCGCACACGAGGTGCGAGCGGTTGAGCTTGGTGGAGATCTGCACGGTCAGGCGGGTGTTCTGCAGTGCGGCGGCAGTGACCTTGGTGTCGGGCGCCGCGTGCACGAAGTTTCCGCCGAGCCCGATGAAGACGTGAGCCTTGCCGTCACGCATGGCGCGGACGGAGTCGACGGTGTCGAGGCCGTGCTCGCGGGGTGGGTCAAACCCGAACTCGGCCTGCAGGGAGTCCAAGAAATGTTGGGGAGGGCGCTCCCAGATGCCCATGGTGCGATCGCCCTGGACGTTGGAGTGGCCGCGAATCGGGAACAGTCCGGCGCCTGGTTTGCCGATGTCGCCGCGAGCGAACGCCAGGTTGCAGACCTCCTTGATGGTGGCCACCGCATTGCGGTGCTGGGTCAGGCCCATCGCCCAGCAGTACACGGTCTTGTCGGAGGCCCGGATCATCTCGGCCGCCGCAGTGATGTCGTCGCGGGTCAGACCGGTGGCGCGCTCCACGGTGCTCCAGTCGACCGCAGCGACGTGCTGCGCCCACTGCTGGAAGCCGGTGCTGTGCCGGGCAATGAAGTCGTGGTCCAGTGCATCCCACTCCACCATCAGCGAGCCGATGGCCTGGAACAGAGCGAGGTCGCCATTGATGCGGATGGGCAGGTGCAGGTCGGCAATCTCGGTGCCTTGGCCGACGATGCCGCGGGGCACCTGAGGGTTGCGGAAGGTGTGCAAGCCCGCCTCGCGCAGCGGGTTGATCGCGATGATCTGTGCGCCGCGCCGCTTGGCGATCTCCAGCGCGGACAGCATCCGGGGATGATTGGTTCCGGGATTCTGACCAGCGATCACGATCAAATCGGCTTCGTAGACGTCGTTCATCGAGACCGAGGCCTTGCCGATGCCGATCGACTCCTGCAGAGCGATGCTGGTGGATTCGTGGCACATGTTCGAGCAGTCCGGCATGTTGTTGGTGCCGAGGGCTCGAGCGAACAGCTGGTAGGAGAAGGCGGCTTCATTCGACGCGCGTCCCGACGTGTAGAAGATCGCCTCGTCGGGGGAGTCCAGTGCGTTGATCTCGGCAGCGATGAGGTGGAGCGCGTCGTCCCAGGAGATTGGCTCGTAGTGCGTGGCGCCTGGGCGTTTGACCATGGGCTCAGTGATGCGGCCCTGCTGGCCGAGCCAGTACTCGTCGTGCTCGTCTAGCTCGGCGATGCTGTGGTCGGCGAAGAACGCCGGGGTTGCTCGTGCGCGGGTAGCCTCTTCGGCGACGGCTTTGGCGCCGTTCTCGCAGAACTCGGCGGCGTGCCGATTGTCGGGGTCTGGGTCAGGCCACGCGCAGCTCATGCAGTCGAAACCATCGGCCTGGTTCAGCTTGCGCAGCGTCTTCGCGGTGCGCCGCAGCCCCATGTGAGCGACGGACCGCTGCAACGCGACGAGGACGCCGGTCACCCCGGCGGCGGCTGTCTTGGGGTCGTGCACCTCGAGGTCGTTCTCGTCGATGATGTGCTTTTCGTCGCGTGGCTCGTGCATGGTGTTCCCCTCTCCTGATCAGTCTGACTGACCTGCCCGGGGCTCGCAGATCGCGATCAGACCGGGACGGCCTCTGCCGTGTTCCTCGAGGGCTTCCGCACCGAACCTGCGGGTGCCGCGACCTGGTAGGGGTGCTGGGCGAGGTGACGCACGAACGTGCCGATCTCCTCGATCGCCGCACGCGCCTCGGGCACGAACGAGGCGGCGGCCTGGAACACGTGCACCTGGCGGTCCCACACCTGCAGCTCGCACGGAACTCCGGCGGAGGTCAGACGGTTGGCCATCAGCTCGGCATCGGCCATCAGCACCTCGCGGGAGCCGATGTGGATCAGCGTGGGCGGCATGTCGGCCAGCGGCATGTCGACCGGGCAGGTGCGTTGACCATCGACGCCGCGACGGGTGTCGTGCTGCCGGGCGACCTTGCTGAGCCGAGTGATGGCGTGCAGGGGAAAGGTTTGACACGTGTGCGCGTTGGGATGCGCGCGCTTGCGGGTGTCGTCGAAGTCCAGCAGCGGGGAGATCGCCACGATGCCGGCTGGACGCCCCCAGCCCTGATCCATGACGGCGCGAGCCACGCTGAAGGCGAGGTATCCGCCGGCGGAGTCTCCCGCGATGGTGATCTGGTCCGAGCGATACCCCTGGTCGATGAGCCACGCGAAGGCGTCCACTCCATCGCGGATGGACGTGAGGATCGGCTCGAGCGGCATCTGGCGGTAGCCGACGTTGAGCACCGGTCGCTTGGCCGAGAACGAGATGCGAGAGACCAGTCGGCGGTGGGTGTTCAGCCCGCAGGTCATGAACGCACCACCGTGGAAGTACACCATCGCGCCGGTGTCGGTGGACTCGTCGACACCCTTGGCGCGCAGCCACTCCGCTGAGCAGTCGGTCAGGTGGACGGTGCGCCACCGCGTGCCCTCGTGCAGCGGCAGGAGCCGGGCGACGGTGTCCACGAGGTTGGGGGGAGAGATCTCGAACGGCAGACGAGCCCAGGCCCCGATGACGGGCCGCACGGTGTGGCGCAGGCCCAGACCGAGCAGCCGGGACTGCAGGCTGGCTCCCGGCATGAAGCGTGGCTCAGCGGCCACGGTGAGATGCGAGACCATGGGGGAAACTCCCTTTCGATCGGGACACGTGTCGTCGTTCCTCTAGAGTGACGTGCGCCACACAGTGGACCAGCGTACTCGCTGACCAGCGCATTTGCCGATCGATGACACGAAAGAAGTCCCGATGCCATTCATGCCGCCAACTGACTCGATGTTCCTGCTCGCCGAGTCGCGCGAGCACCCGATGCACGTCGGTGGACTCCAGCTGTTCGTTCCGCCCGAGGGATCTGGGCCAGACTTTGCGCGAGAGATCGTCGCCGCGATGCGGCAAAGTGATGATGTCTCGCCCCTGTTTCGCCGGCACCCGAAGGCCCCGGTCGGGTCATTGGGCAACACCTGGTGGGCCACTGACGACGTCGTCGACTTCGACTATCACGTACGGCACTCGGCGGTTCCGCGTCCCGGTCGAATCCGCGAGCTGCTGCACCTGACCTCACGCTGGCACGGATCCCTGCTCGACCGGCACCGTCCGTTGTGGGAGTGCCACGTCGTGGAGGGGTTGGAGGATGGGCGGATCGCCGTCTACAGCAAGATTCACCACTCGATGGTCGACGGCGTGGCGGCGATCAAGCTGATGCAGCGCGCCCTTAGCGAGGACCCAGAGGCCCGCGACTGTCTGCCCCCATGGTTGCTGCCGCAGCGTGAACGCACCGAAAGCGGCACGCGCAGCCTCGACCCGTGGGGCATGGTTCGTTCCGGCGCCGATGTCGTGGGTGAGCTCGCCGGGCTCGTGCCGGCGGGCCTGAAGATCGCCCAACAGGTGGTGCGAGACAACGACATCACGTTGCCGCGTGCGCCGAAGACGATCCTCAACGGGCCGGTCGGCGGCGCTCGACGCTTTGCCGCGCAGTCGTGGAGCATCGATCGCATCCAGCAGGTCGCCAAGTCCTCGGCCACCACGTTGAACGACGTGGTGCTGGCCATGGTCTCGGGTGCGCTGCGCGCCTACCTGCTGGAGCAGAACGCCCTGCCCGACGAGCCGATGAGTGCGATGGTACCGATCTCGCTGGCGCTGAGGGGCGACTCGGCCGGCCGCGAGGGCGGCAACCAGGTGGGAGCGATCGTGGTCAATCTCGCTACGGACCGCGAGAACGGGTCCACCCGGCTCGAGGAGATCTCCTACTCCTCAAAGCAGGCCAAGAAGATCATGGGCGACATGACGCCGACCCAGATCCTGGCTCTGTCGGCGATCCAGATGGCGCCGCTGGCGATGACCCCGGTTCCGGGCTACGTCCGGTACGCCCGTCCGCCGTTCAACGTGATCGTCTCGAACGTGCCGGGGCCGAAGGAGGAGATGTACTTCAACGGCGCGCGGCTCGATGGCATGTACCCCGTCTCGATCGTGACGGACGGACAAGCGCTGAACATCACCCTGACCAGCCGCAAGGGCTTCCTCGACGTCGGTCTGATCGGCTGCCGCCGCAGCGTCCCGCACCTGCAGCGTCTCCTCCAGCACCTCGAGGACGCCCTCGCCGAGCTGGAGAAGTCCTGGGGCTGACCCAAGCGCCCACCGCTACCAGAGGTGGGGAGTCGGAGACCTAGGGTGGCGACGTGAATGCCTTCCTCGCCTTGGTGGCGGTGCTCGGGGTGTCGGCGTCAGGACCGTTGATGGCGGGGGCGGCGGCGCCCGCGCTGGCCATCGGCATGTGGCGCAATGCGCTGGGCGCCTTGGCGATCACTCCGTTCGCCGCGCGCCGGGCCCCGGCAGAGCTGGCGGGACTGGATCGTGCCGGCCGACGCGATGTCGTCCTGGCCGGGATGATGCTCGCGGTGCACTTCGGGGCGTGGATCTCGGCGCTCAAGCTGACGTCCGTGGCTGCTGCCACTGCGATGGTCAGCATGCAGCTGGTGTTCGTGGTGCTGCTGGACCGCCTGCGGGGCACCCCGATCCCGCGCACGGTGCTGGTGGGAGCGGGGCTGGCGCTCGCCGGCGTCTTCGTCATCACCGGGGTGGACTTCACGCTGTCGACCGAGTCGCTGACCGGTGACCTCCTCGCGCTGGGCGGGGGAGCGGCCGCGGCGATCTACCTGGACGCGGGCAGCCGGGTGCGTCGTCAGGTGTCGACCAGCTCGTACACCGTCGCCTGCTACGCCATCTGTGCCGTGGTGATGGCGGTCGCCGCTCTCGTGGCGGGGATCGAGCTGGTGGGCTTCGCGGCCACCACGTGGATCGCCATCATCGCCGTCACGGTCTCTGCACAGCTGCTGGGGCACTCGATCCTCAACCACCTGCTGTCGGTGATGACGCCAGGCACCATCTCGCTGCTGCTGCTCCTCGAGGTGCCCGGTGCCGCGCTGCTGGCCGGTATCTTCCTGGGCCAGACCCCGCCCCTGGGCGTCTACGTCGGTCTGGCGCTGATCATCGCTGGGCTGGGAGTCGTCGTGCTGCGCCGCCCGCCGGTCGAGGCGCCCACGTCCTGACTGGGGTAATCCATGTCACGACCCGCCGTCCAGCCAGCATCGCTACGCATCGGTAGAGTCGACAGGTCACACGTCGCAGCGATCACATCGCAGCATGGAGCAAGGAGTACCGATGGGCCGGCTCGTCAGCACCGAAGGATTGACCGACGATCAGACCGAGATCCTCAAGCTGGTCCGCCAGTTCGTGGAGAAGGAGATCATTCCGGTCGCCACGGACCTGGAGCACAAGGACGAGTACCCGACCGAGATCGTCGAGGGTCTCAAGGAGCTCGGCATCTTCGGCCTCATGATCCCCGAAGAGTTCGGCGGACTCGGCGAGTCGCTGCTCACCTACGCGCTGGTCGTCGAGGAGATTGCCCGCGGCTGGATGAGCGTGTCCGGGGTCATCAACACGCACTTCATCGTGGCCTACCTGCTGATGCACCACGGCACCGACGAGCAGAAGCAAAAATACCTGCCCAAGATGGCCACCGGAGAGGTGCGCGGCGCGTTCAGCATGTCCGAGCCGGCTCTTGGATCGGATGTCTCGGCGATCTCCACCAAGGCCGTCAAGACCGATGACGGGTACGAGATCACGGGCCAGAAGATGTGGCTGACCAACGGTGGCTCGTCCACGCTGGTGGCCGTCCTGGTCAAGACCGACGAGGGTGATGACTCGGTCTACAAGAACATGACGACGTTCCTGGTCGAGAAGGAAGCCGGCTTCGGCGAGACCGCGCAGGGCGTCACCATCCCCGGCAAGATCGACAAGATGGGTTACAAGGGCGTCGACACCACCGAGATGGTGTTCGAGGGCCACAAGATCTCAGCCGACCAGATCCTCGGTGGCAAGCCCGGTCAAGGCTTCTACCAGATGATGGACGGAGTCGAGGTCGGCCGCGTCAACGTCGGCGCTCGCGCCGTCGGCATCGCGAATCGAGCCTTCGAGCTCGGCATCGCCTATGCACAACAGCGGGAGACCTTCGGCAAGCCGATCGCCCAGCACCAGGCCATCTTGTTTCGCCTCGCTGAGATGGGCACCAAGGTCGAGACCGCCCACGCCATGGTCGTGAAGGCCGCCCGACTGAAGGACGCCGGCAAGCGCAACGACGTCGAGGCCGGCATGGCCAAGATGGTGGCCTCGGAGTACTGCAACGAGGTCGTCGAGGCCTCGTTCCGCATCCACGGCGGCTACGGCTACTCCAAGGAGTACGAGATCGAGCGCCTCTACCGCGAGTCGGCCTTCATGCTGATCGGCGAGGGCACGTCCGACATCCAGAAGATGATCATCGGCCGCGCCCTCCTCAAGGACTACCAGCTCTAGGAGCCCCCATGCCCGAAGTCTTCGCCCTCGAGTACCCCCAGTCGCTGGGGGTCTTCGACCACTACGCCGATGCGCAGCAGGCGGTGGATTACCTCTCTGACGAGGAGTTCCCCGTGCACAACGTGCTGATCGTCGGCACCGACCTCAAGCAGGTGGAGCGCGTCACCGGACGCCTCACCTGGGGGCGGGTGCTGATGGCCGGCGCCGGATCGGGCGCCTGGCTGGGCCTGCTGATCGGCCTGCTGCTGAGCGTGTTCAC
>NZ_JBAVCB010000096.1:0-13288 GCF_049586495.1 Aeromicrobium sp. | reverse complement strand
CCGGTGGAGCACACGGCCCGCACCTGGTCCATCGCCGCCACGAGCGCCTCGTCGGCCGGCAGGTCCTCGGCCACCGGCCAGTCGGCGAGGTGCACCGAGCGCCCGCCGGTGAGCCCGCGCCACACCTCCTCGGTGACGAGCGGCAGCAGCGGGGCCGCGATCCGGGTCAGCACCTCGAGGGTCGTGTACAGCGTGTCGAAGGCCGCCTCCGCGGCAGAGGAGTCGCCGGACCCGGTGTCCCAGAACCGTTCCCGCGAACGCCGGATATACCAGTTGGTGAGCACGTCGGCGAAGCCGCGCACCGACTCGCAGGCGCCCGGCACGTCGTAGGCGTCCATCTGCGCCGTGGTCGTGGTGACGAGGTCGCGCAGCTTGGCCAGGAGGTAGCGGTCCAGCGGGTCCGCCGACGCCGTGGACCAGCGCGCCTCGTACCCGGCGCCGTCGTGCATGGCGTTGGCGTACAGCGAGAAGAAGTACCAGGACGACCACAGCGGCAGCAGCACCTGGCGCACGCCCTCGCGGATGCCCTCCTCGGTGACGACGAGGTTGCCGCCGCGCAGGATGGGCGAGGCCATGAGGAACCAGCGCATCGCGTCGGCGCCGTCGCGGTCGAAGACCTCGCTGACGTCCGGGTAGTTGCGCAGCGACTTGCTCATCTTCTGACCGTCGTTGCCGAGGACGATGCCGTGGCTCATGCAGTTCTCGAACGCCGGCCGGTCGAAGAGCGCCGTGGCGAGGATGTGCAGGGTGTAGAACCAGCCCCGGGTCTGCCCGATGTACTCGACGATGAAGTCGGCCGGGAAGTGCGCGTCCTGGCTGTCGGTCCCGCCGAACCACTCGGCGTTCTCGAAGGGGTAGTGCACCTGCGCGTACGACATCGAGCCGGAGTCGAACCAGACGTCGAGCACGTCCTCGACCCGGCGCATCATGGAGCGGCCGGTGGGGTCGTCGGGGTTGGGCCGGGTCAGCTCGTCGACGAAGGGCCGGTGCAGGTCGGGGTTGCCCGCCCGGTCCCGCGGCAGGTCGCCGAAGTCGCGCTCCAGCTGCTCGAACGAGCCGTAGACGTCGATCCGGGGGTACGCGGGGTCGTCGGACTTCCACACGGGGACCGGGCTGCCCCAGAACCGGTTCCGGGTGATCGACCAGTCCCGGGCGTTCTCGAGCCACTTGCCGAACTGGCCGTGCTTGACGTGCTCGGGCACCCAGGTGATCTGCTCGTTGAGCTCGAGCATCCGCGCCTTGATCGCCGTCACCTCGACGAACCAGGACTCGACGCCCTTGTAGATCAGGGGCTCGCGGCAGCGCCAGCAGTGCGGGTACGCGTGGTCGTAGGACTCGCGGCGGAGCAGGACCGTGCCGGGCGTCACCGACCCGGTCGGGCCCTCGCCCCGGGTGGTGGCCTTGAGGTGGTCGATGACCAGCGCGTTGGCGTCGAAGACCTGGACGCCCTCGTAGTCGGCGACCGGCGCGGTGAACCGGCCGTCCTTGCCGACCGGCATGACCGCCTCGATCCCCTCGCGGTCGACGACCTCCTTGTCGACCTCACCGAAGGCGCCCGCGGTGTGGACCACGCCGGTGCCGTCGGTGGTCGTCACGGCGTCGTCGGCGGCGACGACCCGGAAGGCGCCCGGATGGCCGGCGTAGTACGAGAACGGCGGCGCGTAGGTGCGCCCCACCAGGTCGGCGCCCCGGTACCGGCCGACGACGGCGAACTCCCCGCCCTCCCCTGCCAGCTCGCGGGCGTAGGCCGGCAGGCGTGCCTCGGCCAGCAGGTAGCGCGCCGACCGGTCGGTGCCCGGGACGGGAGCCTCGACGACGACGTAGTCGATGTCGGAGCCCACCATGACGGCGAGGTTGGCGGGCAGCGTCCACGGCGTCGTCGTCCAGACCAGGACGTGCGCACCGTCGAGGACGGGGTCGGCGCCGGTGTCGTCCAGGAGGTAGCCGACGGTGACGGCGGGGTCCTGCCGGTTCTGGTAGACCTCGTCGTCCATCCGCAGCTCGTGGTTCGACAGCGGCGTCTCGTCGTTCCAGCAGTACGGCAGGACCCGGAAGCCCTCGTAGACGTAGCCCTTGTCGAAGAGGGACTTGAACGCCCAGATGACCGACTCCATGTAGTCGGCGTTCATCGTCCGGTAGTCGTGGTCGAAGTCGACCCAGCGCGCCTGGCGGGTCACGTACTCGCGCCACTCGCCGGTGTACTTCATCACCGAGTCGCGGCAGGCCTCGTTGAACTTCTCGATGCCGAGCTCGAGGATCTCGTCGGTCGTCTTGATGCCGTTCAGCCGCATCGCCTCCAGCTCGGCGGGCAGGCCGTGGGTGTCCCAGCCGAAGCGCCGCTCGACCCGGCGGCCGCGCATCGTCTGGTAGCGCGGGACGACGTCCTTGACGTAGCCGGTCAGCAGGTGGCCGTAGTGCGGAAGACCGTTGGCGAACGGGGGTCCGTCGTAGAACACGAACTCGTTGTCGCCGTCGGTGCCGGTGTCGCGCTGGTCGACGCTCGCGCGGAAGGTGTCGTCCTCGGCCCAGAAGGCCAGCACGCGCTCTTCCATCTCGGGGAACCGAGGGCTCGAGGGCACACCGGTCAAGGCATCGCTCTGACCGGTCCGCGTGCGGGGGTACGTCATCTGGGGCTCCTGCGTTCTCGTGCTGTTCGCACGAGGACGACCAACCCCTGGGCGGGGGAGCCGCGGTACCACCTCGATTGCCGCCGCCGGGGCGATGGCCACTTCATGAAGGCGATGACGGGCCCATCCGTCCGGTTCTACTGGGGGAGCGCGCTCCCTGTTCTTCCGGCTGCTCACCGCTGATGACGGCTCGAACGCTGTGCTCTCAGAGTACCGGGCGCCCGCCCCTCCGACACCACCCCCACTCGCGAACCACTTAGTGTTGACAGGACCATAAGTACCGCTTAGTGTCAAAATTACCTTAAGGAGGTGCAGGATGACGCTCTCGTCGGCGGTGGACCAGAAGGTCTCGCTCGCAGTCTCAACCGTCATCTTCGCGCTCCGTCCGCACCCCACATCCGGGATGCTGACCGTGTGGTTGCCGCTGGTGCGCCGCATCCGCGAGCCGCATGAGGGATCGTGGGCGCTGCCCGGTGGGCCGCTGGAGCCGCACGAGGATCTCGCGGCCAGCGCGCAGCACACCCTCGACCGCACCACGGGCCTGACTCCGCGCTACCTGGAGCAGCTGTACTCCTTCGGCGCGATCGATCGTTCGCCGACCGTCGACCGCGACGGTCGGGTCGTCTCCGTCGTCTACTGGGCGCTGGTGCGTCCCGACGAAGTCGCGCGTGCTGTCGCCAAGGCAGAGGAAGTGGCGGCGGAGCAGTACGGCGAGAACGTGCAGTGGTTCGTCGCGGACGAGGTGCCGACGCTCGCCTTCGACCACAACGAGATCCTCGAGTATGCGCTGAAGCGTCTGCGCGCCAAGATCACCTACTCGCCCATCGCCTTCGCCTTCTGCAACGACGAGTTCACCCTCGCCGAGCTGCGCGAGGTGCACGAGGCCGTGCTGTGCAAGCAGATCGATCCGGCCAACTTCCGGCGTCAGGTGCTCGCCACCCATGCCGTCGCGCCCACCGGCGCCTTCGTCCAGGGCACCAGCCACCGTCCGCCCGCCCTGTACCGACTCTCCACCCAGCTCGAGGAGTCCCGATGACTGCACCCATTCGCCCGAGTCCGGCGCTTTCGGTCAACCACCTGATCGTCACCGATCCGGCAGACAGCTGCAACGAGGATCTCGCCGAGGGTCCATGGATGTTTGATTCCGTCCCCGGCTACGGGCCGGGTTGCTCCGAGGACGACGTCATGCCGGTCCCGGTGGTGCGTCCCGGCCAGCTGCCGGCGGCGTACCAGTTGATGGCAGATGAGGATCTGCACGCCCGCATCGTGGCGGCCAAGGACGCGCTTGGCGACAAGCTCGTCATCCTGGGCCACTTCTATCAACGCGATGAGGTCGTGCGCCACGCCGACTTCGTGGGCGACTCGTTCCAGCTGGCCAACGCAGCGCTCACCAAGCCCGATGCCGAGACCATCGTGTTCTGCGGCGTGCACTTCATGGCCGAGACCGCCGACATCCTGGCTCGACCCGAGCAGCACGTCATCCTCCCCAACATGGCGGCCGGCTGCTCGATGGCCGACATGGCCGACGAGGAATCGGTCGAGGACTGCTGGGAACAGCTTGAGCAGGTCTACGGTCCGCTGGATGAGAAGGATGCCGACGGCAAGCAGCCCGTCGTTCCGGTCACGTACATGAACTCCTCGGCCGCGCTCAAGGCATTCTGTGGCCAGCACGGCGGCATCGTGTGCACGTCGTCCAACGCGGCGACCGTCCTGGAGTGGGCCTTTGAACGCGGACACCGCGTGTTGTTCTTTCCCGACCAGCACCTCGGCCGCAACACGGCCAAGGCCATGGGCATCAGCCTCGACGACATGCCGACGTGGAACCCACGCAAGCCGTTGGGTGGCCACACCGAGGCAGAGCTCGACACCGCCAAGGTGCTGCTGTGGAACGGCTTCTGCTCGGTGCACAAGCGATTCACCGTGGGCCAGATCAAGAAGGCGCGCGACGAGCACCCCGGCATCAAGATCATCGTGCACCCTGAGAGCCCCATGCCGGTGGTTGATGCAGCCGACGCCTCCGGATCCACCGACGCGATCAACAAGTTCGTCCAGGCGTCGTCGCCCGGCGACACGATTGCCATCGGCACCGAGATCAACATGGTCAACCGGCTGGCGGCGCAGTACCCGGACCGCACGGTCTTCTGCCTCGACCCGGTCGTCTGCCCGTGCTCGACGATGTATCGCATCCACCCGGGCTACCTCGCCTGGGTGCTCGACAAGCTCGTCGAGGGCGAGGTGCACAACGAGATCATCGTGCCCGAGGAGATCGCCACCCACGCCAAGATCGCGCTCGAGCGCATGCTCGCCGCGCTCCCCAAGTGATGAGGACGGACCGATGAACAGCTTGATCGTCGTGGGCAGCGGCGTCGCGGGCATGACCACCGCGCTCGACGCGGTGGACGCGGGTCTTGAGGTCACCCTGATCACCAAGGCCGACCTCGCCCAGAGCAACACTCGGTACGCGCAGGGCGGGGTGGCCGTGGTCACCGACGCCATGTCCGACCCCGGTGCCCCGAAGCTCGGCGACTCGGTCGAGGCGCACGTCGCCGACACCGTGGTCGCCGGCGCGGGCCTCAGCGACGAGGACACGGTGCAGATCCTGTGCGCCGAAGGACCAGCGGCCATCGACGAGCTCATCGCCCGCGGCGTGGAGTTCGACCGCCGCGACGGGGAGCTGTCCCACGGACTGGAGGCGGCGCACAGCTTCGCCCGCATCCTGCACGCCGGCGGCGACGCCACCGGCGCTGGCATCGCCTACGCCCTGATCGACCGCGTGCACGAGTCGGCCATCACGGTTCGCGAGGACACCACGGTCGTGGATCTCTTGGTTGAACAGGGTGTCGTCACGGGCGTCCAGCTGCTCGACGGGGAACAGCTGCACGCCGCTGCCGTGGTGCTCGCCACCGGGGGCGCGGGTCAGCTGTTCCCGTACACGACCAATCCGGAGGTCGCGACGGCCGACGGCATCGCGATGGGTCTGCGCGCCGGCGCGGTCGCGGCCGATCTGGAGTTCTACCAGTTTCATCCGACCTCGCTGAACGCCCCGGGCAACTTCCTGGTCTCGGAGGCGGTCCGCGGTGAGGGTGCCTATCTGATCGACGCCGACGGCGAGCGATTCATGCTGGCGATCCACCCCGACGCCGAGCTCGCACCGCGCGACGTGGTGGCGCGTGCCATCGCCGACCAGATGAAGGCCAAGGTGCACGGCCCTGTGCGGATCGATGCCACTGCGCTCGGGTCTGAATACCTGGCGAAACGGTTTCCCAACATCGACGCCGCCTGCCGCGCGCAGGGCTATGACTGGGGCCAGGTGCCCGTGCCGATCACGCCTGCCGCGCACTACTACATGGGTGGCATCCGCACCGATGCATGGGGACGCACCTCGGTGCCCGGCCTCTACGCGGTCGGTGAGGTGGCGTGCAACGGCTCGCAGGGTGCCAACCGGCTGGCGTCCAACTCGTTGCTGGAGGGCGCGGTCTACGGATCTCGCATCGTCGAGGGCATCCTCGATCCGACGCCCGCGGTGCCGTTCGACGACGAATGGGTCGAGCCGACCCCACTCGACCTCGCCGGTCCGGCTGAGGGGCGCGAGGTCAACCGTTCGGACCTGCAACAGCTGATGTGGGACGCCGCAGGCCTCTCGCGCACCGCGGCAGACCTCCAGCAGGCCGTGGCCGAGCTCGCCACCTGGACCTCGCCGGCCGTCACCGACGCCAAGTCCGCCGAGGATGCCAACTTGCTGGTCGTGGCGCGGGCTGTGGTCGCCAGCGCGCTGGCCCGCCGCGAGTCCCGCGGTGGTCACTTCCGCGCTGACTTCCCCGACACTGATCCGACCCAGAACCGTCACTCAGGAGTGTTCGCACGTGCTTGAACGTCGCCAGATCCAGCGTGTCGTCCTGATGGCGCTCGACGAAGACGCCCCGTTTGGCGACATCACCTCGCAGACCCTCGTTCCAGCCGACGCGACGGCACACGCCCAGCTGGTGGCGCGGGAGCCGGGGGTGTTCGCCGGCTCCGACGTCTACGTCATCGCGATGAGCACCATCGACCCGACGGTCTCGATCGACATGCACGTCGTGGACGGCGCAGCGTTCGAGACCGGGACGGTGCTGGCCGACGTCAGCGGCCCGGCCCGGGCGGTCTTGCAAGCCGAGCGTGTGGCCCTGAACCTCGTCCAACGGATGTGTGGCATCGCCACGCTCACCGCCGCCTACGTCGCCGCCGTGGGCGATCACCCCGTGCGCGTCGTCGACACGCGCAAGACCACCCCGGGCCTGCGCGCCCTGGAACGGCACGCCGTGCGGTGCGGCGGCGGCCACAACCACCGGTACTCGCTCTCGGACGCCGTCATGGCCAAGGACAACCACCTCGCCGTGGTCGGCGACATCACGACGGCTCTGCGCAGGGCCGCACTCGATCTGCCGCACACCACACACATCGAGGTCGAGGTCGACCGGCTCGAGCAGATCGACGCCGTGCTCAAGTCCGAGGCGGCCGACACGATCATGCTCGACAACTTCAGCCTCGAGGACCTGCGCGCTGGGGTGAAGCAGATCGGCGGCCGGGCGATGGTCGAGGCCAGTGGCGGCATCACGCTGGAGACCATCGGTGACGTGGCGGCCACTGGTGTCGACGTCATCAGCGTCGGCGCGCTCACGCACAGCGTCCGGGCGCTCGACCTGGGGCTCGACATCACGATGCAATCTGCGGGGTGAGGTTGCCGTGATCTATCTCGACGAAGCGGCCACGACACCGATCAAACGGCAGGTCATGGAGGCCATGTGGCCGCACCTCGGTCCGCAGTTCGGCAATCCGTCGAGCCATCACGAAGTGGGTGAGGCGGCGCGTGACGCTCTCGAGCAGGCTCGAGCCGAGGTTGCCGACATGCTCGGTGCCCGCTCGTCGGAGATCACGTTCACGTCCGGCGGTACGGAGTCCGACAACACCGCCGTCAAGGGGATCGCGCTGGCCGCCACGGGTCGCCACGTCATCGTGTCGGCGATCGAGCACCCCGCCGTCCTGGAGTCTGCAGAATTTCTCGGCCGCATGGGGTACGAGGTCACCGTGCTGCCGGTTGACCATCACGGTCTGATCAGCCCGGCATCCCTGACCGCGGCGCTCCGCGACGACACCGCCGTGGTCAGCCTTCAGATGGCCAACAACGAGGTGGGCACCATCCAGCCGCTCGAAGCGCTGGCCGAGCAGGCGGCGCAGCGCGGGGTTCCCCTGCACACCGACGCCGTGCAGGCGGCCGGTTGGCTCGACCTCGACGTCACCCGGCTGGGTGTCCAGGCGCTCAGCATCTCGGGGCACAAGATCGGCGCACCGAAGGGCGTCGGGATTCTGTGGGTCTCGCGGCGGACCTCGTTCGAGCCCCTCATCCACGGAGGCGGCCAGGAAGACGGTCACCGTTCGGGCACCGAGAACGTGGCTGCAGCGGTCGGCATCGCTGCTGCCCTCCGACTGAGCGCAGGTGCGGTCGACGAGGTAGTCGCGCGGCGGGACTTCTTCATCAAGCGCGTGCTTGCCGAGGTACCCGGATCCGAGCTCACCGGCCACGCCAGCCGCCGCCTGCCGGGCAGTGCATCCTTCGTCTTCCCGGGCCGCAGCGGCGAGTCAATCCTGCTCGACCTCGAACGACGCGGCGTCGTCTGCTCCAGCGGCTCGGCCTGCGCCGCGGGCAGTGATGAGCCCAGTCACGTGCTCACCGCCATGGGCTATCCGGCCGAGATTGCGCAGACCGCCGTACGGTTCACCTTCGGGCGCACGACCACCCACGAGCAGCTCGACGGCGTCGTGGAGCACCTCGTGGCCGCCACCGGCTGAGGTGGCTACCGAGGCGGCTCTACGATGGGAACGATGAACGACCAGCCAGTCGCCTACCTCGACCACGCGGCCACGACGCCGATGTGGCCCGAGGCGATCGACGTGATGACCGCCGAGCTCGGACGTCTCGGCAATGCGTCGTCCCTGCACGCGTCGGGACGTGCCTCGCGCCGGGTCGTCGAGGAGTCTCGCGAGCTGATCGCCGAGCGGCTTGGTTCGCGCCCCAGTGAGGTCGTCTTCTGCTCCGGCGGAACAGAAGCCAACAACCTGGCCATCAAGGGCCTGTACTGGGCTCGCCGCGCCCAGGATCCGCATCGGCGCCGGGTCATCTTCAGCTCGATCGAACACCATGCGCTGCTCGACCCCGTCACGTGGCTGGCCAAGCACGAGGGCGCCGCCATCGACATGACGCCCGTCGACGCCATCGGGCGGATTCAGGTCGACGCGCTTCGCTCAGCGGTGGCCGCTGACCCGGCGTCGGTCGCAGCCATCACCACGATGTGGGCCAACAACGAGATGGGCACGATCCAGCCGATCGACGAGGTGGTCGCGATCGCCCGCGAGCACGGCATCCCGGTGCACAGCGATGCCGTGCAGGCTGCCGGCTACGTGCCGATCGACTTCGCCGCCCGACAGCTCGATGCCATGACCGTCACGGCTCACAAGCTGGGTGGTCCCGTAGGGGTGGGCGCCCTGGTCATCCGGCGCGAGATCGACGCGGTGCCACTGATGCATGGCGGGGGACAGGAGCGCGACATTCGCTCCGGAACCATCGGGGTCGCCCTGATCGCCTCCTTCGCGCGGGCTCTCGACCTCACGGTGCAGCGGCAGGCAGAGACGGCTGCCCGGATCGAGCGGTTGCGGCAACGGCTGGTGGACGGCGTGCGCAGCATCGTGCCTGACGCAGTGGTCAACGGAGACCCCGATTCGGGCCCGAACCACCGGCTGCCGAACATCGCCCACGTGACCTTTCCCGGCTGTGAGGGCGACGCGATGCTGATGCTCCTCGACGCCCAGGGCGTCGAGTGCTCCACCGGGTCAGCCTGCGACGCCGGGGTGCCACAGCCGAGCCACGTCCTGCTGGCGATGGGTTATGACGAGCAGGCCGCCCGCGGCTCGCTGCGCTTCAGCCTGGGCCACACCACGACCGATGCGGACGTCGATCGCCTGCTGGCCGCGCTGCCGGCCGTTCACGAGCGGGCGACCCGGGCCGCTCACGTGAGGTCCTCATGAGAACCCCGCGCCGGAGGCGCAGATGAGAACCCCGCGCCGGAGGCGCAGATGAAAATCTGTGCCGCCATGTCAGGCGGGGTCGACTCGGCCGTCGCAGCGGCCCGCGCGGTCGACGCCGGTCACGACGTCACCGGGGTGCATCTCGCGCTGAGTCGCAATCCCAAGTCGTACCGGTCCGGGGCGCGCGGTTGCTGCTCGATCGAGGACAGCAACGATGCCCGCCGCGCCGCCGACGTGCTCGGCATCCCTTTCTACGTGTGGGACATGAGCGAGGAGTTCGCCGACACCGTGGTCGACGACTTCGTGGCTGAGTACGCCGCGGGTCGCACGCCCAACCCGTGCCTGCGGTGCAACGAGAAGATCAAGTTCTCTGCCGTGCTCGACCGGGCGCTCGCCCTGGGCTTCGACGCCGTCGCGACGGGCCACTACGCCCGCCTCGCGACGGCACCCGACGGAACGGTGGAGATGCACCGGGCGAACGACATGGCCAAGGACCAGTCATACGTGCTGGGCGTGCTGACACAAGAGCAGCTGGCCCGCTCGATGTTCCCGCTCAGCGAGACCACCAAGGATGTCATCCGGGCCGAGGCTGAGCGCCGGGGTCTCCAGGTCGCCCAGAAGCCGGACAGCCACGACATCTGTTTCATCTCCGATGGTGACAACGCCGGTTGGCTCACCGAGAAGCTCGGCGCGAAGCCCGGTCAGATCGTCGACGAGTCCGGCCAGGTGTTGCGCGAGCACGAGGGCGCCTACGCGTTCACGATCGGCCAACGGCGCGGCCTCCGGCTCGGCATTCCCGCCGACGACGGCAAGCCGCGCTTCGTGCTGGACATCGAACCGGTGTCCGGCACCGTCACGGTCGGACCTCGAGAGGCCCTGGACGTCGATCACCTCACGTGCATCAAGGCGCTGTGGTGCGGAGCTGCGCCGACCGGTCCGCTGGAGTGCACGGTGCAGCTGCGCGCTCACGGCGAGGAGCATCGAGCCGTCGTGACGGTGCAGGGCGATCTCGTCGAGGTGACCTTGCGCGACTCCGCCAGTGGCATCGCGCCGGGCCAGGCCTGCGTGATCTACGACGGCACCCGCGTCATCGGCTCGGCAACGATCGACAAAACCGCCTGATGGCACGCGCGACGGGCATCGGCTCGATGCCCGGCGACGACTTCGCCGGCGCGTTGGCTGCTGTCCTCGACGAGGTGCCGGACCTGCCCTTCCTGCCGGAGCTGCCGCACCGCGGTCCGCACGCCGGCATGATCGGCCGCACGCTGGGACTGATCACCGACCTGGGAGCCGATCTGCAGCCCGACGGATGGCGCATCGGGGTGGGCGAGGGTCTCGATCAACGCCGTGCTCGGTCGCGGCTCGGCCAAGACCTCGACATCGCCGAGGAGATGCTGGACGAGCTCGCCGGTCCGCTGAAGGTGCAGATCGCCGGACCATTGACCCTGGCCGCCTCGGTCGAACGGCCGCGTGGCGACAAGATGTTGGCCGATCACGGCGCTCGCCGCGAGCTGGGCGAGGTCCTCGCCGCAGGACTGACGACCCACCTGGCGGACCTGAATCGTCGCTTTCCCGGCGTGAATCTCCACGTACAGCTCGACGAACCGGCCATCCGCGGGGTCATCGAGGGATCCATCCCCACCGCCTCCGGGTGGGCCACCCATCGTCGGGTCGATCCGCCGGAGGCCGACGCGCTGCTGCGTGGAGTCGTCGACGTGATCGTCGATGCGGGAGCGACGCCGGTGCTGCACTCTTGCGGACCAGATGTTCCAGTCGATCTGCTGCGAGGTCTGGGATTCTCCGCCATCAGCTTCGATCTTGCGCTGACGGGGGCGAACGACGTGTGGGCCGAGGCGTTCGACGCCGGGATGGACCTCTGGCTGGGCGTCGTCCCCTCGACCGATGCGCCGCTCGACCGCGACCCGATCCTCGAGCGGATCGAGACGTTCTTCAGCCGCCTGGGATTCGATGGCGAGACCACGACGGAGCGCCTCGTGGTGACCCCGACCTGCGGACTCGCCGGGGCCTCACCACGCCATGCGCGAGCGGCTCTCGCAACCGGGCGAAGTGTCGCCGCTCGGCGATAGGCTCGACCCATGACCAGCGAGACGGGTGCCGACCTGCGCCAGCGGCACAAGCAGCTGGCCGAGACCGTGCTCGAGCACCGCGAGCGCTACTACGTCGACGACTCGCCCACGGTCTCGGACGCCGAGTACGACGCGCTGATGATCGAGCTGCAGCAGCTCGAGGACCAGGTACCCGAGCTCCGCACT
Source organism: Aeromicrobium sp. (assembly GCF_049586495.1). Classification (GTDB taxonomy): domain Bacteria; phylum Actinomycetota; class Actinomycetes; order Propionibacteriales; family Nocardioidaceae; genus Aeromicrobium. The sequence continues at coordinate 1,329 of NZ_JBAVCB010000096.1, read as the reverse complement.
CCCGACTCGCCCACGCAGACGGTCGGGGGGCGGCCGTCTTCATCATTTGAGTCCTACCAGCACCGCGAACGCATGATGAGCCTCGACAACGCCTTCAGCACTGAAGAGCTCGAGGCGTGGCACACCCGGCTGCTGCGCGAAGGGGTCGACGACGCCGAGTTCCTGTGCGAGCTCAAGGTCGACGGCCTGGCCATCTCGCTCACGTATGACGACGGTGTCCTCACGCGCGGCGTCACCCGTGGCGACGGCAGGGTCGGTGAGGACGTCACCAACAACGTCCGCACCATCAAGGTCATCCCGCACCGCCTCACCGGAACTGATGCGCACCCCGTGCCGGCGTCCGTCGAGATCCGTGGCGAGGTGTTCTTCCCGACCGCAGAGTTCGAGGAGTTCAACGCGGCGTGGGCCGAGGCCGGCAACAACCCGTTCTCCAATCCGCGCAACGCCGCCGCCGGCACGCTGCGCATGAAGGACGTCTCGGTCACGGCCAGCCGCCCACTGTCCATGGTCTGCCACGGCATCGGCTATCGCGAGGGCTTCAGTCCCGAACGCCAGTCCGAGGCGTACGAGGCCCTGAAGGCCTGGGGCCTCCCGACGTCGGACCGCGCCAAGGTCGTCCCGGACCTGACGGGCGTCGAGACGTTCATCGCGCACTACGGCGAGCATCGCCATGATGTGGCGCACGAGATCGACGGAGTCGTGGTCAAGGTCGACCAGGTCGCACTGCAAGGGCGTCTGGGGTCCACGTCGCGTGCACCCCGATGGGCCATCGCGTGGAAGTACCCACCCGAGGAGGTCAACACCCGATTGCTGGACATCACGGTCAACGTCGGGCGCACCGGGCGGGTCACTCCGTTCGGCGTCATGGAGCCCATCCGCGTCGCCGGATCCACGGTCCAGATGGCCACGCTGCACAACCAGCACGAGGTCAAGCGCAAGGGCGTGCTGATCGGCGACATGGTCGTGCTGCGCAAGGCCGGCGACGTCATCCCCGAGATCGTCGGTCCGGTCGTCGCGCTGCGCGACGGCACCGAGCGCGAGTTCGTCATGCCCACCGAGTGCCCGGCGTGCGGCACCCCGCTGGCTCCGTCGCGCGAGGGCGACAAGGACATCCGGTGCCCCAACACGCGATCGTGCCCCTCGCAGCTGCGCGAGCGACTCAACCACGTCGGCGGCCGGGGTGCCTTCGACATCGAGGTGTTCGGGGGGGAGGGCGCCACGGCGCTGCTGGAGGCGGGGGTGCTGGTCGACGAAGGTGGCCTGTTCTCCCTCACCCACGACGACCTGCTGAAGGTCGGCCTCTACACGCGGGTGGCGAAGAAAGCCGAG
>NZ_JBAVCB010000095.1:0-30111 GCF_049586495.1 Aeromicrobium sp. | reverse complement strand
CGTCTGCGTGTATTCGGCCGCCAAACGGTCTGAGAAGGCCAGCATCTCGGCCCACTCGGCGTGCTCAGCCCGGGCTCGGGAAGACGCGGCAGCAGTGAGTCGCTGCACCTGATTTCCCTGCGATTGCGGCATATATCAAACCTAGAACACCCCACTGACAGTCGTTTCTTTGCCGAGTCGAGATCTCCACAACCTAGAGTGGGCAGCAATGATCTTCTCCTCGCCGGATCCGGCTGCGGACCCCTACGTGGCGCTAGCGCTGCTGGAGCTGCAGCGCGCGTCCTACGCGGTCGAGGCCGAACTGATCGGGGACGATCGAATTCCGCCGTTGCGCCAGAACGAGGTGGATCTGACGTCGTTCCGCGGGCACTGGTTGCTGGCCTGGAACGGCGTTGACCTCGTGGGTGCTGCAGCGTGGGTCGAGCGCGAGAGCGGTGTCGAGATCGACAAGGTGATGGTGCGACCAACCGCGCACCGGCAGGGGGTCGGCAGTCAGCTGCTAGCTCTGGTGATCGAGGCGGCCGCTGATCGTCAGATCGCCGTTGCCACGGGCCGCGACAACGCGCCAGCACGCGCGCTGTACGGCAAGTACGGCTTTGCTGACGTGCGAGATGAGCGCGTGCCTCCAGGTATCTGGATCACCCGCCTGCAGCGCGCGTCAGTCCTGCTTGAGCCTGACTGCTGACCATGCATCGCCCAGGTCGACGCGTTCGGCTGCGGACCAGCCGTATTCGCGAGCCAGCTGCTCGATCTGATCGGCATCAGCGCTCGTGATCTCAGCCGGCAGCACGATCCAGACCAGCGGCACCGAACCCACGCGCGGCAGCGTGTCGTCGAGCAGCTCCGGCGTCGCGCTCATCGCATCGACCACGATGACGGCGGCCGCCATGGGTTCAGAACCGACGTGTGAGACATCGTCGTCCTCATCGAGCAGCACGTCGCGGTCGACCACGATCTCGACACCTGCGGGCAGCGGGTCAAGGAGCGCTCGCTCCTCGTCGGTGGTGCCAAGCAGCCACACCGGTCCTCGGGTGATGTGCAGCAGATCTGCGCGGTTCATGGGGCCACCCTAGTGGCGCAGAAGTCGTGGATGATCCGGTCCTTGGCCAGTCCCTTGGTCTCGAATCGGGTCACGGGCCGACCCTCGAACCGCTCGCAGGCGCCACCCTCGAAGTCCGGGGAGCTCGCCAGCACCTGGGCGATCTGCTCGCCATAGTGCTCCCAGTCGGTCGCCGCGCGCCAGATGCCCCCGACGGGCAGCACCCGAGCGGCCAGCTTCGCGAAGTCGTCCGTGATGAGGCGGCGTTTCTGGTGCCGGGTCTTGTGCCACGGGTCGGGGAACCAGATCCGCAGCTCGGACAGCGACTCGGGGGCCAGCGCCGTGGTGAGCATCTCGGGTGCGTTCGCGACGACCAGCCGGATGTTCGTCAGATGCTCGCGCCGGATGTGCAGCAGCGACTGTGCCACGGCCGGGATGTAGACCTCGAAGGCGAGGAAGTCGATCTCCGGATGCGCCTGTGCGGCATGGGCCAGTGTCTCGCCGTATCCGCTGCCGATCTCGAGGATCGCTGGCGCAGAACGGCCGAACGTCGCAGCCAGGTCGAGGCGGTAATCCGGATCGACCGAGGTGCTCGGACCCGCCCGGGGGACGTCGATGACGTAGTCGTCAGCCAGCTGGTCCCAGACCTTCTGTTGACGCTCGCCGAGCCGGCCGCCTCGTCGCGAGAAGGAGACGGGGGACGATCGATAAGGCGGTTCCACCGCGCTAGCGTATGCGGACGGCGATCGAAGCCGACAGCAAGGACTGGACCGGGGTCCTCGAGGAGCCGGCCAGATCGAGCTGAGGTGGGTCAAGCACACACAGATATCCGTGGTCCGGGGTACTACGTAATGCGTGGTACTGTTCACCGCATGGATGCAACTCAGCTGCTCAAGGGAGTGCTCGACGTGGCGGTGCTCGCCGTGGTCGAGGACGAGGACGGGTACGGCTACGACGTCGTGCGCAGGCTCCGCGCCGCCGGACTTGAAGAAGTCGGGGACGCGTCGGTCTACGGGACGCTGCGTCGTCTCTACACCGCCGGTGCTCTCACCTCGTACGTCGTTCCCTCCGAGGAGGGCCCACACCGCAAGTACTACGGGATCAACGCGCAGGGCCGAGCCGTGCTCGACCTGCAGCGCAAGGTCTGGGCGGACTTCGCCGCCACCATGAACACACTGCTCACCAGCTCGAATCGACCGGGGGAAGCCGCATGACCACGACCATCATCACGCCAGAGATCGCCTCATTTGCCGAGGCGGTGCGCGACGCCCTGCACGACCTGCCGCACGAGGAGCGCGACGAGCTCACCGAAGGGCTCGAGGCGGACCTCGCCGAGGCATACGCCGAGGACTTGGTGCGCGAGTTCCCCGACCCCGCCGAGTACGCCACCGAGCTGCGCAACGCCGCGGGACTGCCCAAGCTGGAATCGTCCAGCGCTGGCATGGTGGCAAGCCTCGTCGTCGCGGTGCGCCGCATGCGCGGCGACCTCGCCGAGGGCGTGCGTCGGAACCCGGTCCTTGCTCCGGCCGGGGAGTTCCTGGTCGCCATCCGGCCGGTGTGGTGGCTCGCTCGCGCCGGGGTTGCCGCGTGGCTGGTGGCGGCAATCCTCGGTCTGGGAGCGGGCTACCCGTTCACGTCAGGAATGGCGTGGGCGGTGTTCATGGTTCTTCTCGTCGTCAGCGTGCAGTGGGGGCGCGGTCAGTGGGCTGCGCACCGGATCGCTCCCGTGATCGTGTTGGGCAACGTCGTGGCGGTCATCATGGCAGCGGCCATCGTGCTGCTGCCCGTATCCGCGCTGACATCGAACGACTACGGCGCCGGTTACTACGACGGAGTGGCTGCGGCGTACTCGGAGCCGCAGGACCTCACCGGCGTCTACCTCGACGGCGTGGCGGTGACCAACATCTTCCCGTACGACTCCTCGGGCAAGCCCATCGACGACGTGCAGCTGTTTGATCAGGACGGCCGCCCGCTTGCCACGTCGGTGGATGGCGGAAACGGTTGCCTCGACGAGTCGTGCGACACCTTGGGCCTGTGGTCTCCGCGCTCGCTGGAGTCCGGAACTGCGGCGTTCAACGTCTTCCCGCTGTCGATGATCGCCAGCAGCTACGTCGACGGGGTGCTCGTCGCCGATCAGGACGCCACTCCTCAGCAACGAAAAGCGCCTATTCCGAAGGTGCCCGCACTGCTGGCATCGGACAACTGATATCGGGATTGAAACGCGCTGCTCAGACGTTGTATAGAGTGAAGGTAACGACTCCACACCCGGAGCCATCCCACGGAGGGAAACATGAAGAGCAGCAACCCCGTCTTCGCCCGCAGCGCCGAGTTCAACGGACGCGGCGGCGCGATTGCCAAGACCACGAGCCCGTCCCAGTGGCAGGTCGACCTGTCGCAGGACGACAACCCCACCCACACCGGCACCGGCACCGGCCAGATGACGATCGAGACGGTCGTGGAGAAGACGGCCATCTCGCTTGGTCTGCTGGTCACCACCGCCGCCGTCGCCTGGTTCATGATCGGCGATCTCGGCGACGTGGCCACCGGCGATGCGGCCTACGGCCGCGCCATGATGTTCGCCATGGGCGGTGCCTTCATCGGCCTCGGACTGGCCTTGGTCAACTCGTTCAAGAAGGTCATCAGCCCTGCTCTCGTGCTCGCCTACGCGGCTGTCGAGGGCGTGTTCGTCGGTGCCTTCTCGAAGGTCATTGCGTCCTACGTCGGCGATCCCACGATCGTCTTCCAGGCGGTGCTGGCCACCATGGTCGCCTTCGGTGGCACGTTGGCAGCCTACAAGTTCTTCAACATCCAGGTCACGGACAAGTTCCGCAAGGTCATGACGATCGCGATCTTCAGCTTTGTCGGCGTCATGCTCATCAACATGGTGCTGAGCCTCACCGGCGTGCTCGAGTCGGGCGGCCTGCGCGGCTTCAACGCGCTCGGACTGGTTGTCTCGGCGATCGCCGTCGTGCTGGCGGTGTTCATGCTGATCATGGATTTCGACATGGTCGAAAAGGGCGTCGCGGCCGGTATCCCCGAGCGCGAGTCCTGGCGTGCGGCCTTCGGTCTGACCGTCACCCTGGTCTGGCTGTACATCGAGATCTTGCGCATCCTCGCCATCCTGCGTGGCGACTGATCACCAAGGAGCACACACGAACGGCCGGTCCCTCGGGACCGGCCGTTTCGCGTGCAGGGACGAAGTCAGCCGCGGCGGCGACGCAGGACGGTGGCCCATCGGCGACCTTGGCCTTCTTCGTGAACGACTTGCGTGCCGTCGTGCCGCACGGCTTCAGCCGCGGCGTCATCCAGCGACATGACGTCGCGCGGTAGGCCGGCGTAGACGGCGGTGCGCTCGCGTTCCCGTTCGCGCATCGAGGCGGCGACGGCCGGAATCAGGACCGACACCATGTTGGCGTACCCGGTCTCCGAGGGATGGAAGCTGTCGACACCGAACATGACGTCACGCTTTTCCATGAACAGCACCCCGAGGAGGCTGCCCAGCGAGACGGCGCGTCCGCCAGCCTCGACCACGGCGACAGTCTGCTTGCGAGCCAGCATCCGGCTGAGGCTTCGGGCGACGGAGCGCAACGGCTGCTTGATCGGCTGGATGGTGCCGAGGTCAGGACAGGTGCCCACCACGACCTCGCTGTCGAGGTCCACCAAGCGGCGCACTGCCGCGCCCAGCTGTCGTGCCGACACAGGCGGCGCCACCTGGTGCGTCACATCATTGACGCCGATGACGATGACGGTCACGTCGGGGGCAAAGTCGTCGAGCTGGTCGATCTGCCCTTCCAGGTCGGCGGTTCGGGCGCCGACCACTGCCAGCGACCGGATCTCCACCTGGACGCCGAGCACGTGTGACAGGCCGATGCCGAGCATGGCGGGGGGTGTCGCGTCGGCTCGATCCATGCCGTAGCCCACGGCCGCGCTGTCACCGAGCACGAGGCAGCGCATGGCCCGGCCAGGCAGATCGTCACCGTACACGCCGTCTGCCGACGGCGGACGAGCGTCAGAAGGGCCGATGGTGCGGCGAGCGAGCACTGCCTCACCCACCAGGACGCCGTAGAGCGCCGAGAGCGCGAGGCCGCTGCCCACCGCCGCCGATGCAGCGACAGAACGGGGGCGTGGCACCGCCCCAGTCTAGGGCGTGGCACATTGATCAAATGCCCCAGACGACGCCCAACCTGCGTGACATTGGTCGTACTCCCACGGAGGACGGCGGGCAGCTTCGGACTGGGCGTGTGCTGCGCAGCGGGCTGCCCTTCGACGATGATGTCGTCGAACACGTCGTCTGGCCGCCTGCACTGGTTCTGGACCTGAGATCGGACGACGAGATCGTCCAGCGGCCGACCTTGAGCACAGTGCCGTCCAGAAATCTGCCCCTGCTGTCCTCCCTGCGACCTGCAGCCCATCACGATGGCACGTTGGTGACGCTGTACGCAGCGCTGCTGGAGTCGGCGGGCCCGCTGCTGGCTGACCTCGTGCGTGCCGTGGCCGACACGGAGGGTCCCGTGCTGATCCACTGCGCGGCTGGCAAGGATCGCACTGGCATCTCGGTCGCGCTCCTGATGCGCCTGGCCGGCGTCGATCGGGCCACCGTCATGGCCGACTACGTGCGCACCAACGACGCGATCGACGCCATCGATGCGCGCTTGCGTGCGCTGCCGGGAAACGAGCGCCGCTCTGAGCTCCCGCGGGAGTACTTCCACGTCGTGCCCGAAGCGATCGACGCTGTGATGGACGTGTGGGACGGCCATCGCGGCGGAACGCACGGGTGGTTGCGTCATGTTGGCGGGGACCTTAATCTTGCCGATCGACTGCGTTCGACTCTCTTGGCGTAACGTCGTTATCTGCTATGGTCAGTTTCGGATACCCCCAGTATCTGAATGTCATCTGGCACGTCGAGAGGAACCCCACATGACCAGCATTCCCGGCAAGGTCGCCGTCGTCACCGGTGCAGGATCTGGCATCGGCCGTGCGCTGTCGATCGAGCTGGCCCGCCGCGGTGCTCTCGTCGCCATCAGCGACGTGGATCCGCAAGGACTCGCTGAGACCGAGGTGCTCGTCAAGGGCGCGGGCGGAGAGGTCAAGGCCGACATCCTGGACGTCTCGCAGCGCGAGCTGGTGCTGCAGTACGCCGACGAGGTCGTCGCCCACTTCGGCACCGTCAACCTGGTGTTCAACAACGCCGGCGTCGCCTTCACCGGTGACGTCGAGCAGATGTCGTTCAAGGAGATCGACCGGGTCATGGACGTCGACTTCGGCGGCGTGGTCAATGGCACCAAGGCCTTCCTGCCGCACGTCATCGCCTCTGGCGAGGGCCACATCATCAACATCTCCAGCGTCTTTGGTCTCTTCGCCGTGCCCACTCAGAGCGCCTACAACGCGGCCAAGTTCGCGGTCCGCGGATTCACCGAAGCGCTGCGCCAGGAGATGAAGCTGCGTGGTCGGCCGGTCCAGGTCACCACGGTCCACCCCGGCGGCATCAAGACCAACATCGTCAACAACTCCACGGGCGTCGACGGATTTGACCACGCCAAGATGGCCAGCGACTTCAACGCCAAGCTGGCCCGCACGAGCCCCGAAAAGGCCGCTCACGTCATCCTCACGGGCGTCGAGAAGAACAAGGCCAAGGTGCTGATCGGCACCGACGCCGTGATCATGGACTCCGTGGTGCGGATCCTGGGCTCGAAGTACCAGCCGCTCGTCACGATGTTCAGCCGGCGCAACGGCGTGTGACCCGATGCTGAACGACTGGTCCGGGCAGACCTTTCCCCGGCCGACCGGACGCAAGCCGATCGTGGGCGACGTCGGAACGATCCGTCCTGGATCGCCGTTGCAGAGCGTCATGGAGAACTGCGGCGACCTCGGTCCCATCTTCGAGCTGAAGGTGTTCGACCAGAAGTTCGTGTTCGTCTCCAGCGCTGAGCTGGCCGCCGAGCTCAGCGACGAGAAACGCTTCGAGAAGGCGCTGTCGCCGGCTCTGCTGGCGCTGCGTGATTTTGCTGGGTCGGGGCTGTTCACCGCGTACAACGACGAGACGGACTGGGAGCTGGCGCACACCCTGCTGATGCCGGCCTTCACCAAGGCCGCGATGCAGCGCTACCACCCGATCATGCTGGAGGTCGCCCGCGAGCTGTTCGGTGCGTGGGACGGGGTGGATCGTCCGGTCGACGTGTCCGCGGACATGACCCGGCTGACGCTCGAGACCATCAGCCGATCGGCGTTCAGCACCGACTTCGGGTCGTTCAGTCGTGAGGAACCGCATCCCTTCATCCCGGCGATGATCGAGGCCCTGAGATTCGGGCAGCGCAAGGGCTCGCTGGCGACCATGCCGGGAGCCGCGATGCTGATGCGTCGCATCGAGAAACGCAACGCCCACCATCAGGCATACGTCGACGACCTGCTCGACGGCATCATCGCCGAGCGGCGGGCCGAGCCGACGGGCACAGGGGAGCCTGATCGGGATCTGCTCGGCATCATGCTCAACACGCCGCACCCCGAGACGGGCGCGCGACTAAATGACCTCAACATTCGGCACCAGATCCTGACGTTCTTGGTGGCGGGGCACGAGACGACGTCAGGCGCGCTGTCGTTCGCCCTGTACTACCTCTCGCGCCACCCGGAGGCTCTCGCCGCGGCCCAGGCCGAGGTGGACGAGATCCTCGGATCGGACCGCACGGCTGAGCCGACCTTCGAGCAGGTGCCCAAGTTCCGCTACGTGCGACGCGTGCTCGACGAGGGTTTGCGGTTGTGGCCGACGGCCCCGGCCTACACGCGGACTCCGCGCGAGGAGCTGACCCTCAGCACCGGCCACACGATGCGCCCCGGCGACTGGGCGATCATCGTGCTGCCCATGACTCATCGCGATCCTGCGGTGTGGGGCGAGACTGCGGACGAGTTCGATCCCGATCGCTTCACCGTCGGCCGCTCGCGTGGGCGCACGCCCCAGACCTACAAGCCATTCGGCACCGGCGAGCGGGCCTGCATCGGCCGGCAGTTCGCGCTGCACGAGGCGGTGCTGGTGCTCGCGATGCTGCTGCACCGCCACGACATCGCGGGCGACCCCGACTACGTCCTGCGGATCGCCGAACGGCTCACCCTGATGCCCCAGGGCTTCGAGCTGACGCTCACGCCTCGCGGCTAGACGTACTGCACGCCGGTGGCGTGCAGCGGGCAGTACCCGTACGGGTTCCGAGCGAGGTACTGCTGGTGCACGGCCTCGGCGTAGTAGTACTCGCTCAGCGGCAGGATCGACGTGGTGATATCGCCGTAGCCAGCCGTGGTCATCTGTTGCTGGTACGCGACGCGGGACGACTCGGCCAGGGTCTGCTGCTCATCAGTCGTGGTCAAGATGATCGAGCGGTACTGCGAGCCTCGGTCGTTGCCTTGACGCATGCCTTGAGTGGGGTCGTGGTTCTCCCAGAACACCTGCAGCAGCTGCTGGTACGTGACCTGGGCGGGGTCGTAGACCACCCGGACAACCTCCGCATGACCCGTGCGGCCGCTGCAGACCTCGTCGTAGGTGGGGTGGGGCGTGAGGCCGCCGGCATAACCGACCGTGGTGGACCAGACGCCTGGGATCTCCCAGTAGGTCTTCTCCTCGCCCCAGAAGCAGCCCAGACCGAAGACGGCGATCTCATGGCCGGCAGGACCATCTGAGATGAGCGCGTTGCCGGTCACCGCGTGGGTGTCGCCGACGGAATAGGGACGTTCGGCGCGGCCCGTGAGGGCGGTGTCGGACGTGGGAAGCTCGCGTGTGCGGCCGAACATGATGGTCATCACCTCTCATCAGGCGAACCGGCTTCGCCCACATGATGACAACGTCTGGGCCGCGCCGCCTGTTCCCTGCACCATTCGCGAGTAGCGTTCGTCTCGTGAGCGAGAGATACGAGGTTCCGCCCGGCGTCGAAGCAGCGACTCAGTGGGCCTGGCGGCTGATCGTTCTTGCCGTGGCCGGACTCGGCTTGTTGTGGCTGTTGCGGTTCTTCAGTGAGATCACCGTGCCGATTGCCATCGCGATGCTGGGCACCGCGCTCACCATCAACGCCGTCGACTGGCTCCAGGCCAAGGGCATTCCGCGTCTGGCGGCCACCTTCATCGTCGTGCTCTCGCTGCTGGTGCTCTTCTTTGGCATGCTCACCCTGGTTGGACAGCAGTTCTCGACGCAGTTCACCGACCTGCGCGCCAACGTGGTCGAGGGCATCACCCAGGTGCAGGACTGGGCCAAGGATCCACCGCTGAATCTGTCGGACAACCAGATCCAGTCCTACATCGACAGCGCGAAGCAGACCATCTCCGCCAGCGACACCGCGCTGCTGAGCACGGTCGGTTCGGTCGGCACCACGGTGACCCATGTCCTCGCGGGATTCTTCATCGCGCTGTTCGCAGCGTTCTTCTTCCTGTACGAGGGTCAGCGCATCTGGAGCTGGATCGTCGCGATCTTCCCGCGCAGCGCTCGCCCCAAGATCGACAGCTCTGGCCACAACGCCTGGAACACCTTGACCCAGTTCGTCCGTGCCACCGTGCTCGTCGCGCTGGTCGATGCCTTGGGTATCGCCATTGCCGCATGGGTGCTCGGAGTCCCGTTGTCGTTCGCAATCGGTGTGCTCGTCTTCCTCGGCGCTTTCGTGCCCATCATCGGTGCTCTCGTCTCTGGCATGGTCGCCGTGCTCGTCGCACTCGTGGCGCAGGGCCCCGTCGTGGCACTGTTCATGCTGATCGCCGTGGTGGTGGTGCAACAGATCGAGTCACACGTCCTGCAGCCGTTCTTGATGGGCCGGTTCGTGTCGGTGCACCCGTTGGCGATCATCTTGGCCATCGCGGGAGGCATCGCCGTTGCCGGCGTGATCGGTGCACTGATCGCGGTGCCGCTCGCGGCCACCCTCAATGGCGTGGTCCGTCACCTCGTGGACACGGCGCAGGAGTATCAGGACGACCCCGAGGACGACGTCGACGTCGAGTCCGAACCAGCGTGACCTCACTACTAGGTTGGCACCATGGACCTGAGTGACGTACGAGTCGCGCGCGAACTGCTGGCCGACGTCATCGACGTGACGCCGGTGTCGCACTCGCGCTGGCTGAGCGAGCGCACCGGCGTGCCGGTGTACCTGAAGGCCGAGAATCTGCAGCGCACCGGCTCGTTCAAGATCCGCGGCGCCTACGTGCGCATCGCCCGCCTGTCAGAGGCCGAACGAGCCAATGGCGTTGTCGCGGCCAGCGCGGGCAACCACGCTCAGGGCGTTGCTCTGGCGGCTCGGATGCTGGGCACGAAGGCCACGATCTTCATGCCCGAGGGTGCGGCGCTGCCCAAGGTCGCAGCGACCGAGGGCTACGGCGCCGACATCCGATTCCACGGCGACGGCGTCACAGCAGCGCTCGTGCCGGCGATGGCCTTCGCCGAGGAGACCGGCGCGGTGCTGATCCACCCGTTCGACCACGAGGACATCGTGGTGGGTCAGGGGACGCTCGGGCTGGAGATCCTCGAACAGGTGCCTGACGTCCGCACCATCGTGGTGCCGCTCGGCGGCGGTGGCCTCACCGCGGGCGTCGCCCTGCTGAAGACCGAGCGACCCGACATCCGCGTCGTCGGCGTGCAGGCTGAAGAGGTCGCCGCCTACCCGGCGTCGCTGGCAGGCGGCGTACCGGTTGCGGCCTCGATGGGCTCCACGATGGCCGACGGCATCGCCGTCGCGCAGCCGGGATCCATCCCGTTTGCGATCGTTCAGGACCTGGTCGACGACGTCATCACCGTCAGCGAGGAGGCCATGAGCCGCGCGCTGATCGGCATGCTCGAGCGGTCCAAGCTGCTGGTCGAACCTGCCGGTATCGCCGCGGTGGCGGCGTTGCTGGACCGGCCCGGCGAGTTCGAAGGCCCCGTGGTCCCAGTGCTCTCGGGCGGCAACGTCGACCCGCTGGTGCTGCTCGACGTCATCCGGCACGGGCTGGTGGCTGGTGGCCGGTTCATGCAACTTGCCGTCCGGATTCCCGACCGACCGGGCGCCCTGATGGGTCTGCTGGCCGACCTGGCCAAGCTGCAGGTCAACGTCATCAACGTGAACCACGATCGAGCCGCCGAGTCGCTGGTCATCAACCAGGTCGACGTGGCGATCCAGGTCGCGACCCGCGGACCCAAGCACCGCACCGAGGTGGCCCAGCGGCTCAGCGCGCTGGGCTATCAGATCCTCTAGGGATCAGAACGGCTTGGCGGCGATGACCTCGACGGTCAGCGTCTGTCCGTTGGGCGCTTCGTAGGAGACGCTCTCGCCGACCTTCTTGCCGTGCAGCGCGCTGCCAAGCGGTGACGTGGGGGAGTAGACGTCGATGTCGACCGTGGAGTCCATGCTCAGCAGCTCGCGAGATCCGAGCAGGAACTGCTCGGTGTCCTTGTCGCCCTTGAAGCGGATCGTGACGATCATGCCGGTTTCGACCAGGCCGTCGTCGGCCGGCTTCTCGCCGACCTCGGCCTTGCGCAGCATGTCCTCGAGCTGATCGATGCGGGCCTTGGTCTTGCCCTGTTCCTCACGGGCGGCGTGATAGCCGCCATTCTCCTTGAGGTCGCCCTCGTCGCGAGCCGCAGCGATCTTGGACGTGATGTCGTGCATGACCTCGCCCTTGAGGTGCTCGAGCTCGGCCTGCAGTCGGTCGTACGCATCCTGGGTGACCCAGATGGTCGTGGACTCGATGGGCTGAGTCATGAGGTTCCTCCTAAGACGTGAACAACCCCGGGATTCTGCCCGGGGTGAACTACCGAGGCTATCACTCAATCGCGCGCGACACACGTCCTCAGGACACCTGTGACAGCCCGTCGTTCTGTTCGGACGTCGATCGCGACGCGCTGCTCCTGCGACGTCGACCCGGGAAGGTCCAGTGACTTCTCGCCCACGATCGAGTGATCCTCCGCTTGGGCGTAGACGGTGCACCGGACGGCCAGCGGGTCTGGCCGGACCACGTCGAGCGTCACGGTGACGAGATTGTCGTTCTTCACCTCGTAGGCCCAGACCCGCGCCGTCACGGGTCGATCCTGAAATCCGACCCACGCTGCGAAGGCGACACCGATGCTGATGCCGATCACGGCGATGGTTGGCCAGAACCAGCGCGAACGTTCGGTGCTCCCGTAACGCTCGTGCAGGTCGGTCGGTTGGCTCACCCACCCAGTGTCTCAAACGGGAACACCCGCTCCTCGGGCGCTGTTGTCAGCAGGAGAAGATGACGTGACCCCGAAGGAGCACCCATGGCCGAGAAGCTTCGCCTCATGCACGTGCACGCCCACCCCGACGACGAGTCGAGCAAGGGTGCTGCGTCGACTGCCAAGTACGTGGCCGAGGGTGTCGACGTGCATGTGGCCACCTGCACCGGCGGCGAACGCGGCAGCATCCTGAACCCGCAGTTCGAACACCCCGGCATCCTGGACAACCCCGAGCTGATCACCGAGATCCGGCGCGGGGAGATGGATCGAGCCCGCGAGATCCTGGGCGTCACCCAGGACTGGCTCGGCTTCGTCGACTCTGGCTGGCCCGAAGGCGATCCCAAGCCGCCGCTACCTGAGGGCTGCTTCGGTCTGGTTCCTCTGGAGGAGGCCGCCGAACCGCTCGTTCGACTGATCCGGTCGTTCAAGCCGCACGTGCTCACCACGTACGACGAGAAGGGCGGCTACCCGCACCCCGATCACATCAAGTGCCACGAGATCAGCGTCTACGCGTTCGAGGCGGCCGCCGACCTCACGAAGTACCCGGACGCGGGGGAGCCATGGCAGGTCTCCAAGCTCTACTACCACCTGGGGTGGAGCTGGAAACGCATGGACGCGATCTCCCGGGCCATGGCCGATCACGGTCTGGAGAATCCGTACGAAGAACGCCTCAAGACGTGGGAGCGCAAGCCCGAGGATGAGGCCCGGTTGACCACGCAGGTCGAGTGCGCCGAGTACTTCCCCATCCGTGACGCGGCCCTGCTCGCGCACGGCACCCAGATCGATCCCGATGGCTGGTTCTTCGCCGTGCCGCACGAGGTCCAGGCCCTGGCATGGCCGACCGAGGACTACCAGCTGGTCACGTCCCACGTCGACACGCAGGTGCCGGAGACCGATCTGTTCGCCGGTCTGCGCTGACGCTGTTCCCTACTGGTCGATGTGGCGCGACCAGGCGAAGCAGTACACGCCGAACGCGGCCAGCCCCAGGGCGACGGTGCTCAACAGGTAGGGACCGAATGGCTGTTCCCGCAGGGTCTTCAGCGCGTCGTCGAGCCCACCGGCCTTGTCCGGGTCATAGGTGATCCCAGCCCACACGAACAGTGCTCCGACAATGGCCAGAGCCGCGCCCTTGGCGATGTAGCCGACCGTGCCGACTCTCACGATGCCCGTGCCCGCTGCGCCGGAGGTCGCACCGGATGCGAGGTCGTGGGTGAAGGTGCCTCGGACACCTCGCCGCACCTGGAGCGCCGCGATGACGATCGCCACGACGCCGATCGCCACCACCAACCAGCGTCCCGAGGGGACGCCCATCAAGCGTGCCGTGACCGTCTCTTCGCTGGCACCGCTGCCCGAGCCTCCTGACCCCATTGCGATCTTCGCTGCGGTGAAGGCAATGGTCGAGTACACGAGGGCCCGACCGACCGACCGGGCGCGCTTCCACCACAGCTGCGCGCCGTCAGCGTCCCGGTGGCCCCACACGCCCTCGGCCAGCTGCCAGATGGCGAGGGCGACCATGCCGATCGCGCTGACCCACATCATCATGCCGCCGAGGGGCTTCTGGGCCAACGACTGCAGGGCGCCGCCGGCGCTGGCGTTGTCGCCAGAACCCGACCAGGCCACTTGGAACGCGATGGCGGCGATCACCAGATGAACCACGCCGTAGGCCACCAGTCCGGTGCGCGCTCCGACCTCCACGGGCGTGCTCTCGGCCGCTCTCCCCGCCTTGCCTCGCGCGCTTCCCATGCCGGCAGCCTGCCACGGCCCTAGAGTCACGGCATGAAGACGAATCCCGAACGCCCCGAACCGGAGCTCGAGGAGGCGTTCGACCGCCTCGTCGACGAGGGCACCGAACGACTCGAACGACCCATGTCCACGCTGATCTCGACCGGCATCCTCGGGGGGATCGACGTCGGATTTGGTGTGCTCGCCTACTTGATCGTCAAGGAGCACACCGGAGACACGGTGCTGGCCGGCATCGCGTTCTCTATCGGTTTCGTCGCCCTGCTGCTGGGCCGGGCCGAGCTGTTCACCGAGAACTTTCTCGTTCCGGTCACGGCCGTCGTCGCGCGCTGCGGCACGTGGCGGGCGTTGGCTCGGCTGTGGAGTTTGACGTTTGCCATGAATCTGGTCGGCGGACTGCTCATCATGTACATCCTCGTGACAGCGCGGCCCGATCTGGACACCACGGTGGTCGAGGTGGGCACCCACTACGCCGAGCTGGGTGTCAACGCCCGCAGCTTCGCCCTGGCGGTGCTGGCGGGAGCCGTGATCACCCTGATGACACGCATGCAGCACGCGACTGAGCATCTCGGGGTGCAGATCGTCCCGGCGATCCTGTTCGGGTCGCTGCTGGCCGGCGGCGAGCTGTTCCACTGCGTTCTCGACTCGCTGTTCATGATGGGCGCCCTCCTCGCAGGTGCGGACTTCGGTCTGGGCGAGATGGCAGTTGCCATCGGCTGGTCGATGCTCGGCAACGTCGTCGGTGGCATCGGCCTGGTGTCCGCGTTGCGGTTGCTGCGGGTTCCCAAGAAGGTGGAGGAGGAGCGGGAGTCCGACGACCGGTGAATCCCTCGAGCTCCGCCGGTAGGCTGGACACATGAACACGTACGCCGCTCTGATGTCGGCCGCGGCCCTCGTGGCCGCCGACATCCCCATCACCCGCGACAACGTCAAGCCCGGCTGGGTCGCTCTCGGCATCGTCGCCGGCCTCGGGGTCGCACTGTTCTTCTTGATGCGCTCCTTCATCAAGCACTCCAAGCGGGCCAATCAGCCGTGGGAGGGCGAAGACTCCTAGCGCTCGAGTTGCCAGATCCCTAATGTACGAACATTATGGGTGGAGGTAGGCATCGGAGGACTTCGTGAATCAGGGACGACGTACGACGGCAGAACCGCGGACGCTCGACCGTTCGAGCAAGACGCCGCTGTGGAGCCAGCTGCGCGATGACGTGGCCCGTCGGATCGATGAGGACAGCTTCAGCACGTCCTTTCCCGGCGAGCACGCACTCTGCGAGCAGTACGGCGTCAGTCGGCAGACGGTACGGATGGCTTTGCGCTCCCTGCGCGAGGCCGGGGTGGTCTCCGCAGCACGAGGTCAGGAGTCGCGCCTCGTCGCGACGCAGATCGAGCAGCCTGTGGGCACGCTCTACAGCCTGTTCGCGTCGGTCGAGGAGGCAGGCATGACGCAGGACAGCGTGGTGCTCGCCCTGGACGAGCGTCGCGACGCCCGGGCGGCAGCCGAGCTCGGGCTGGACGAGGAGGCGCCACTGGTGTTCCTGCACCGCGTCCGTCTGGCCGACGGCGAGCCGATGGCTCTTGACCGGGCCTGGCTGCCGGCCGAGGTCGCGCGACCGCTTCTGGGCGCGGACTTTCGCCATACCGCGTTGTACGCAGAGCTCGCGCAGCGGTGCGACGTCCATCCGTCCGGAGGTGCCGAGACGATCGACGCGGTGGCGTTGCTCGCTCCTCAGGCTGCCACGCTGGCGTCCGAACCTGGCGCCCCCGCCTTCGCGATCGAGCGTCTCGGCTACCACCGGGGTGCCCCCGTGGAGTGGCGCACCACCGTGATTCGCGCCGACCGCTTCCGCATTCGAACCGACTTCTCTGCGTCCACCGGCCTGAGAATGACGGCCTCCGGCCAGGCCCAGCCATCCCACTGACATCAGGAGGAACCATGTCCGAGCCTGTCGTTGACATCGACCCCACCCAGGCGCACGACCTGCACGAGTCCGGTGCCGTGGTCTTGCTCGACGTCCGTGAGCCCGAGGAGTGGCAGGCCGGGCACGCGCCCGGTGCGCTGCACATCCCGCTGGGGGACCTCGATGCGGATCGAGTCGCAGGATCGGACATCGTGGTGGTCTGCCGGTCCGGCAACCGGTCGGGCCAGGCGGTCCAGCGGCTGGCTGCCTCTGGCGTCCCGGCTCGCAACATGACGGGCGGAATGAAGGCGTGGGCGGCCGACGGTCTCCCGATCGTGACGCCGCAGGGCGGCCCGGGAACCATCGCGTGACCCTTCTCCTGGCGATCGCCTGCGGGCTGGTCATCGGCATGGTGCTCGGCGCGTTGGGGGGCGGCGGATCCATCCTCGCCGTGCCGGCGCTGGTGTACGTCCTGGGCCAGTCCGCCCAGGACGCCACCACCGCGAGCCTGGTCGTCATCGGGATCAGCGCAGCCATCGGTGCCGCCAGCTACCTGCGCGACGGCCTGGTCCGTTGGAAGGTCGGGCTGGTCTTCGGCGTGCTCGGCATCGCCGCGTCGTTCGGCGGCACCGCATTGAACCGCAGCGTCGACGAGAACGTGCTGCTCGGGTCGTTCGCCGGCATCATGGTGGTCTCGGCCGTTGCCATGATCGTCACGAAGCGCCCGAGTGGCGCGGGTGCGACCCCGGAGATCTCTCCTGTCGTGGCGGCCTCCATCGTCATCACGGCCCTCGTGGTCGGATTCTTGACCGGATTCCTCGGCGTCGGCGGAGGCTTTGTCGTGGTGCCTGCCTTGGTCATCATCCTGCGGTACCCGATGCATGTCGCCACTGCCACGTCGTTGCTGGTGATCGCGCTCAATGCCGCCGTGTCGCTGAGCATCCACGCCACGCGGTCGCCGCAGTTCGACTGGGAGGTCATCGTCCCGTTCACGGCTGCCACGATCGTGGCCTCGCTGCTCGGCAAACGCTTCGCGTCGCGGTTCTCCAGCGACGGCCTGTCCGCGGCGTTTGCCGGCATCCTGCTGCTGGTCGCTGCCGGGATCACGGCCCAGGTTGTCCTTTTCTGAAATGTGCGTACATTGAAGTTGAGCAGCCACCATCGTGACGTTCCACTGTGCCCAGGAGGCCCGAGATGACGACGACCGACGATTTGCGCATCATCGCGATCGAGACCCCCACGCTGGGAGATCGCAGCTACGTGGTCCACGACGGCGAGGTCGCCTTCGTGGTCGATCCGCAGCGAGACATCGACCGAGTGCTGTCCATCCTTGAGGAGCACTCGGTGCGGCTCACCGACATCTTCGAGACGCACATTCACAACGACTACCTCACCGGTGGTCTGGCTCTGGCCGGACAAACTGGTGCGGCGTACCACGTCAATGCCGAGGACGACGTGTCGTTCGAGCGCACGGACATCCGCGACGGCGACGTCGTGACCGTCGGCGAGCGCATGCAGGTGCGCGCCATCTCGACTCCCGGTCACACCTTCACCCACCTGTCCTACGCCTTGAGCGACGCGGCTGCCGAGGAGTCGGTGGGGCTGTTCTCCGGTGGCTCGCTGTTGTTCGGTGCCACCGGTCGTCCCGATCTGCTCGGCGACGACAACACCGACACTTTGGCGCGCCACCAGCACGCCTCGGCGCACCGGCTGGCTGAGATGGTGCCGGACGAGACCGATCTGTTTCCCACGCACGGTTTTGGCTCCTTCTGCGCGGCCTCGCAGTCCGATGCGACCGAATCAACGGTGGGTCACGAGAAGAAGGCCAATCCCGTCCTGACGCAAGACGAGGAGACCTACGTCCGCGAGCTCCTGGAAGGTCTTGGTGACTGGCCGGCGTACTACGTGCACATGGCACCGGCGAACGCCGAGGGCCCCTCGGAGCCCGATCTCAGCCCGCCGGAGCTGGCCGACGCGGCTGCGCTGCGCCAGCGCATCGAGGCCGGCGAGTGGGTCGTCGACCTCCGCAACCGCAAGGTGTTCGCGGCCGGCCACGCCCCCGGAACGCTCAACTTCGGTCTCGACGGTGGCTTCGCCACCTACCTCGGCTGGTTGATCACGTGGGGCACGCCCGTGACACTGCTCGGCGAGTCGGCCGACGACGTCGCCGAGGCGCAGCGTGAGCTGATCCGTATCGGCATCGATCCGGCGGCCCACGCCACCGGCGAGCCACGCCAATGGACGACCGAGAAGCTGGCGAGCTTCAATACCGCGACGTTCGGTGATCTCGAGCAAGTGCTCCACCATCGTTCTGTCGTCATCCTCGACGTCCGACGTGCCGATGAGGCCAAGGACGGTCGCATCGCTGATTCGATCAACATCCCGCTGCACGAGCTGCCGTCGCGTCTCGCCGAGGTTCCGGACGGCGAGGTCTGGGTGCACTGCATGTCGGGCTACCGCGCTTCGGTGGCGGCGTCACTGATCGACGCCTCGGGACGGACCCCCGTCGCGATCGACGACGACTTCAACAACGCCAGCGAGGCTGGTCTGCCGATGGCCGAACCGGCGTCGTGAATCAGCGCGTCGTCGCGCGCCTCTCATCCGCCGACCGGCGAACGATCGGATGGATGGGAGCGTTCATTGTCTTCCTGCACGTCGCGGGATGGGGTTTGCTCGTTCTGGCTGCGTCTCGCGGGTCCCAGTCCGCGACTCAGGGGGCGCTGGGTCTCGGCCTTGGCGTCACGGCGTACACGCTCGGGATGCGGCACGCCTTCGATGTCGACCACATCGCCGCGATCGACAACACGACGCGCACGTTGCTCTCTGATCGGCAGGCGACCGAGCGACGTCCGCTGTCCGTAGGCTTCTGGTTCTCCCTGGGCCACTCCTCGATCGTCCTGGGCCTGTGCCTGCTGCTCGCGCTGGGCGTGCGCACCCTGAGCACCCAGCTGCAGGACGAGTCATCCACCCTGCAGCAGACTGCCGCCGTGATCGGAACATCGGTCTCAGGATTCTTTTTGCTGCTGATCGGCATCATCAATGCGGTCGTCCTCGCTGGCATCGTCACCGTTGCGCGTTCCATGCGACGCGGCGACTACGACGAGCACGAGCTGGACGAGCAGCTGGCGCGTCGCGGTTTCATGAACCGGATCCTGCGTCGCGTGACCCGGACCGTGAGCAAGCCGTGGCACATGTACCCCGTCGGCGCCCTGTTCGGCTTGGGCTTCGACACCGCCACCGAGGTCTCGCTGCTCGTGCTGGCCTCCGGAGCGGCGGCGCTCAGCCTGCCGTGGTACTCGCTGCTGGTGCTCCCGATCCTGTTCGCCGCGGGCATGTCGTTGCTGGACACGATCGACGGCGTGTTCATGGGATATGCCTACGACTGGGCCTTCCTGCGGCCCGCGCGCAAGGTCTACTACAACTTGGTCGTCACGGCTTTGTCCGTCGTGGTCGCCCTCATGATCGGAGGGATCGAGATCCTCGGACTGTTCGGGCTGGGCAGCATGGAGCTGGACGACATCGGTTACCTGGTGTTCGCCGTCTTCGCCGCGACGTGGCTCGTGGCCGTGGTGGTGTGGAGGATGGCTGACATCGAGGACCGCTGGGGCGCTGCGGTGGAGTCGCGATGAACCACCTGCGGACCCGATCGACACGCCGCTGCGAGCAGTGCCGGGTACGCATGCGTGTCGTCATGAAATTTCCCCAAGGGACTTGATGTACGTACATCCACGGTGACAGCCCCGATCAAGGCCGGGGTGTGCGGGTGCTCGTGGCAGGGTGGGTCCGTGGCCAACCATCTCGCGCGCTCGACGTCGCCGTACCTGCTGCAGCACGCCGACAATCCGGTCGACTGGTGGGAGTGGGGTCCCGAAGCGCTGTCGCTCGCCCAGGAACTCGATCGCCCGATTCTGCTGAGCGTCGGGTACGCGGCGTGCCACTGGTGCCACGTCATGGCGCACGAGTCGTTCGAGGACCCAGCCACTGCTGCCTTCATGAACGACCACTTCGTCAACATCAAGGTCGATCGTGAGGAACGCCCTGATGTCGATGCCGTCTACATGCGCGCCACGACCGCCATGACGGGTCAGGGCGGGTGGCCCATGACGTGCGTGCTGACGCCGACCGGAGAGCCGTTCTTCGCCGGAACGTACTTCCCGCCCGAACCGCGGCAGGGCCAGCCGGCGTTCTCCCAGATCCTGCAGGCCCTCGCGGATGCGTGGGAGAACAAGCGAGAGGACGTCGAGAAGGTGGGCCAGGACGTGCTGGCGCATCTCGGCGAGGCGATCGACGTCGGGGGAGCGGCCCTCGGACCGAGTGATCTCGATGCCGCGGCGGCGAAGCTCGCGACGGCCTACGACGCCGATGCTGGCGGTTTCGGAAGCAGTCCCAAGTTCCCGCCGTCGATGGTGCTGGAGTTCTTGCTGCGTCAGGCCGACCGGACTGGCGGGTCGCTCGAGCACGTGGCCGGCACGTGCGAGGCGATGGCCCGCGGTGGGCTGTACGACCAGCTCGCGGGCGGCTTCGCCCGGTACTCGGTCGACCGGTTCTGGCGGGTTCCGCACTTCGAGAAGATGCTGTACGACAACGCACAGCTGCTGCGGGTCTACCTGCACTGGTGGCGCCAGAGCGGGTCGCCACTCGCCGAGCGGGTGGCGCGGGAGACGGCCCGCTTCATGCTCGACGAGCTGCGGACGCCCGAGGGCGGTTTTGCCTCTGCGCTCGACGCCGACAGTGACGGCCACGAGGGAACGTTCTACGTCTGGAACCCCAATCAGCTGATGCAGACGCTCGGGGTTGCGGACGGAGCGTGGGCCACCCAGCTGCTGGGTGTCACCGGACCCGGCACCTTCGAACGAGGGTTCTCCACCCTGCAGCTGCGCGAGGATCCAGGCGACCCTGAGCGTTGGAACGACGTGCGGTCACGCCTGCTGGCCGCGCGCGCAGATCGCACCCGACCCGACCGTGACGACAAGGTGGTGGCGTCCTGGAACGGCTTGGCGATCACCGCGCTCGCAGAAGCAGGCGTCCTGCTGGAGGAGCCGAGCTTCGTCAGTGCCGCCGTCGACGCCGCCGAGCTGTTGGTGCGGGTGCACGGCACCGACGGCGCGGGTTTCGCCCGGACCTCGCGCGCTGGTGCGGCCGGGCAGAACACCGCTGTGCTGGAGGACCACGGTGCCGTGGCCGAGGCCTTCGTCGCGGTGCTGGGGGTCACCGGCGACGCGGTGTGGTTGCACCGTGCGCGCGTCCTGCTGGACCGTGCACTGGATCAATTCGCAACCGGTGACGGTCGGTTCTTCGACACCGCTGCGGACGCCGAGGCGCTGATCGTGCGACCGCGCGACGAGTCCGACAACGCCTACCCGTCCGGAACGTCCGCCGTCGTGCACGCCCTGCTCGCCTTCGCTGCGGTCACCGGCGACCACCGGTATCGCGCCGCCGCTGAGGCAGCAGTGACCGCAACGGCTCACCTCGCCACCGAGGTGCCAAGATTCGCGGGCTGGACGCTGGCCGCCGCCGAGGCGATGGCGGCCGGTCCGCTGCAGGTGGCGGTGGTCGGGCCGCCCGATCAGCGGTCCGCCCTGCATCGGGCTGCGCTCGCCCTCACGTCGCCCGGTGCTGTCGTCGTGGCCGGAGATCCCGGTCTGGACGTGCCGCTGTTCGCGGACCGGACCCTGGTCGATGGTTCGGCTGCCGCCTACGTCTGCCAGAACTTCGTGTGCCGGCTGCCGGTCACGCAACCAGCTGACCTCATCGCTGCTGGTAGGCCAGCAGACTGACGCCGACGTAGTGCACGATGAACGCCGCGATCGTGAAGGAGTGAAAGACCTCGTGGAAGCCGAACCACTTCGGGGACGGGTTCGGCCACCTGAACCCGTACACCGCGGCCCCGAGGGAGTACAGCACACCGCCGGTGACCAGCAGGACGATCACCGCGGTCGACGAGTTCTCGACGAACTCGGGGAAGTACAGCACAGCAGCCCACCCCAGCAGCAGGTACAGCGGGACGTACAACCAGCGCGGGGCGCCGATCCAGAAGATCTTGAACGCGACCCCTGCCAGCGCACCGCCCCACACCAACGACAGCATGATGATGGCGTGCTCGGTGCTCAGCAGGAGCACGGTGAACGGCGTGTAGGAGCCAGCGATCAGCAGGAAGATGTTGGCGTGATCGAAGCGTCTCCAGAACGCGCGCATACGGATCGACCAAGAACCGGTGTGGTACGTGGCCGACACGCCGAACAGCAGCATTGCGCTGACCATGAACACCGCGACGGCGAACCGAACGAGCACGTCGTCGGCGATCACCATCATCACCAGAAAGGCGAAGAACGCCAGCGGCAACGTGGCGGCATGCAACCACCCGCGGAGCTTCGGCTTGATCTCGTCGACGGTCTCGCGGACGCGGGCCCCGACCTCATCGACCAGGGTTTCGGTCCCAGGATCTGGCATGCGTTTACATTAGCCCCATGGCACTGACCGACGTCCTGTACGGCGCGTACGAGCGCAGACTGGCGCGGTCACTCGACCCTTCGCGCTTGCCGAAGCACGTCGGAGCGATCGTCGACGGAAACCGGCGGTGGGCCAAGGACGCTCGCCGCGACCTTGAGTCCGGCTATCAGGCCGGGGCGGCGAAGGTCGATGAGTTCCTCGAGTGGTGCGATGAGCTGGGCGTCACGACAGTCACCTTGTGGGTGCTGTCGACTGACAACCTGCAGCGCGATGCTGCAGAGGTCGCCAGCATCATGGCCGCTGTCGAGGACATGGTCGACCGGCTTGCGGCCGACGGCCGGTGGCACATCAACCTGCTGGGCAGCCTGGACCTGCTGCCGTCGGAGGGCGCCGGACGGCTCAAGGCTGCGGCGGATCGATCGGTTCAACATGGTGCAGACATGCGGGTCAACATCTGTGCTGGCTACGGCGGGCGCCAGGAGCTGACCGACGCGATGCGTTCGTTGCTGCGCGAGCAGGCTTCCCTCGGCCGGTCGCTGGAGGACGTCGCGTCGACCCTCGAGGTCGATCACATCGCCGAACACCTCTACACCAAGGGCCAACCGGATCCCGATCTGGTGATCCGCACCTCAGGTGAGCAGCGGCTGTCCGGATTTCTGCTCTGGCAGAGCGTGCACTCGGAGTTCTACTTCTGCGACGCCCTGTGGCCCGCGTTCCGCCGGGTCGACCTGTTGCGCGCCATGCGGTCGTTTGCTGCGCGCGACCGTCGCTTCGGGACCTAGGAGGAGCCGGAGAGGTCGTCGGGGCATCCGCCGGTCTCGCCGCCCTCACGCATCGACATCGACGCCGTGTCGTACGTGGCCCACGGCCCGAACTCGTTCTCGATGCACACGGTGAACTCGGTGGCATCGGTGTCGAACAGGTATCCACCGACCGAGTTGCCGGCGCTCAGCTCGATTCCCGCCTCCTCGAGCGTCGCCGTGGCCTCGGCGAGATCGGCCGGGTAGCTCGTGCTGCGGTAGAACTTCTCCAGCGCGGGCGCGGCAGTCTCGATGTCGTCCTGCACCGAGCTCAGGGCCGCGGTGCGGGAGGCGGCGTCCACGTCGTCCCCGTTTCTGGAGCAACCCGCAAGCGCACCGCCAGCCAGTGTGACGGCAAGAACGAGGGCAGCGAGAGGTCTCATGGACCGAGACTAGTAGGCGGTGCCCATGGGTCGGGCGTGTCGCCGTCGATCCGCCCGAGGGGAGGCATACGTTTCGAGAGTGTTGATGCTCGCCCCTGACATCACGCGCCGGGTCCACATCATCGATTAGATGCGACCGGCGCAGGGAGCGCGTGGGGTCGCTGAGGAGGCAGCCGTGGCTGCACAGAAGCGCGTGAGCACGAGCCCCGTCAGTTCTGGCCGTCGGACGTATGTTCTGGACACCAGCGTCTTGTTGGCTGATCCCAACGCCATCCTCAAGTTCCACGAGCACGAGGTGGTCATCCCGGTCGTGGTGATCACCGAGCTCGAGGGCAAGCGCCACGATCCCGAGCTCGGGTACTTCGCGCGCAGCGCGCTGCGGTTCCTGGACGATCTGAGGGTGCAGCACGGAACGCTTGACGTTCCCCTCCCGATCGGCGTGGAGGGCGGCACGGTCCGCGTCGAGCTCAACCACACGGACTCCTCGTCCCTGCCGTCGGGTTTCCGACTCGGCGACAATGACACCCGCATCTTGTCGGTGGCCCGCAACCTGGCCAATGAGGGACTCGACGTCCAGATCGTGTCCAAGGATCTGCCGATGCGGGTCAAGGCATCAGCGGTCGGCCTGGTGGCCGAGGAGTATCGCGCCGAGCTGGCCCAGGAGTCGGGTTGGACCGGGATGCGCGAACTGGAGATCAGCGGTCTCGACCTGGACTCCCTGTACGAGTCCGGCGAGATCGATCTGGCCACTCTCGACACCGCGGAGGCTCGCGACCTGCCGTGTCACACCGGCTTGGTGCTGATGTCGGAGAAGGGCAGCGGGTTGGGACGAGTCAGCGCAGACAAGACCATCCAGCTGATCCGCGGCGACCGGGAGGCGTTCGGCATCCACGGCCGTTCTGCCGAGCAGCGGGTGGCACTTGATCTGCTGCTCGATCCAGAGATCGGCATCGTGTCGCTCGGCGGCCGCGCCGGTACCGGCAAATCGGCGCTGGCGCTGTGCGCGGGGCTGGAAGCCACGATGGAGCGTGGCCAGCACAAGAAGGTGGTCATCTTCCGACCGCTGTACGCCGTCGGCGGGCAGGAGCTCGGCTACCTGCCGGGCAGCGAGTCCGAGAAGATGGGCCCCTGGGGACAGGCCGTGTTCGACACGCTCGGTGCCGTGGCTGCGCCGGCCGTGATCGAGGAGATCCTCGACCGGGGCATGCTCGAGGTGCTTCCGCTCACCCACATCCGCGGCCGCTCGCTGCACGACTCGTTCGTGATCGTCGATGAGGCGCAGTCGCTGGAGCGCAATGTCCTGCTCACGGTGTTGTCCCGCATCGGCGCCAACTCCAAGGTGGTCCTGACGCACGACGTCGCTCAACGCGACAACCTGCGGGTCGGTCGCCACGACGGTGTCGTGGCCGTGGTCGAGAAGCTCAAGGGCCACCCGTTGTTCGCCCATGTCACGTTGACTCGCTCGGAACGCTCACCCGTGGCGGCACTCGTGACCGAGATGCTGGAGGACGTGACGCTCTGACGTCGAGAAATAGCCCTGCCGCTGTGGCATGGTTTGCTCGTGAGCGTCATCGGCAGGGCCATCGCGCACGGCGCGGCTGCGTGCCTCGCGGTGGCAGGTCTCGCTGCGTGCGGTGCCGATGATTCCACTGACGAAGCGGTTGTCGACTGGTTCGTGGTGCCTGGTCGCGGTGACCAGGCCGCTCTGGCTGACACCTGTGCCGACGCGTCGGGCGGCGCCTACACAGTTCGGCTGCACCAGCTGCCGGCAGATCAGGACGATCGCCACACCGAGCTGGTGCGCCGGTTGTCCGGCGCAAAT
The DNA here is from genome assembly GCF_049586495.1 of Aeromicrobium sp. Classification (GTDB taxonomy): domain Bacteria; phylum Actinomycetota; class Actinomycetes; order Propionibacteriales; family Nocardioidaceae; genus Aeromicrobium. The sequence continues at coordinate 4,794 of NZ_JBAVCB010000095.1, read as the reverse complement.
TCCTCGGTCGACGTGGTGAGCCTCGACACCCAGCTGATCGCGGAGATGGCTGGCGCCGGGTTCTTGGCGCCCGTGTCGTCGTCTCAACAACAGACGTGGAGCGAAGGGGTGGCTCCCGGAGCGCTGGCCGCCTCGACCCGGGAGGGGGCGCTCGTCGCCGCTCCGTGGTGGTTCGACCCGCAGCTGTTGTGGTTCCGCGGCCTGACAGCAGAACGCGCCGGACTCGACATCACCAAACCCATCACGTGGGACGACCTGATTGCAGGGGCCAGCCGGTTGGGCGTCTCGATCCAGATCGACGACGTGGACGGCACCGGAATGTCTGAATGGGTGGCTGGACTGGTCGCGGCACACGAGGGAACGCTCGTCACGGGTTCGGACGGATCGACTGCCGTGACGCTGGACTCCGATGCCGGCCGCGGGGCCGCTTCGGTCATCGAGTTCTATCGCGACTCCTCAGTGGGGCCGGGTCCGCAACCTGACGCCACCACGCGGTTCGCCGGCGCAGGGGGCGGATTCCTGCTGGCTCGCAGCTCGGCCCTGTCGGACGCTGCGATGCAGATCATCGCTCCTGAGCTGGGCGCCACCGCGTACCCCGTGATCGCCGACCGTGCCGCACCGCCGGCGGCCGGCATCTCGCTGGCCGTCGCGCGTGACTCCGACGACGCCCGGGCTTCGGCCGCCTTGATCTCCTGCCTGGTCGCACCGGAGCAGCAGCGGGCCCTCGTGATCGAGTCGGGTCACGGTGCCGCCCGACCCGCGACGTACGACGACAAGATCCTCCAGCGGGATACACCCACGGCGGCCACCGTCCAGACGTCGCTGCTGACCGCCCAGCCGGTTCCGCCCTTGCCTCGCTGGACTGCGATCCGACGCGCCATCGACCGCACGTGGCGACCGATTGCTGAGGTCAGCGTCAGCGCCACCCCGGAAGAGTCGCAGCGAGAGGCGGCCTCGGCCATCAGCGGTGAGCTGCCGTGAGGGGCTGGAAGTGGGTCGGCCCAGCCGTCGCCGTCCTCGTGCTGGTGACGATCGTGCCGTTGGGTCGCGCCATCTGGACGTCGCTGCACCGGTCCTCCCTGACCGCACCAGATGACGCGCCGCTGGTCGGCATCGACAACTACGTGAACGTGCTCACCAACCGGGCCTGGTGGCTCGCGGTGGCCACGACGCTGCTGCTCGTCGTGCTGGTGGTGATCACCCAGGTGCTGCTGGGATGTGTCTTCGGCGCCGCGCTCAACCGGTGGTCGCTCGCGTGGGCGCCCGCGCGTGCGCTGGTGCTGCTGCCGCTTGCTGTGCTCTCGATCGTCGGAGTCGTGATGTGGCGCGACGCAGCCACGACCGGTTTCGTGGCTGAGTGGTTTGGTGGCGCCGACGCGTCGACCCGGTCGTGGTTCGCGGTCGGCGTGGCCGAGGTGTGGCGCGGTACCGGTCTGGTCGTGGTGGTGGTGGCGGTCGCGCTGTCGCGCGTGCCCGCGTCGCTGCTCGCCTCGGCCATGGCCGACGGCGCCACCGCACGGCAGCGGTGGTCCAGAGTGGTCATGCCCTCCATCGGACCGGCGCTGGCGGCCATTGCCACATTCCGGGTGTTCGACACCTTCCGCGTGCTGGACGGACCTCTGCTGGTGGATCGCGCCAGCCCCGCCCGCCCCGTGAGCGTGCTGATGTGGAACACCCAGTTCACCGACTTCGAGCTGGGCCTTGGCGCTGCGATGTCGATGGTGCTGGTGCTCATGGCGGTGGTGCTCGCGGCAATCGTGGTGCCCCTGGTGCGGGTCAGGAACGCACTGTGACCGCCCTGATCGCGCCGCGGGTGCCCTCGATCCGATCGCGCCTCGCTGGCTCCTTGGTGGCGTTCCTGCTTGGATTCGGAGCCGCCAACTACGGCGTCTTCAGCGTTCCGAGTCCAGACCTGTGGATCTGGGTCGCGGTGTCATTCGTGTTGATGGGCACGGGGGTCTTCGGGGTGGTCACGGCCGACTCGCGTCGTGGCTTCTCGATCTGGGCGATCATCGGCACCGAGCTGTTCGCCGTGTTCACGCTGATCCCGATGCTGTGGCTGGTCAGCGTGGCCACCACGCCGGCTGGTGCGACCCGCGCGACGCTGTGGCCCTCGGAGGTGTCGTGGTCGGCTTTCGGGGACGTGCGCCGATCGGACGCGCTCCTGGGTGCTGCCGGCTCCTCGTTGGTGATCGCCAGTGTCGCCACCGTGCTTGCGCTGGTAGTGGCAGTACCGGCCGCCGTCGCACTCGTGCACCGCTCCCTGGCGGGTCGCCGCCTCGTCTATGCGGCGTTCGCCGCGGCCCTGCTGATGCCCATCGTGGTGCTGGCCGCCCCGGCGAGTGCCCAGCTGCTGGCGTGGGACCTGACGCAGTCACGTCTGGCCATGGCGGTGCCCACCCTTGCGGTGTCGCTTCCTCTCGCGGTGTGGTTGCTGGTCAGGCTAGTCAGCAATGCGCCCTGGACGCTGCACACCGCCATGCGGGCTGACGGTGCCGATCGGCGCCAGCGACTGCGGCACTTCGCTCTGCGCTACCTGGGTCTGGATCTGTTGATCGTGGCAGTTGTCGTCTTCTACTGGACCGCTGGCGACGTCGCTCTCGGGCTGGGGATGGCCTCGAGCGACGAGACGAGGCCGTTGCCCGCCACGCTGCTGGTGCTGACCGGCCGTGGCGAGGTCTCCAGCCAGGCAGTCGCTGCCGCGGGCGTGTGGTGGCTGATGCCAGCGGCGCTGATTCTCATCGTGTTCTCGCGACGTATCGTCGCTCTTCTGGGGAGGCCCTGACATGGCGTCGATCGAACTGCGTGACATCTCGTTCCGGCACGGTTCGCGTACCGTGCTCGACCAGGTCAGCCTGCACGTCCCAGACGGTCGAACGCTCGCCATCGTCGGGCCGCCCGGTGCTGGCAAGTCGCTGCTCCTGGCGGTGCTGGTCGGACTCCAGGAGCCGACGTCAGGTGATGTCCTGATCGACGACGTGGTCGTCACGAACGAGTCGCCTCGCGCTCGTGACCTCTCGATGCTGTTCGACGACTACGCACTGCACCCCCACCTGGACGTGTACGACAACCTTGCCTTCTCCTCCACGCTGCGTCGGGGCCACGACAAGATCGAGCTGGACGAGCGCATCGAGGACGTGGCGAGCTTCCTCGCTCTCGACGGGGTGCTGGATGAGCGGCCGGACAGCCTCGAGGACGCACTGAAGCAGCGCGTCGCCACGGGTCGTGCGCTGGTGCGCGAGGCGAGGGCGTACCTCCTCGACGAGCCCTTCGCGGCTCAGTCAGAACGCCTGCGCACGCACGTGCGGTCGGTCGTGCTGCAGTGGCAGACCGACCACGGCCGCACCACGATCCTCACCACGTCCAGCGTCGACGAGGCGCTGTCGTCGGCCGATCGGGTCGTGGTGCTGCACCAGGGCTTCGTGCACCAGGTCGGCACCCCACGTGAGCTGTACGAGAAGCCAGCCGACATGTTCGTCGCTGGGTATCTCGGCACCCCGCCGATGAATCTGATCCCCGGATTCCCCGGTCCTACCGGCATCGAGACGCCGGTCGGAACGCTGTCGATCGACGCGGCTCTGCGATCGCGTCTGACCGGACGAGATGTCGTCGTGGTCGGGGTCCGCCCAGAGCACCTCTTTGAGTCCGCCACGGTGCCCGAGGGCGGGTTCGGGATCACCGCGGCGGTCGACGACGTCGAGTGGCGGGGTCGTAGCCAGTTTGCCTACCTGGGCTACGACATCGACCCGGGTGTCGAATCAGTCTTGAGCGAAGTCGAGGATCTCGTCGAGTTCGATCTGTTCCAGAGCTTTGTCTCAGCTGAGATGCCGTCGGAGAGCACGATCACCATGGGTTCGACGCTGTCGATCGTGGCGGCGCGCGAGCACGTGCACGTCTTCGACCCGGTCAGCGGCGAGAACCTCACCTAGCCGTGCGGACACCCCTCACGATCGTGGTCAGCCTGCTGGCTGCGGCCGGCTACGCCACGGTGTCGCTGGTGCGATTCGCGACCTTCGTGCCCGTGTCGTACGACAACGGAATCTTCGAGCAGGCGGTCAAGAGCTATGCGCGCCCCGGGGCTCCGATCGTGGACATCAAGGGGCCGGGCTACAACATCCTCGGCGATCACTTCTCGCCCATCGATGCTCTGATCGCGCCGGTCTACCGGGTGCTGCCGTCGGCGCAGACGGTGCTGCTGGCCCAGGTGCTGCTCATCGCGGTGTCCGTGGCGGTCGTGACTCACCTGGCCCTCCGAGTGCTCGGCACGGGTTGGGGTGTGGCGGTCGGGCTCATGTACGCCGTGTCGTTCGGCCTGCAATCGGCCGTCGAAGCCACCTTCCACGAGGTCGCTTTCGCTGCACCGTTGCTGGCGCTCGCCGGAGCCGCGTACGTGGATCGACGATGGCGGGCCGTCGTGGGCTGGTCGATGCCCCTGTTGCTGGTCAAGGAGGACCTCGGGCTGACGGTGGCCGTGATCGGTGTCGTGCTGTGGCTGTCGGGTCGCAGTCGGCTTGGGCCGGCGGTGCTCGTCGGTGGTCTGGTTGCGACGGCGCTGACCGTTCTGGACGTGATTCCGGCCTTCGCCACGGACGGCTACGCCTACGCGTCGACGCTCGGGGGCGACCGCGGGCTGCTGGCGACGCTGACCGACGACCCCAGCCGCAAGGTGGCCACGGCGGTGCTCACGGTGGCAATCACGGGGTTCGCGGCGATGTTCTCGCCGTGGGCGCTGCTGGCGCTGCCAACGTTCGCGTGGCGCTTTGCTGGGGACAACGCCAGCTACTGGGGCACCGA
>NZ_JBAVCB010000094.1:0-6961 GCF_049586495.1 Aeromicrobium sp. | reverse complement strand
CGCCACGCCTCGCTCCAGGCCGCTTCGCGGCGGCACGCTCACGCTGCGCTGGCGCTCCTTCGCGCTCGACCGCAGAGCGGTCTCGGCTCAGTCTCAGTCGTCCTTTCCACCGAACATGATCTCGTCCCAGCTGGGGACCCGGCGGCGCTCGCCGCGCTTCTTGCGGGGGCCGGCGGTGTCTGGGACTGCGACATCGGTCTGCAGTTCCTCGTCGAGCTGGTCCACGTCGTGCTGAATCTCGGAGTCGGCCGCCGCTTCGGACTCCTGCTTGGCCAAGGCCTCCTGGGTGCGGCGGTCGCGGGCGGCCTTCAGCGATGACACGCCGCTGACCCCGGCGGCGGCATCGAGCAAGGCCTCTGCAGCTGCGACGTCTGGCGGCAGATCGTCGGGGATGTCGGACAGATCGCTGAATTCCAGCTCGGTCTGCCTCGCGTGGGTGTCGCTCAGCGGTGTCGGCGTCAGGCCGGCGTCCTGGGCGGAGATCTCGGCGGCCGTCTGGACCGGGGGAGTCGGGGAGCGCACGGCATCGGCAATGGCCATGTCGGGGGTGTCCGGCAGGGAGACGTCGCCGACCAGATCGTGAGCGAACTCATCCGTGGGCACCACGTACCGGCCGCGGGAGTCGTAGATGAAGGTGGCGGTGTGCTCAGATCCAGCCGGCGTGACCAAGACGGTCCAGCGTCCGTCCTCGCGGCGCCAGGCGTCCCACTCGGCGTTCTCGGGAACACCGCCGGAGTCGATGATCGCCGCGTCGACGAGTGCACCGAGCAGCATGCCCGCCCCCGTGACGTGCTTGCGGCGCAGCGAGGTCTTGCGGGCCTGCTGGTGCATGTACTCGCGCTCGGCGATGACCGGGCCGGCAAATCCGTCGACACGGTCGAAGGGCATGCCGCAGGAGTCGGCGACCTGACGGGCTGACTCACCTCGACGAATACGGGACTGGATGTCGCGCGGGCTGAGCGTGATGCTGGTGTCCATGGCTGGCTCCGAACCGGTGGCAGAAGACGACACGAGGGGTGAAGGCGCAGTGGCACCAGTGACGAGAACAGCTGCTTCGCCAGTGAGGGGCACACGAAACTGCTCGTCGGTCGACGCATCGCGCACGAGAAGGAACGTCTGGTCCTCGCTCACGCCGTCGAAGCCGAGTTCGCGCATCTCGTCTGCCTCCCAGTGCCTTGCCACCCGCACGGTGTCACGGGCGACCTTTTCTCCATCGTAGGGACGACACGCCGTGATTCTCGGTGACGCGCCGAATCGGCGCGTCGTGTTGTACGGGTCGTCAGCGCGGCGAACGCGGCAGGACGCGGTCGAACGACGGGTCATGGTTGCCGAATCGGTGTTGCGTGATGGTCACTGCCTGCTCGCGCAGGAACGGCAGCAGCTCGAGTCGACCCGCTAGTGTGACCGCGCCACCGTAGATCGCGACGTCGGGATCGCCCTCGACCGTGACGGCAGCATCCCGGGCGCCGCCGCCGATGAGGCGGATACGGGCAGGGCGTTCGGCGGCGACGCGGGTCAGCCAGGCTGCCCGCGACTCGACCGTGTGAGACACCCCGGGAGGAACCAGCCCGGCAGGCAGCTCGTCGGTGGTGCTGACATCGATCGGAGCGCCCGTGCGGGCCGCGGCCAGCAGCACGCGGACGACGTCGGCCAGATCGGCGTGATCGGCACGGATCGACACCGGCGTGACGCGATACCGGAACACGTTGCGCTCCACACCGAGTCCGCTGACGTCCTTGCTGACGCCGAACTCGCGGCGCCAGGCGATCTCGTCCGAGGTCGCGGCGGCAGCGAGTTCGGCCTGGACACCAGCACCCAGGTGCGGAGCAGCCGCGTCGAGCAATGCAGTGACCGACGGTCTCAAAACGGACCGATCTGCGGTCCGCCGCAGCGGACGTGAATGCCACGTGCCCAGGTGCAGCAAGAAGTTCGGTCCGCCGGCCTTGCAGGTCGTGCCGACCGAGGAGCGCTTCCATCCGCCGAACGGTTGTCGCTGCACGATGGCACCCGTGATTCCGCGGTTGACGTAGAGATTGCCTGCCTGAACGGTGTCGATCCACTGGTTGACCTCGTCGGGATCCAAGGAGTGGATGCCGGCGGTGAGCCCGTAGTCGGTGGCGTTCTGCCACTCCAAAGCCTGGCCGAGGGAGTCGGCATGCATGAGCCCCAGCACGGGCCCGAAGTACTCGGTGCGATGGAACTCGCTACCGGGCCGCACGCCGTCACGAATGCCAGGGGTCCACAGTCGGTCGTCGTCGCCGATGCGCTGCGGTTCCAGCAGCCACGATTCGCCCGGCCCGAGCTTGGTGAGCCCGGAGAGCAGCTTGCCTCTCGGCGGTTCGATGATCGGTCCCATGGCGACTTCAGGGTCGACAGGATGGCCCACCTTGAGCGACCGAACGGCGTCGACCAGCTGGCGACGGAATCGCTCGGACGTGCCGACGGAGCCAACGAGGATGCCGAGGCTGGCAGCCGAGCACTTCTGCCCTGCGTGACCGAATGCGCTCTTGACCAGGTCGGAGACGGCAAGATCGAGATCAGCGCTGGGGGTGACGACCAGGGCGTTCTTGCCGCTGGTCTCGGCGGACAGTGCCAGATCGGGCTTCCACGAACGGAACAACGCAGCGGTTTCCCATCCGCCAGTCAGCAGGACGCGGTCCACATCGGAGTGGGCCACCATCGCCTTGCTCAACGGACCTTCCTCGAGGGTCGCGACGCGCAGCAGATCGCGGGGGACACCCGCCTGCCACAGCGCCTCGACCATGACGGCCGCGCACCGACGCGTCTGGGGGGCAGCCTTGATGATGACGCCGCTGCCGGCGGCCAGGCCTGCCAGCACCATGCCGGCCGGAATGGCGACCGGGAAGTTCCACGGTGGGATCACGACAGTGAGCTTGGCCGGAGTCATGACAGCACCGTCCACGGCATCGAGCCGGCGGCCGGACTCCGCGTAGTAGTGCGCGAAGTCGATCGCCTCGCTGACCTCGACGTCGCCCTCGGCGACGGTTTTACCTGCCTCGGCGGCCATGACCGTGATGAGGTCACCGCGACGAGACTCCAACGCGCGACCGGCCTGGTGCAGGATCCAGGCGCGAACATCGGACCCCCGCGCGTTCCACGCCATCGCAGCATCGCGGGTGTCATGGATGACCGTCTCGAGGCTGGCGGGTCCGGCCACCAAGCCTTGGCGGACGGTTTCGTTGCCGATCTGGGTGTAGTCGACGCGGGACAGGGCGCGGCTGGCCCAGACGCGATTGACCTCGATCGACGGGTCGGTGTCGGGGGTGTTGCGGAACGCCTGCTCGGCGTCGGGCGAGAGCTCGGCCACCGGTGCAGTGCGGTCCTGGACGCGATGCGCCTCGGGACCGCGCTTCTCCATCAGGTCGACGGACTCCAGGAAGCGGCCGACCTCCCGAGCCATCAGCTGCGGGTCGGTGCCGATGTCGAACGCCGCCGACATGAAGTTCTCGTCGGACGCGTTCTCCTCGAGTCGGCGCACGAGATAGGCGATGGCGACGTCGAACTCACCCGGATCCACCACCGGCGTGTACAACAGCAGGCCGCCGACCTCATCGCGGACCGTGTCGACCGGACCGGAGTCCATGCCCAGCAGCACCTCGAACGTGACGGCGTCGCGGACGCCCCGATCGCCTGCGAGCAACCAGGCGTATGCGATGTCGAACAGGTTCTGGCCGGCCACGCCGATCTCGACCGCGTCGGTGCGATCAGGGGTCAGGGCCCAGTCGAGCACTCGCTTGTAGCCAGCATCGGTCTCGACCTTGCTGCCCCACGTGGCCAGGGGCCAGCCGTGGATGGTCGCGTCGACGCGCTCCATCGCGAGATTGGCTCCCTTGACGACACGGACCTTGACCGGCGCACCGCCCGCGGCGCGACGGACGGTGGCCCAGCTCTGCAGGTGTTGCATGGCGCCGAGCGCATCGGGGAGGTAGGCCTGCAGCACGATGCCGGCCCTGAGCTGCGGGAAGCGGTCCATGATCGCGATGAAGACCGCGATCGTGAGGTCGAGGTCGTGGTACTCCTCCATGTCCAGGTTGATGAAGGTGTCGTCCTCGGCGGCCTTGGCGTACAGCGGCTCGAGCTGCTCAACGACCCGGGCGACGGATTCGTCGAAAGCCCACATCGACAGCTGGCTGGCCACCGACGACACCTTGACCGACACGTAGTCCACGTCGGCACGCTCCAGCAGGCGCAGGGTCGCATCGCGACGACGCTCAGCCTCGCCATCGCCGAGAACGGCCTCGCCGAGCAGGTTCAAGTTGAGCCGGTCGCCACTACGCCGCAGCTTGCCGATCGCCTTGCCCAGCGGACGGGGTCGCGCGTCGATCACGAGGTGGCCGACCATGCGACGCAACGTGCCGCGCGCCGTGGTGACCACGAACGTCGGGGCAATCAAGGACACCAGAGCACCGAGCTTGAGGAGGAAGCGCTGGATCCACGGGAGGAAGGCCGGTGTGCTGGAGGCGAGGTCGCGCAAGTTGCGGGCTGCGACACCGGTGTCCTCGGGTCGGACGACACGGTCGACGAAGGCAATCGTGAACTCGAGGCCGTCGGGGTCCTTGAGCAGCTTGGCGAGACGGCGCGCCGCGGGGCTGGGTCGGTGCTTGCGGGCCTGCTGCGGATCGATCCACGCTCGGACGAGTTCGACGCTGCGGTCGGCCAGTGTCAGGTCAGTCATCTTGGGACCCACCGTAGTCGGTCATCGGAGCAGCGGCGCGGGCGCTCGGGACGCGGGTCCAGGCCAGCAGCGTCGCGACGGCAACGGAGCCCAAGGGGACGAGGAATCCGGCGGATGCGCCCTGTGCGTCGATGACCCTGCCGACGACCGCGGCACCCAGTGCGACTCCTCCGGCGAGGCCGGTGGTGATCCATCCAAGAGCCTCGGTGAAGCGTCGCGCTGGTACCCCAGTCTCGACCAGGCGGGTCATGGCGATGACGGTCGGCGAGATCATCAGACCGGCCCCGAGCATGCCGATGGCCAACAGGGGGATCCCATCGATGAGGCTGAGCGGGACGAACAGGACGGTGAGTCCGAACAGGGCCCACCGCATGCGGCGCAGCGGCTCGCGGCTCGGCAGGGCCCCGACGATCAGGCCGGAGATCAGGCTTCCCAGCGCCCACACGGCCAGGATCACTCCGGCGAGATTGTCGCGTCCCGCCTCGTCGGTGAACGCCACGACGACGACCTCGGTCGAGCCGAACAACACGCCCAGCCCGACCGAGACAACCGTCAGCGGCCACAACAAGGCCAGATTGATCGGTGCAGCGGCCTGACCCGTGCGTTCGGGAATAGGTGGCTCGGAGCCGCGCTGCAGTGCCAACGCCCAGGACGCGAGAGTCGACACGATGCCGGCGGCCAGCAGACCGCTGCTCTCAGCCACCTGCAGGGTCAGGAAGGTCACGAGAACCGGACCGACCACGAACACGGCTTCGTCCAGCACCGCCTCGATCGCGAAGGCCGTGCTGACCTGCTCGCGATCCTCGAGCACATGAGCCCAGCGGGCACGCACCATGTTGCCCGCCTGGGGCGCGCCCAGACCCGCGACGGCGACGGCGAGGTGGGGCAGGGGCACCGCTGAGTCGACGTACAGCAGGGTCAGGACGATGCCAGTGGCGTGCAGTGCCCCGGCAACCCAGAGAACAGGGGCTTGGCCGGCCCGATCTGCGATCCGTCCCTGCAGCGGTCCGCTGATCGACGCGACGAGCACATAGACCGCGGCGACGGTGCCAGCGCGACCGTAGGAGTCAGTTCGGAGCGCGACCACCAGCACGATGCCGAGACCGGTCATGGACAGCGGCAATCTGGCCAGCGCGCCGGTGGCTGAGAACAACGCCGCACCGGGCGCCGAGAAGGCGGCGCGATACGTCTGCAGCATGGGCTGAATCTAGTCGTCACCACAGGTCCGGTTGACTGGTGGCATGGTCGATGTCGACTCGGCGCTCCCGCTGCCCGGTGGCGGGCATGCCGAAGCACCTGTGAGGCTGACTCAGTTCCAGCAGCGGGTGGTCGACGTGGTGTCAGGGCTGCAGCCCGGCGACCTCGTGACCTACACCGACGTCGCGATCGAGGCGGGGCACCTGGGCGCGGGTCAGGCGGTGGCGAACGTGCTGCGGCGCGTCCCGGGACTGCCGTGGTGGCGGGTGGTGTCCGCCAGCGGGCACGTGTACCGACAGCATCGGGAAGTCGCTGCGCCGTTGCTGCGGGCGGAGGGCCATACGATCGACCCGTCCGGTCGTGTGCTGGCAGGACGTCGCGGCGCACCGTAGCGTCCCGGCATGCGGCTGCCTCGGTTCATGCCCGGTCTCGCACTCGCTGCTCTCGTGCTGGCAAGGTTGCAGCAGCACAGTGACACGCGAGGACTCCGCTGGCTGCTCGCGGTCGTACGTGAGAAGAAGAGATCGGCTTCAGTGGTCGGACCACAGAGCGCGAAGACGATCGATCTCGATGGCGGCCTGGGCGTAGCCCGCCCGAGCCGACGGCGGCCGCGCGGCGGGGTCCAGAACGTTCTTGCCGATCGCGGTGCGGGACGCGGTGTCGGGGGAGATCACGAGGTGTTGCACGCCGATGTCCTCCAGCTGTTGGGCAGCACTCCGCAGCGGTCCGACCGAGCGGTCCATCGGGGTGATCGCGATGACCACGTCCATCCCCACCATCAGGTCAGCGTTGGATCCCGATCGAGCCCCGCCGTCGATGTAGCTGTCGCCGTCGATCGGAATCGGCGGGTAGATCAACGGCACGGCGCAGCTCGCGTTGACCGCGTCCTCCAGCGACACGGCCGGTCGTGTGGTCCGGGGACCGAAGGTGGCCAGCTCGCCGGTGCCGACGTGGATGGCCGTGATCACGAGGTCTCGGTCAGGCCAGGTCAGTCCGCCGATTCGCTGGCCCACCTGCGCGTAGCGGTCGTCAACGGTGGGCGTCCTGCCCTGAGCGGCGGTCCTGACC
>NZ_JBAVCB010000093.1:0-4534 GCF_049586495.1 Aeromicrobium sp. | reverse complement strand
GGCCCCCAGCAAGAGGGCGAACATGCTGACCCACAGCCACAACAGCAGGACGACAACGCCGGCCAAGGCCCCGTACGTCTTGCCGTAGCTGCCGAAGTTGTCGACGTAGAGGCTGAAGCCAAGGGAGGCGACCAGCCACAGTCCTCCGGCCACGAACACGCCCACCTTCAACCGGCGGTCCTGCTGGGGCCGGTCATCCGCGGGATGATCTGCGTTGCGGAACAGCACGGTGATGCCGGCCAGGATCGCGCCGAGCAGCACCAACCAGCGGCCGACCTCCAGACCAAGGCGAGCGAAGCCGGAAAGGTCCAATGCGTCGAAGACCGCAGGCGCCGCCGCCACCAGCACGATGATCACCAGAGCGAACAGCACCCCACCGGCCGTGAGTCTTAGTGCCAGCAGCTTGGTGCTGACGAAGTTGCGGTCGCTGTGCCCGCCGAACATGGTGTTCAGCGCCGTGAGCAGGTTGCCGACACCGCCGGAGGCGCCGTAGATAGCGAGCAGGAAGGCAAACACCAGGCCGACACCCAAGGAGCCGCCCGACGACTGGGTGAGCGAGTCCATCTGACCGGTGATGACCGACGCGGCATCGGACGGCAGGGCGTCGGTGATCTGTTGTGACTGGCGAGCCACGGTGGCGGGCGAGGTCACCAATCCGTACATCAGCACCGACGCGATCATGGCTGGGAACAGCGACAAGAACGCGTAGAACGCGACGCCAGCGGCCAGCAGGGGAGCGTTTCGTGCGGAGGCGTGCGACCACGCAGTGCGAACCAGGCTGATCGTCGGCTTCATCGCCTCGACGCTATCGGGGGAACGACGTGCCGGCACAGCGGCGCGCGTGTCGAAAATCTTTTCGCCTGGGATGGCAGGGAGAAATATCGGTTTCGAGGACACCGTTCGAAGAAATGTTCGAATGATGCGTGCTTTTGTCCGAGGTGCCCCCTAGTGTCGTACACGTGTTCGATCGAACGCTTGTTCGCCAGATCGGTTCCCCGTTTCGGATGACATCGGACGGCGTCGGTCGGACGCACCAACTTCCTCACTTCCCCTTTGGAGGCCACCATGAGCACCATTGCCATCACCACCAGCTTCGCCCCGCCGGTCCTGCGGCTCACTCGCCGCGGCAAGGTCGTCGTTCTCGCCGCCGCGTTGGCCGTCATCGCCGTGTTGGTCATTGCCTTCGGCTCGGCCGGCATCGCCTCGGGTGAGGCTGGCGCCGCTCCGGCCACCCGCACCGTGCAGGTCACCGCCGGCCAGACGCTGTGGCACATCGCTGCCGAAGCCAATCCCCACGGTGACATCCGCAGCACGGTCGATCAGATCGTCCGCCTCAACTCGCTGCCAAGCGCTTCTGCGCTGCAGCTCGGTTCGGAGATCGCAGTCCCGATCTACCGCTGAGCCACTCGTCGACGCCCGCGGCGCACCTTGGGGAAGGGGTTCCGCGGGCGTTGTCATGTCCGGCGAACAGCCCGTTCGCCAGCGACGAGCCCTGCGAGGAGCGTGAGGGAGCGCCAGCGACCGAGCCAATCCCACTCGAGCCTTTCGGCTGTGGTTCGCCTCGGGCTTCGCTCCCTGGCGAACAGTCTGTGCGCCAGCGACGAGTTCTGCGAGGAGCGTGAGGGAGCGCCAGTGACCGAGGCGAGACCATCGCAAGGGTCCCATGGCTACGCGACGAACAGCCCTGCTCGGAGGGTCGAACAGGGGTGCCACACTGGGCGCATGCAGGTACATGTGGTGGCTGATGTCGACGATCCCGAGGGCGGATACTTCACCGAACGCCTGGTTGCGCTCGGTGCCACCTTCGTCGATCACGACCGCGACAACCTGCCGGCCTTTGCCGACATCGAGCGCCCGGACGTGATCTTGCTGCTCGGTTCGAATCGTGCCGCCCACGACCGCGAGCACCGCGACGTCGTGGCGGCGGAATCGGTCCTCGTCCGCCACGCGCTCTCGCAGGGTGTGCCCGTCATGGGCATCTGTTACGGCGCGCAGTTGATGGCCAGAGCGTTCGGCGGCACGTCGTACCGGGCCGACGAGCCCGAGCTCGGCTGGCAGCGAGTCGACACCACCGACCACCGGCTGTGCCCCGAGGGCCCGTGGGCTCAGATGCACAGCGACGTGTTCTCGCCTGGTCCCACGTCAAGGGTCCTTGGCACCTCGTGGCGTGGCCCACAGTGCTTCGTCGACGACACCTTCGGCGCTCGCGCCATCGCGTGGCAGTTTCACCCGGAGGTCACGGCCCCGACGTTTCAGCGGTGGGTGCGCGAGGCGTACTACGGCAACACCGAGGTCGACGCCAAGGACCTTGTTCAGCAGGCCCGCGACCATGCGGCGAGCAGCCGCAATCGCGCCCATGATCTGGTCGACTCTGCGCTGGACTACTTGGGTGTCGACCTGACGTAGCTCATCGCTGGTGACCCGGGACCGACAACTCGCCTGCGCCGCTGGCGGCACTGCATCGTGGAGGTACAGGTCGTCCGACCCGCGAAGCCCCGGCCCGTGCGCAACGGGCCGGGGCTGGACTGAGAGAGGTCAGTCAGTGGCGGCAGCGGCGTCGCTCGCGGCGCTTGCGGCCTCTTCCTCTGATCCGGCGCCGGCGGTGGAGAGCTGACCACCGGTGCTCTCCAGGTGGGCCCGGATGAACCAGTGGAACAGCTCGAGCTGGCTCTGCTGGCTGATGATCATGTCCTCGGTCACCGGGTCGAGGTCGGACACCTCGGCCTGCGCCTTGCGGTGATCCTCCAGCAGATTGGCGTAGACCTCGTCGAGCGCGCCGAGGTGTTCGTTGGTCGTGGCGCGGGCCAGGGAGTAGTCGTCCCACGTGCGGCCCTTGACCACCGCACCGGGCGTTCCCATGGGGGAGGTGCCCAGCGTCGCGATGCGCTCGGCGGTCTCGTCGACCATCGCGATGACCTCGTCGACGTGCGGGTCGATCATTTCGTGCACCGCGATGAAGTGCGGCCCCACAACATTCCAGTGCACGTGCTTCAGCGTCAGATGCAGATCGATCAGGGCGTTGAGGCGGCCCTGCAGGATGCTCGCGAGCTTGGCGCCCTCATCGTTGGTCAGTCCGGGAATCGTGAATTTCGGGGTGGAAGTAGCCATGTCTTTCGTGTACCCAGAAAGGCGTTATTTCACACACGAATGCTGGCTCCACCACCCCACGACACGCATGAGTTGGTGGGGCTTCTGAATGCTTTGGAGCGTCTGACCTGCAGCAATGCACCGGCGGCAAAAAAGTGTCAGCAGTGTGCTGAAAGATGTTGCACGCCTCACGCACCGAGGCGTACAGTGGCACTACATCTAGTAGTTACACCCGTGTAGTTTTCCACATCTTGTTACACAGGATGGTGGGGGTTACCCACTGAAATCGCCCAGAATCCACACGTCGTCCACAGCCTCGTCCCCAACTTCGCTCGAGAGGAGCAATCCGCGATGCACTGCCCGTTCTGCAAGAACACTGACACCAAGGTGCTCGACAGCCGCGTCGCCGACGAAGGCGGGTCCATCCGTCGTCGTCGTAGTTGCTCCTCGTGCGAGAAGCGTTTCACCACCATCGAGCAGATGCAGCTCATGGTGCTCAAGCGCAGTGGCGCCACCGAGCCCTTCACCCGCGACAAAGCCATCGCGGGTGTGGCCAAGGCGTGCAAGGGCCGGCCCGTGTCCGCCGACGACTTGGCCCGCCTCGGCCAGCAGGTCGAGGACACCTTGCGCGAGTCCGGAGCAGCCGAGATCGAGGCCCACCAGGTGGGCCTCGCCATCCTCGAACCGCTCAGAAGTTTGGACGAAGTGGCCTACCTGCGGTTCGCGAGCGTCTACAAGGCGTTCGAGTCTGCCGACGACTTCGCCGCCGAGATCGCCATGTTGATGTCGGCCACCGCCGACGGTGAGCTGGCCGAAGAGCACGCCCGCACCACCCGCTGAGCACCACCGCTGGACACCACCCCCACCACCGCACAGGAGCACCAGTCATGACGAAAACGGTCAGCGGACCCAACAACGGGTCCGAGCCCACCACCAGCACGCCGGCCGGCAACGGCCCGGCGCACGCAGCACGCGCCACAGGTGTGGCCATGAAGCGTGTCTTCACCACGCCGGGGGTGCACCCGTATGACAACGTCACCTGGGAGCGTCGCGACGTCGTGCAGACCAACTGGAAGACCGGCGAGAACGTCTTTGAGCAGCGCGGAGTGGAGTTTCCCGATTTCTGGAGCGTCAACGCCTCCACCATCGTCACCACCAAATACTTCCGCGGCGCCGTGGGCGCCCCCGAGCGCGAGCAGAGCCTCAAGCAGCTGCTGGACCGCGTGGTGCTCACCTACACCGCGGCCGGCAAGGAGTTTGGCTACTTCGCCACCGAGGACGACGCGGAGATCTTCGAGCACGAGCTCACCCACATGCTGTTGCACCAGGTGTTCAGCTTCAACAGCCCCGTGTGGTTCAACGTCGGCACGTCCAGCCCCCAGCAGGTCAGCGCCTGCTTCATCCTCGCGGTGGAGGATTCCATGGACTCGATCCTGAACTGGTACAA
>NZ_JBAVCB010000092.1:0-6073 GCF_049586495.1 Aeromicrobium sp. | reverse complement strand
GTCCGCAACACCCTGACCACCCTGGAGCATCTGGCGACCGCGAACAGCGGCTCCACCGACACGGACCGCCGAGACGCCGTGCTGGACGCAGCACGAGAACGACTGTGGCCGGTGCTCACGACCAGTGTCGCCGTCGCAGCGGTCATGCTCCCGTTCGCCGTGGCGGGATCCCGCGCCGGGCTGGAAATCCTGCATCCGCTGGCGATCGTCGTGATCGGTGGACTCGTGACCACCGTGGCGCACGCCCTCCTGGTCGT
This sequence comes from Aeromicrobium sp., assembly GCF_049586495.1. GTDB lineage: Bacteria > Actinomycetota > Actinomycetes > Propionibacteriales > Nocardioidaceae > Aeromicrobium. The sequence continues at coordinate 5,816 of NZ_JBAVCB010000092.1, read as the reverse complement.
CCCCGCGCTCAGCCTTGCGGTGGCCCCGCCGGGTCGAGACGACGAAGAAAGCAGCTTGCATCCAGACCACACTGCATCGGAGTCCTCATCATGAACATCCGGTCCCATCAGAAGGCAGCGGCTGCGATTCTGACAGCGCTGGTGGCGTCGGCGTCGACCGGATGTGCGCAGGTCGAAGCCGTCGAGATCGAGCACTATCAGCCGTCCAAGATCACCCCCGCCAAGGACGGCGGCCACCCCGTGGTCACCCTCACCAAGCTCGGCGCACAGAGAATCGGTCTGCGCACCGAACCCGTCGCCACACGGTCGGGCGGCACATCGATCCCTTATGCGTCCATTCTCTACGACGCCGACCAGGGCCAACCGTACGTCTACGTGAACACCGGCGGGCTTGATTTCGAGCGTGCCGACGTCACCATCGAGACCATCAAGGCTGACACCGTCAACCTGTCTGCGGGACCGCCGGTCGGCACCCGTGTCGTGACCGTGGGCCTGCCACAGATCCACGGCGCCGAGCTCGAATACGGCGCGTACTGACATGCGCTGGATCGTCGCGCGCAGCCTGCATTTTCGCTGGCTCGTCCTCTTCCTGGCTGGCACCATCATGGCGCTGGCCATCTCGGAGATTCCCCACGCCAAGGTCGACGTCTTTCCTGAGTTCGCGCCGCCTCAGGTGGAGATCCAGACGATCGCGCTGGGCAATTCCACGTCTGAGGTCGAATCCCTCGTCACCGTGCCGATCGAGGAGGCGCTCAACGGTATTCCGGGGCTGCAGGAGATGCGCTCGAAGTCCGTGGCTCAGCTGTCATCGATTCGCCTCATCTTCGAGAAGGGCACCGACGAGACTCTCGCCCGTCAGCTCGTCCAGGAGCGGGTGGCCCAGGTCATCCCGAACATTCCCACGTGGGCCAGCCCGCCGTGGATGATGCCGGCGCTTTCGGCCACCAGCCGCATCGTGAAGATCGGTCTCACCTCCGACCAGCTGGACCTCATCGAGCTGTCATCGATCTCGTACTGGAAGATTCGTCAACACCTGTTGCGCGTTCCCGGAGTTGCGGGTGTCGACATCTACGGCGAACGGTTGAAGCAGCGTCACATCCAGGTCGACCCCGCCTTGCTGGCCAAGTACGACATCTCCATCGATGAGGTGATGGAGTCCGGCTCCGAGGCGCTCGACTCCGGCGTCCTGCAGTACGCCAAGAGCTTCACGGTGGGACAGGGCGGCTTCGTCGAGACCGCTCAGCAGCGGCTCAACATCGAGAACGTCCAACCGATCACCGGTCCTGAGGACCTCGCCAAGGTGCCAGTCGCGCAGCGCGGCGACCGGGTGCTGCGCATGGCCGACGTCGCTGACGTCAAGCAGGACAGCCAGCAGCTGTGGGGCGATGCCGTCATCAACGACGGCGACGGGCTCATGCTCATCGTTCAGAAGTATCGCGGCGCCAACACCAAGGAGGTCACCGAGGACGTCGAGGAGACCATGTTGGAGATGGCCCCCGGATTACCTCAGATCGAGTACGACACCACGATCTTCCGCCCGGCCACCTTCATCTCGGACTCCATCGACAACCTCACCAAGGCGCTCCTCCTGGGCATCTTGTTGGTGATCCTCATCATCACGGCGTTCCTCTACACCGTGCGCACAGCGTTCATCAGTCTGGTGTCCATTCCCCTGTCGCTGCTGGCCGCCTACATGGTGCTCGACCTGCGCGACGTGACCATCAACGTCATGGTGCTGGCCGGGTTGGTGGTGGCCATCGGGGTGGTGGTCGATGACGCCATCATCGACGTCGAGAACATCGTCAGACGATTGAGACAAGCTCGGGCCGAAGGCAGCGACAAGTCCACCACCCGCATCGTGCTGGAAGCCTCGGTCGAGATCCGCAGCGCGATCACGTACGCGACGGTGATCAACATCATCGCGGTGGTACCCGTGCTCTTCCTCGACGGCCTGTCCGGCTCGTTCTTCCAGCCCCTCGTGCTCTCCTACGCGTTGGCCGTGTTCATCTCGATGCTCGTGGCGATGACCATCACTCCGGCGATGTGTCTGGTGATGCTCCGTAGCGGTTCCTTGCGCGAACGCGAGGCCCCCCTGCTGCGCACGCTGAAGCGCGGGTACGCCCGCGTCCTCAAGCGCGTGGTGCGCACGCCCACCCCGTCGATGGTCGGCGTGCTGGGAGTCGCTCTCGCGGGCGTCCTGATCTACCCCACGCTCGGCACCCAGCTGTTGCCCAACTTCAAGGAACGCGACTTCCTGATGCACTGGCTCACCGAGCCGTCCACCTCGATCACGGAGGAAAAGAGCATCTCGGTGGCTGCCTGCCAAGAACTGCGCAAGATCCCCGGCGTCCGCAACTGCGGATCGCACATCGGCCAGGCGCTGCTGAGCGATGAGGTGTACGGCGCCTACTTCGGTGAGAACTGGATCAGCATCTCCAAGGACGTCGACTACGACGAGACCTTGCAGAGCGTCACCGATCTGGTCGACAGCTATCCCGGCATGCAGCGAGACGTACAGACGTACCTGCGCGAGCGGGTCAAGGAGGTCCTGACGGGGTCCAGTGGCGCCATCGTCGTGCGGATCTACGGACCGGAACCACGCGAACTGGCGCGCTTGGCCGATGAGACGGTCAAGGCCATCGGCAACACGCCAGACCTCGCTGACACCCACGCGGCACTGCAAAAGGAGCTGCCGCAGATCGAGATCGAGCTCGATCTGGTCAAGGCGCGCGAGTACGACCTCTCGCCCGGCGACATCCGGCGCCAGTCGTCGGCCTACATCGCCGGCGAGGAGGTGGCCGACATCTTCACGAAGGGTCGGGCCTACGACGTCCATGTCTGGTCGATCCCCAAGTCCCGCGACAGCGTGGACGACATCAGAGACCTGCCGATCGACACCCCCGCCGGCGACAAGGTCGCGCTGTCTGATGTGGCGGACGTCAGATTCGCGTCGAGCCCCAATGCCATCCTGCGCGACGATCAGTCGCGACGCATCGACGTGGAGGCGAATCTTGTCGAGAACGGTGACCTCGGAGCCGCGGTCGAGGAGGTCGAGAGCCGCGTCGCGGATCTGGACCTGCCCACCGGCTACAGCGTCAAGGTGCTTGGAGAGTCCTCAGAGCTGGACGCCGCACAATCGACTCTGGCCTTGTTCGGCATTGCAGCGCTGCTGGCCATCTTCCTGCTGCTCCAGGCTGCCTTCGGCAGCGTTCGACTCGCGGCCCTGGCGTTCCTGCTCCTGCCGGTGTCCTTGGTCGGCGGCGTGCTCGCCGTCTGGCTGGGCGGAGGCATCTTGTCACTGGGATCGCTGATCGGATTCCTGACCGTGTTCGGCATCGCCGCACGCAACGGCATCTTGATGATCAGTCACTTCCAGCACCTCGAACACGAGGAAGGCATGGAATTCGGGCCCGAGCTCGTCCTGCGGGGTGCGTCGGAGAGATTGGCGCCGATCCTGATGACAGCACTCGCCACGGGGCTGGCGATCGTCCCCCTGGCGGCGGCCGGCAGCATCCCCGGACACGAGATCGAGCACCCGATGGCGTTGGTCATCCTCGGTGGCCTCGTCACAGCCACGCTGCTGAACCTGCTGATCTTCCCGTCGCTGTACCTGAAGTTCGCCAAGCCCAGAAAGGAACGTTCCACCCAGATGGCAGCGGCGTGACCTGCTCACCGACGTCATGGTGGCCGAGTGCATCTCGGCGCGCAGACAAGCGCGATCGATGTCGACTGTTGGCGAGGTCATGACGTGATCCCGCCGCGAGGATGGTCAGATATTGACCGGCCACGTCGCGATGGGGCAGCGTGGCGCCGGGACGTGAAGCGCACCAAAGACGCGGAAACGATCTTCGAGACCTGGTTCGTCGCCGTACGGTGGTCGCATGAGTGACACCCAGGTAGCCGGAGGCGTGGTGCACGACCTTCCCACCGATCTCCGCGAGGCCCTCGCGGGCAACGACGTAGCCCTCGCAGCCTGGCAGGACATCACCCCGCTGGCTCGCAACGAGTTCATCTGCTGGGTCGAGGACGCCAAGCAGACCAAGACGCGCGAGCGCCGCATCCGCCGCACCCAGGAAGAGCTGGAAGAAGGGATGCGCCGCCCCTGCTGCTGGCCGGGCTGCGCACACCGCGAGCGGACCGGCAAGGCCTAGCATCAAGACATCTTCCGTGACGTCACGTCTGGCCACGCCCAGTCGTCAGCTTCACGTGTGCAAGGTCGTGCTGAGGTGGAGACATGGACAGGACTGAGGCTTTCGAGGCGGAACGACCCCGGCTGGTGGGGCTCGCGACGCGCGTCGTCGCCGATCGAGCCGAGGCCGAGGACTTGGTGCAACAGGCCTGGTTGCGGATGCATCGCACCGACACGGACATCGACGACGTTCCAGCGTGGCTCACCACGGTGACCACCCGACTGTGTCTTGATCGTCTGAAGGCGCGCACCCCAGTCCCCCGGGCCGAGCTCCCGGAGGCGGGAAACTCGCCTGACCCGGCGGAGGACCTTGTGCTCGCCGACATCGTGGGCGTCGCCCTGCAGGCCGTGCTGGATCGCCTCTCACCGCAGGAGCGCGTGGCGTTCGTCCTGCACGACAGCTTCGGTTTCGAGTTCAGCACGATCGCGAGCATCCTCAACACCACCCCGGTCGCGGCTCGCAAGCTCGCCTCGCGAGCCCGGGCGAAGGTCACCCAGCCGGTTCCCGATGATCAGCTGGCCGACTGGGAAGTCGTCGACGCTTTCATGGCCGCGGCACGAGGCGGCGACTTCCAACGGCTCCTGCAGCTGCTCGCTCCCGACGTGACGATCACGGCAGACGCCGAGGCCACCCGCGCTGGCACCCCGGACCGCATGCACGGCAGCCAGCAGGTCGCGACATTCTTCAACGGCGCCGCGCATGCTGCACTCGCCGTGATGACCGATGGCCGGCCGGGAGCCGCGTGGTTCCACCGAGGCCAGGCCGAGGTGCTCTTCGACTTCACGATCGCTGACGGGGTCGTCCAGGCCATCATGTTTCGCGCCGAGCCAGACGTGCTGAGCCGCGTGGCGCGCCGCAATCGTCACCAGAAGTGCGATTGATCCGTTTCATCGGTCACATCTGACATGCGCCGCTCGTCATGCAGACCGAACCGCCACATCACGGAAGGAGACCGAACGATGAAGAAAATGACCTGCCACCAGCTCGGAGGGCCTTGCGAGCTCGCGCACCACGGCACGACGGCCGACGAGGTGATCAAGGCTCAGGACCGCCACCTCAAGGAGGCCGAGAAGGCCGGCGACGCCAGCCATCAGGAAGCGCGCGACGCCATGAAGGCACGCTGGCGCCGCCCCAAGCAGGCGATGGGTTGGTACAAGGACGCGAAGGCAACCTTCGCTGACCTCCCGGAGGGCTGAGGCGCGCTGACCCACGACCGTCCCTGACGGCAACTCGTGGCTGATGTGAGTCAGCCCGCAAACCGATCAGTTGCCTCGACAATGGCCGCGAAGATCCCGGGCTCCTGGAAGGAGTGGCCGGCGTCGGGAATCATCTGAAAGTCCGCCTCCGGCCAGGCTCGATGCAGATCCCAGGCGGTCACGGCCGGGGTGCACATGTCGTAACGGCCCTGGATGATGACCGCCGGAATGTTTCTGAGCTTGTGCGCCTCGGCGATGAGCTGTCCGTCGTAGAACCATCCCTCATTCATGAAGAAGTGGTTTTCGATCCGCGCGAAGGCCACCGCAAACGCATCCTCGGTGAAGTGGTCAATCAGATCGGCGTCCTGCAGCAAGGTGATGGTGGACGACTCCCACCGCGACCATGCCTTCGCGGCCGGTACGTGCACCG
>NZ_JBAVCB010000091.1:0-3905 GCF_049586495.1 Aeromicrobium sp. | reverse complement strand
CCTTTCACGGCGGTAGCACGGGTTCGAATCCCGTTGGGGGTGCTCTGAAAGGCTTCGGATGTCCCAGCAGCACCAGATCGGCGCCCGTACCAAGGCCTCGGCACTGAACCGTGTGCAACGACGCGTCGCCGCCATCGGCTTCTTCGCTGTCGCCGAACACGCGATTCTCGGGTTGATCGTCGTGGCGTCGACGATCGTCGACGAGCCGGGACGACGCGACGACGCGATCGGCCTGCTGATCATGGCCTCGGTCGTCTCGGGCATCACCTACGTGGTCACGCGGATGATCCTCGGCGGCCGTCTGCTGTCGCCGTGGATCCTGATCGCCGTTGGCGTACCGGTGTTCGGATTCATCTGGGTGCTCTGAGCGATGCCTGCCGGACGCTACGCCCCTTCCCCTTCTGGTGACCTGCACATCGGCAACCTGCGCACCGCCGTGCTCGCGTGGTTGTTCGCCCGAAGCACGGGGCGCGACTACTTGATGCGCGTCGAGGACCTCGACCGGGTGCGACCCGGTTCGGAGAAGCGCCAGCTCGCCGATCTCGCAGCCCTCGGGCTGGACTGGGACGGTCCGGTGGTGCGGCAGTCGGAGCGGGTGCATCTGTACTCCGATGCCGTGTCCGACCTGCAGGCACGCGGAATGCTCTACGAGTGCTTCTGCTCGCGCCGTGAGATCCGGGAGGCGACCTCGGCTCCTCACCACACGCCGGGTCTCTACCCGGGCACCTGCCGCCAGCTCAGCGAGGGCGAACGAACCCAGCGGCGTCGTGAGCGTCCGGCCGCACTGCGCCTGCGATCGCAGGTGGAGCAGGGGACCGTCGTCGACCTGCTGCACGGTTCGTTCACAGGACCGGTCGACGACGTGGTGCTGGTACGGGGCGATGGTGTGCCCTCGTACAACCTGGCGGTCGTCGTGGACGACTCGCACCAGGGCATCGATCAAGTGGTACGCGGCGACGACCTGCTCGACTCCTCACCGCGGCAGTCGCATCTGGCCGGGCTGCTCGACCTGACGACCCCGACCTACGCGCACGTGCCGCTGGTGCTCAACACATCAGGACAGCGTCTGGCCAAGCGCGATGGTGCCGTCACGCTGCGCGACCTGACCAGCGCTGGCGTCGACCCGTTCGCGGCGATTGCGGCCTCACTCGGCCTGGACGGACACACCCCGGCCGATCTGCTCGAAGTCTGGGACCCGCGGTTCCTGCCTCGCGATCCCTGGGTGTTCTCTCCGCCCCTCTCTTGACAAGTTTGTGAGCCATCACTAACTTGCTGTCATGGCTACGGGAAAACGCATGAAGGCCGCCGATCGCAAGGTCTTGATCCTCGAGGCGGCGATGGAGGAGTACGGCCGCTCCGGCATGCACGCGACGTCGACCGAGGTCATCGCGGATCGGGCAGGGGTCTCGCAGCCGTACCTGTTCCGGCTCTTCGGCACGAAAGCCGACCTGATCGTCGCCGCCATCGAGCACCAGACCACGCACCTGCGGGAGACCTTCCGCACGGCAGTCGAGTCCCGACCGGCTGACACCTCTGCCTTCGAGGCCATGGCGGCCGCCTATCTGACCCTGATGGCCGACGACGTCAGTTCCCTGCGCTGCCAGCTGCACACCTGGGCTGCGGCGTCCGATCCCGCAGTCAAGGACGTCGCCCAACGCACGTATCGCGAGATCTGGGCCAACGTCGCAGAGCTCAGCGGCGGCACCGCGGACGAGGTTCGCGACTTCATGGCTCAGGGGATGTTGCTCACGATCGTGTCGTCGCTGGACCTGATGGACCTGTTCGGGGACCCCCTCGCTGTCGTCAAGGAGAAGTTCTGATGTTCACCGCACTGGCCCGCCTGGCCACCACGCGCCCGGGCCGCACCCTTGCCATCACCGTCGTGTTCTTCGTCCTGGCCGGCGTGGTCGGTGGACCGGTCGCCGGACTGCTCAACAGCGACGACGACTCATTCTCCGACACCTCCGCGGAGAGCGCCCTGGCTCTGGACCGCATCGAGCGGGCCAGCGGACTGGAGGCCGCGCCGGCCCTCCTGGCCCTGATCGACACCGACGACACCGCTGCGCTCGAGGAGACGACGCGCATCCTCGGCGACGAATCCGGCGTCGGGCGCGTCGTCGGCGGTCCCGAGGCGGGTGAGCAGTTCCTGTCCGCGGACGGAACGCGCACCTACCTCGCGGTCATCTACCACGCCGAGGCCGACGCCGACGCCACCACCGAGCATCTGCGCGAGGAGCTGGGTGAGGTGGACGACGTGACGTTGGGCGGCCCAGGGGTGGCATTTCAGGAAGTCAACGAGCAGGTGGAGAGCGATCTGGTGACCGCCGAGCTGATCGCCTTTCCGCTGCTGTTCGTCGCCTCCTTGCTGGTCTTCCGCTCGGCGGTGTCGGCCCTGCTGCCGCTGATCGTGGGCGGTCTCACCATCGTCGTGTCGCTCCTGGTGGTGCGCGGCATCAACGAGGTCATCGACGTCTCGATCTTCGCGCTCAACCTCATCACCGGCCTCGGGCTGGGCCTCGCCATCGACTACTCGCTGTTCATGGTCTCGCGCTTTCGCGAGGAGCTGGAGCGAGTCGGGCCGGGCGCTGAGGCCGTGCGCCGGACCGTGGCCACCGCCGGTCGCACCGTGGTCTTCTCCGCCGTCACGGTCGCCGGAGCAGGATTGGCGCTGCTGGTGTTCCCGCTGCGCTTCTTGTATTCGATGGGAATCGGCGTCACGGTGGTCGCTCTCGTGGCCGCGGTGGTCTCGATCATCGTCCTGCCCGCCCTGTTCGCTGTCCTGCAGCACCGCGTCAACGCGCTGGCCCCCCGCCGGTGGCGCCTCGCTCAGCAGGCCGACGCTCGCTCTGAGACGCGCGGGTTCTGGTACCGCCTGTCCAACTTCGTCATGAAGTACCGGGTCGGCACCGCCCTGGGCGGCGCGGCTGTGCTGATAGCCCTCGGACTGCCCTTCCTCGGGGTCAAGTTCACCGGTGTCGACGCCACAGTGCTGCCGGACTCCGCCTCGGCCAAGACCGTCGACTCGGTCTTGCGCGCGGACTTCTCCGGCGCCGAGGTCTCCCCCCTTGCCGTGGCCGTGGAGGCCGACCAGGCCGACGCCGGATCGGTGTCCGACTACGCCGAGCGACTGGCGCAGGTAGAGCATGTGGCCGCCGTGGCCGAACCCGTCTACCTCGGCAACGAGACGTGGCAGGTCGACGTCGTCCCCCAGTTCCCGACCCTCGACGAAAGGACCCTTGCGCTGGTGGACCAGGTCCGTGACGTCGAGCCACCTGGCACCGCGCTGGTCGGCGGTCCGAGCGCGCAACAGGTTGATCAGGTCAGCTCGATCATCGCCAGCATCCCGCTTGCCGTGGCGATCCTCGCGGTGCTCACCTTCATCGCGCTGTTCATGATGACCGGGTCGGTCGTGCTGCCCCTCAAGGCACTGGTCATGAATGTGCTGACCATCGCCGCCACCTTCGGAATTCTGGTGCTGATCTTCCAGGACGGACGGTTCGAGGGCGTGCTCGGCTACACCAGCCAAGGAGCGCTGGAGTCCACCCAGCCGGTGTTCCTCTTCGCCGTCGTGTTCGGCCTGTCCACCGACTACGCCGTCTTCTTGCTGACGCGCATCAAGGAGGCCCGCGATGCCGGCGTGGACGACCGCGAGGCCGTGGCGCTCGGGCTGCAGCGCACGGGACGCATCGTGACCGCGGCGGCCGTGCTGTTCGCGATCGCTCTCGGCGCCTTCGCGACGTCCGAGATCATCTTCATCAAGGAGCTGGGTATTGGCACCGCGGTCGCGGTGCTGATTGACGCAACGATCGTGCGGGCCTTCCTCGTGCCGTCGCTGATGGCGATGCTGGGCCGCGCGAATTGGTGGGCCCCCGCACCGCTGCGCCGATTCCACGACCGGTTCGGCC
>NZ_JBAVCB010000090.1:0-11277 GCF_049586495.1 Aeromicrobium sp. | reverse complement strand
CGATCACACCGAGGACGGCCGCCGCGACGAGAAGCACCGTGTTGCGCCGCCGACCGCGGCGGGCAGCGCGGCGGATGATGGTGGGGTCGGGGATTGCCAGAGTTGACGTGACGTTGCCGAGCGCGTGCATCCGATGCTCGATCTCGGCGATCGTCTGGCCCAGCGACTTCTCCAACGCCGCAAGGGCGTTGGTCACCTGTTCGATGCCGTCCTCGGCCGGTATTCCGACCTCCCGGGAGGCGACCTCCAGATCGGTCCGACCCAGCGTCATGAGCACGATCAAGCGACGCTCGTCGACATGGAGGTCGCCCAGGGCGTCGAGCAGCGGGATGTCGGAGTCGTCCTCGTGCCGGCGACGCAGGGGGTGGGTGCTTCGGCTCAGGGCAGTGGCGCGCCATGCCTCGGTGCGCACATGGCCCAGCGGATCTCGGTCACGGATCTTGGCCCAGTCGCGCCAGGTGCGCCGGAACGCGTCGGTGGTGGCCTCGAGCGCGACCTGCCGGTCGCCGCACAGGGCATAGGTGACCTCGACGGCCTCAGCGAAGGCAGAGCGATAGAAGCTGTCGAACTCGTCGACGCGTGACATGGACAGCCTCCTTCGGCGCTCGGCGTGCCTCGGCGCGGCATCGCCACGATACAGGGGAGGATGAAGGGGTGACTGCGCCGACCGAGACCCCGTACCTCCGGGCGGCCTTCCTCGCCGGGCCTCTCGCCGCCGGCGCTGCGATGCTGCTGTCAGGGATCGTCGTGTTGTTCGCACGCGGGCTCGACGACTTCTCCGTGACGTCGGTGGCGCGCACCTCGGCGCAGGTCTGGCTCACCTCGATCGGCTCGGGCATCACGGCCGGTGGCGTCACCATCACGGTCGTGCCGATCGGCGCTCTGCTCGTGGCTGTGCTCGTGGTCGCGGCGGTCGTGCGGTGGGTCTTGCCAGACCCGGTCGATGATCTGCCAGCCTTCGTGATCTCCACTGCCGGTTCTCACGGCCTCGTCGGGGCCGTGATCTCTGCCGTGGCCGGAACCGGCGGTGTCGACATCTCGCCGATTCGAGCGGTTGCCGCTGCGTGTGTGGTCGGGGGGGTGGGCGCTGGCCTCGGAGCCGTTGGTCGACACGGGGGCAGCGACGCGCTGTGGTTCACCGTCAGCGACCACCTGCGCCGCGCCCTGCGCGCCGGATTGTCGGGAGTGCTGGCGATGCTGACCGCCGCCACGTCGCTCGTCGTCCTGCTCCTGCTGATCCATCTCGATCGGGCCGGGGATCTGTGGGCCCTCCTCGATCCCGGTGTGGGTGGTGGCATCGCTTTGGCGGCCGGGTCACTGCTCGCGGTGCCGAACCTCGTGTTGTGGACCGCCGCGACTCTCATCGGCCCCGGTTTCGCGCTCGGCAGCGACACGTCGGTGGATCTCACGGGGGCCCAGCTCGGCGCGGTCCCGGGGTTCCCGGTGCTGGCCGCCCTGCCGTCGCCGGGAGAGTTTCCCGGGTGGGTGTTCCTGCTGGGACTGGTGCCCTTGGCGGCAGGAGCGGTGGCCGGATGGCGGGCCTGCACAGATCCCTCCGAGGAGCTCAGGTCCCAGATCGTGGCCGGGTTCGCTGCCGGCGCCGCGGCCGGATTCATGCTTGGCGTTCTCATCGGAGCGTCGGGCGGGGCGATAGGACCGGGGCGGATGGAACAGGCCGGCCCGGCGGCCCTCACCCCGCTGCTCGTCGCCGTGCCCGTCATGGCGGTGGGCGGTGGGATCGGGGCGGTCCTCGCGCACTATCGTGGCGAGCGTGCCCTCCATTCCTCCCCAGAACCAGGCGCAGACGCCGGCCCGCCTGGTCGTTCTCGTCTCTGGCGCAGGCACCAATCTCCAAGCGCTGATCGACGCCACGAACAATCCTGACTTTGGCGCTCGCATCATCGCCGTCGGCGCTGACCGTGACGGCATCGAGGGGCTGGACCGCGCTGAGCGGCACGGCATCGACACGTTCGTCCTCCCTGTCTCGGACTTCCCCGATCGGGTGGATTGGGACATCGCGCTGGCCGATCAGGTCGCCGAACACGCACCCGATCTGGTGGTTCTGGCCGGCTTCATGAAGCTGACCGGCCCAGCGTTTCTGGCCCTGTTCGGCGGACGCACCGTCAACACGCATCCCGCGCTCTCGCCGTCCTTCCCCGGGATGCACGGTCCGCGCGATGCCCTCGAGTACGGCGTCAAGGTCACCGGCGCCACGTTGTTCGTCGTCGACGCCGGGGTGGACACCGGGCCCATCGTGGCTCAGGTGGTCGTGCCCGTCCTGCCGGACGACGACGAGAGCACGTTGCATGAACGCATCAAGCTCAGCGAGCGCCAGATGCTGGTCGACTGGGTCGGCCGCATGGCGCGCGAGGGCTACACCCTTGACGGCCGCACCATCACCTTCGGAGACTCATGACCACCTCTCGCCCCCTCAAGCGCGCCCTCGTGTCGGTCTACGACAAGACCGGACTGGCCGATCTCGCTCGCGACCTGCACGCAGCCGGCGTGTCGCTCGTGTCCACCGGCTCCACGGCCAAGGCCATCGAGGCGGCTGGTGTGCCGGTCACCCCGGTCGAGGAGGTCACCGGATTTCCCGAGTGTCTCGATGGCCGCGTCAAGACGCTGCATCCACGCGTCCACGCCGGCATCCTGGCTGATCTGCGCCTCGATGACCACCAGCGTCAGCTCGCCGATCTCGACATCGAGCCCTTCGACCTGGTCATCGTGAACCTGTACCCGTTCGGCGAGACTGTCGCATCGGGAGCAACCGCTGACGACTGCGTCGAGCAGATCGACATCGGCGGTCCCTCGATGGTGCGGGCGGCCGCGAAGAACCACCCGAGCGTGGCCGTCGTGGTCTCGCCCCAGCGGTACGCTGCGGTCCGCGCAGCACTCGCGGCGGGGGGCTTCACGCTCGAGCAGCGCAAGCGACTTGCGGCCGAAGCCTTCGCGCACACGGCGGCCTACGACGTGACCGTGGCGTCGTGGTTCGCCAGTGCGTACGCTCCGAGCCCCGACGTCGCCGAGGCCGGCGGCTGGCCCGACTTCGTGGGTGCGACGTGGGAGCGTTCGGCGGTGCTGCGCTACGGCGAGAACCCGCACCAGCCCGCCGCGCTGTACCGGCAGGCCGAGGGTGGAGGGCTCGCGGCGGCCGAGCAGCTGCACGGCAAGGAGATGTCGTACAACAACTACGTCGACACCGATGCTGCTCGCCGTGCCGCGTACGACTTCACTGACCCGGCCGTCGCCATCATCAAGCACGCCAACCCGTGCGGCATCGCCATCGGCGCTGACGTCGCCATCGCGCACGCCCACGCCCACGCCTGCGACCCTGTGTCGGCGTTCGGCGGCGTCATCGCCACCAACCGCCCGGTGAGCGTGACCATGGCACAGCAGGTCGCTGAGGTGTTCACCGAGGTGATCGTGGCCCCTGACTACGAGCCGGGTGCCGTCGAGGTTCTCCAGGGCAAGAAGAACATTCGTGTCCTGCGGGTGGCCGATGACGAGACCCGCGCCGCGGTCGAGCTGCGTGCCGTCAGCGGCGGCATCCTGATGCAGCGGATCGACCGCGTCGACGCTGTCCAGGATGTCGGCGGCGACGACCCAAGGGCGTGGACACTGGCCGCCGGGCAGCCGGCCGACGACGCACTGCTCGCTGATCTCGCCTTCGCGTGGACCGCGTGCCGGGCCGTCAAGTCCAACGCGATCCTGCTGGCCAGGGACGGCGCCTCGGTCGGCATCGGCATGGGCCAGGTCAATCGGGTGGACTCGTGCCGCCTGGCAGTCGATCGGGCGGGGGACCGTGCCAGCGGATCCGTGGCCGCGTCCGACGCGTTCTTCCCGTTCGCCGACGGCCCGGGGATTCTCCTCGACGCCGGTGTCCGGGCCATCGTGCAGCCGGGCGGGTCGGTGCGCGACGACGAGACGATCGCAGCGGCGGAGGCGGCCGGCGTCACCATGTACTTCACCGGCACCCGACACTTCTTCCACTGACGCTGGCGGGCGGACCGACGACATGTCTGAGCGGGTTCGGGGCGCCGCGCTGGTCGTCGTGTCGGCCGCAGCCTTCGGCTCGATGGCCGTGTTCGGCGTGTGGGCGCACGAGGACGGCACCGACACGCTCCCGCTGATCTTCGTGCGCTTTGCGTTGGCCTCGGTCGTGCTGCTGGCCGTGGCTCGGGTGAGGCGGGTGCCTCTGCCTCCCGTGCGTCGCTGGTGGCCGGTCGCGGCGATGGGCGGCATCGGCTACGTGGGTCAGGCGACCTGCTTCTTCCTGGCCCTGGAGCACGCGCAGGCCAGTCTCGTCGCACTGCTGCTGTATCTGTTCCCGGCGTTCGTCACGGTGCTCGCGGTGGTTGTCCTGCACGAGCGGCTGCACGTCGTGACGGTGCTGACCCTCGTGCTGTCGCTGACGGGGACGGCGCTGGTCGTCGGTGGCGGGAGCGGCCGGGCGCTGGGGATCACGCTGGCGATCGCCGCAGCGGTGATCTACTCGATCTACATCGTCGTGGGATCGGTCGTCACGGTGGGCCTCGATGCGATCATCGTGACGACGATCATCTGCTGCTCCGCGACCTTCGTCACCGGTGCGCTGACGCTGGGCGCGGCGCTGGCGGACCGCCCACAGTCCTTCCCGGACGGGCTGGTGGGCTGGGGCTCGTTGGTGGCCATCGCCGTCATCTGCACGGTCGGCGCGATCCTGACGTTCTTCGCCGGCCTCGCGCTGCTCGGCCCGACTGCCACGTCGGTGCTGTCCACGGTCGAGCCGGTGGTCACGGTTGCGCTGGCGACCCTCTTGCTCGACGAGCGGCTCGGCGGCGTGCAGCTGCTCGGTGGGTTGCTCGTGCTGTCCGCCGTGATCTGGCTGGCGCTCAGCCAGCAAAAGCCGGTGGCCTCCCTTGAGACCCCGCCGGTCTGAGCTGCCGCTCAGTGCGTCAGTCGAAAGGAATCAGACCCGTGAAGGAGTCGGGCCGCTTGCCGCGGGCGATGACCTCGCGGGCATCATCGACCGCGTCCCAGACGTTCCACAGCAGCACGCCGACCACGCGGTCGCCGTCGAGGTAGTACACGACCGAGCCGTCGCCCTGCTGGTCGACGACCGTCTCCAGCGACGGGTCCATGCGCCCGACCGCCTCGTAGCCGAGGTCGAACAGATCCGAGTAGAACATCGGGGTGTGCGCGTACGGCTCGTCGGAGCCGGCGAGGGCGCGACCGGCAGCCGTGCCCATCGTCAGGGCGTTGTCCTCGTGCTCCACACGGCGCCGACCGAGTCGCGGATCGATGTACGAGGCGACGTCCCCGGCCGCGAAGACGTCGGGTACCGACGTGCGCAGATGGTCGTCGACCACGATGCCGCCGTCGTCGGAGCATTCGAGGCCGGCAGATTCGGCCAGAGCGGTCGAGGGTTCGAGGCCTAGCCCGATGACGACCAGGTCGGCGTCGAGCGTCGAGCCGTCGTCGAGGTCGAGCCGCATCCCGTCGCCGCTGACCGTGCCTCCATCCACGCCGGTTCCAGCGCGCAGCTGCACGCCGGCCTCGGCGTAGCGTGCGGTGATCTGCTCGGCAATCTCGGTGGGGAAGCGTCCGGCACCCGGGTGATCTTCGGGGAAGACCATCGTGACCTGCACCTCGTTCTGTGCCAGCGCCGCCGCGATCTCCGATCCGATGTAGCCGCCGCCCACGACGACGACGTGAGTGCCGGGCTGGGCCGCCTCGCGCACGCGGCGGTAGTCGGCCACGGTGCGGTAGTAGACGACACGATCGGACGGCTCCAGGCCGTCGAGGTGTCGTGGGTGCCCGCCGGTCGCGATCAGCACCCGGGCGTAGCCGAACTCGTCGCCGGACGCCGAGGTCGCCACCCGGGCGGCCGGGTCGATCTCGGTGACGAGGTGGCCGAGATGCACCTCGGCTCCGGTGGCGCCAGCGGGGTCGAGCGTGCTGTCGGTGAGGGTGGCGTCGGCGTCGGTCCACAGGTCCTTGGACAGGGCTGGGCGGCGCACAGGAGCATCGGGCTCCTCACCCACGATGCCGATGGATCCGTCCGCATCGACCTCGCGGATGCCACGGGCGGCAGCGTCGGCGGTCATGCCGGCACCGATGATCAGGTACTCGTAGTCGTGGCGCATGTGTCTGTCGTACCCGCGAAGGTCGCTCGTCACACCTCGGCGGCGACCCCGAGCTCGTCGAGCACTCGGACGCCGGGCAGATCAGCCAGCACCGCACCCGGCAAGGCCAGCTTGGAGCGTCGCAGACCGCTGCCGACGACGACCCACGGCTGCTCCGTGACGGCGCGGTCGACCAGGACCTGCCATTCGTCGGGCAGTCCGATCGGCGTGATGGCGCCGTGCTCCATGCCTGACATCTGGACCGTCCAGTCCTGCGGGGCGAACGAGAGCTTGCGCACGTCCAGCGTGCGCTTCACGAGATGGTTGACGTCGGCGCGGGTGTGGGACAGGACGACGCACGCGGCGACCCGTTCATCACCGCCGCGCCGACCACGCACCACGACACAGTTGGCCGACATCTCGGGAGTCAAGGCATATTCAGCTGCCAGTGCTGCGGTGTCGGCCAGAGCTGGATCGATCGAAGCGGTTCCTGCCCGCGCGCTCAGATCGGGTCGTCGTGCGAACACGGCCGCGACGGGACCAGCAAGCAGCGCGAGATCCACAGGCCAGAAGGCGAGCGTGCCAAGGCAGACGTCGGGGTCCATGAGGAGATCCTAGAAGGGCTGACCAGCCGGAATCGACGGGTAGTGCCGTGAGAGACTCGCTGCGTGACAGCGCACATTCTCGATGGCAAGGCCGTGGCAGCGTCGATCAAGGCCGAGCTGACCGCACGAGTCGCCGTCCTGCGTGAGCGTGGCATCGTCCCCGGGCTCGGGACCATTCTGGTCGGTGACGACCCGGGCAGCCAGTGGTACGTCGGCGCCAAGCACAAGGACTGCGCTGAGATCGGCATCGAGTCGATCCGGATCGACCTGCCCGCCACGGCAACGCAGGCCGAGGTGGAGGCTGCTGTCGACCAGCTGAACGCCGATCCGGCATGCGGGCTCTACATCGTGCAGCTTCCGCTGCCCCGGGGCATCGACGAGAACGCGATCATCGGGCGCATCGACCCCGGCAAGGACGCTGACGGCCTGCACCCCACCAATCTCGGCTGGCTGGTCCTGGGCAAGGAGGCGCCGCTGCCGTGCACGCCGCGCGGCATCATCGAGCTGTTGCGTCGACACGGTGTCGAGATCGCTGGCCAGCACGCGGTCGTCGTCGGGCGCGGCATCACCGTCGGTCGCCCGATGGGGCTGCTGCTGACCCGCCGGTCCGAGAACGCCACCGTCACGCTGTGCCACACCGGCACCCGGGACCTGGCGGCCGAGGTGGCCCGCGCCGACATCGTCATCGCCGCGGCCGGGGTGCCGGGCATCATCACCGGCGACATGATCAAGCCTGGCGCGGCTCTGCTCGACGTCGGCGTGAGCCGCGACCAGAACGGGAAGATCGTCGGCGACCTGCACCCGTCGGTCATGGACGTGGCCGGGTGGGTGGCGCCGAACCCCGGAGGGGTCGGTCCCATGACACGCGCCATGCTGCTGGCGAATGTGGTCGACGCCGCGGAGCGATCGTGACTCCGCTGAAGCTGCCGCGCAGCCGCGGGTCGCAGCTCTACCTGGTGCTGCTGCTGGGAGTGGCGGCCGGCATGGTGTTGATCGCGCTCGATGCCTGGCGGATCGGCGTCAGCCTCGTGGGCATCACCTTCATCATCGGTGCCGTGGCACGCGCCGTCGTGCCCCCGGACCACATCGGCATGCTGCGCGTGCGCGGCACACCGTTCGATGTCGTCTGGATGACGCTGCTCGGCGTCAGCCTCGTGGTGCTCGCCGTCGTCATCCCCAACCAGCCCGGCTAGCCATTCGGGCGTGGCTCGTCAGCAGACCTCTAGATCAGGCCGAGCTCGGTGACGGCGTCGCGTTCCTCGATCAGCTCCGCAGCGGTGGCGTCCATGCGGGCACGACTGAAGTCGTCGATCTCGAGGCCCTGGACGATCTCCCAGTTGCCGTTCGTGGTGGTGACGGGATAGGAGTAGATCAGACCCTCGGGAATGCCGTAGGAACCGTCAGAGCGCACGGCCATGGAGGCCCAGTCGCCCTCCGGCGTGCCGTGCAGCCAGTCGCGAGCGGCGTCGATGGTGGCCGACGCGGCCGACGCGGCCGATGAAGCGCCGCGAGCCTCGATGATCGCCGCGCCGCGCTTGGCGACGGTCGGGATGAAGTCGTTCTCGATCCAGGCCTGGTCGCCCACGACCTCAGCGGCGTTCCGGCCACCGATCTCGGCGTGGAAGATGTCGGGGTACTGGGTGGCGGAGTGATTGCCCCAGATCGTCATCTTCTTGATGTCGCCGACGCTGGAGCCGGTCTTCGCAGCCAGCTGCGACAACGCACGGTTGTGATCCAGGCGGGTCAGGGCGCTGAAACGCTCGGCCGGGATGTCGGGGGCGTTGGTCTGGGCGATCAACGCATTGGTGTTCGCCGGATTGCCGGTGACGCCGATCCGGATGTCGTCCGCAGCGTTGTCGTTGAGGGCCTTGCCCTGCGCCGTGAAGATCGCGCCGTTGGCCTCGAGCAGATCGCCACGCTCCATGCCCTTGGTTCGGGGGCGGGCGCCGACGAGCAGAGCCAGGTTGGCGCCATCGAAGATGGTGTTGGCGTCATCGCCGATCTCAACGGAGTCGAGCGTGGTGAACGCACAGTCGTCGAGCTCCATCACGACGCCCTCGAGTGCCTTGAGCGCAGGGGTGATCTCCAGCAGTCGCAGCTGCACGGGTGTGTCGGGGCCGAAGAGTGCGCCACTGGCGATGCGGAAGAGAAGGCTGTAGCCGATCTGGCCGGCAGCGCCGGTGACGGCGACCTTGACGGGGGTGGTCACGAGGAGGTGCTCCTTGCGGGAGAGGCTGGGGGTTCCTTGTGAAAGTAGCAGTGGCTCGATCGCGTCACGAAGAGGGTCCTCGGTCCTCCGGTTGTTCATCAGGCGCCTCAGTGTCGGACCCGTGGCCTAGGCTGCCGCACGAGGCTGCCGAGCAGGGGAGGGGATCGATCCGATGACCGCGCGCCCCGGCCGTGACGTAGGTTCCCTTCGACTGCACCGGGCACCTCGGGCCGATCTTCTGATCGACGCTCTGGCTGACGTCCTACGGGTCCCGCAGGCTGATCCCTTCGCCCGTGAGCTCGTCATCGTCCCGGCCAAGGGGGTCGAGCGCTGGGTCAGCCAGCGCCTCTCCCACGCGCTCGGCACCGGAGCGACCGGCGGCCGGTACGACGACGGAGTGTGTGCCGGCGTCGATTTTCGCGCCCCTCGCTCGATCGTGGCCGAGGTCGTTGGTCTCGACGTCGATGACCCGTGGTCGCCCGACACGGTGGTCTGGCCGCTGCTGGAGGTGATCGACGCGAGCCTGGGCCAGGCGTGGTGTCCGGCTCTCACTCGCCACCTCGGTCAGTCGGGTGTCCATGGCGACGACGTGCGCCGCGGTCGCCGATGGGCCGTCGCCCACCGGCTGGCCCGACTGTTCGCGAGCTATGCGGCCCAACGACCCAGCATGCTGATCGATTGGGAGGCCGGAGCTGACACCGACGGTGCCGCGCAGCCGGTCGATGCGGACTTGGCCTGGCAGCCGGAGCTCTGGCGCCGCCTCGTGGCCCACGTCGCCCAGCCGTCTCCCGTCGTGCGGCACCATGCCGCCGTCCGGCGCCTCGCTGCCGACCCAGACGCCAGCGATCTCCCACCGCGGCTGTCGTTGCTCGGCCACACTCGCCTCACCGTCACCGAGGTCGACCTGCTGCGCGCTCTGGCTGAGCATCGGCAGGTCGACATCTGGCTGCCGCACGCCTCCGACGCGTTGTGGCAGGCGCTGCGAGACCCCACGTCCACCGGCCCCATGGCACGGCGCGACGACTCCACGCACCTCGCCGCGCTGCACCCGTTGCTGGCCACGCTCGGCCGTGACGTCCGCGAGCTCCAACGCACCGTCACCCCCATCGCCGCCACGTCGGTGGCTCTGGACATCCCCTCGCCCCGTCCGCCCACGCTGCTGGGCCGCCTCCAGTCCGACATCGAGGCCAACCGCGTCCCGGCTGGCGACCACTGTGTCGACCCCGCTGACCGATCCGTGCAGGTGCACGCCTGTCACGGCGCGGCCCGGCAGGTCGAGGTTCTGCGCGAGGTCGTCCTGGGACTCCTCGCCGACGACCCCACGCTCGAGCCCCGCGACATCGTGGTGATGTGCCCTGACATCGAACGCTTCGCCCCTCTGGTCGAGGCGGCGTTCGGGCTCGGTGGGGTGAGCTCGTCGACCGACGGCTGGCACCCGGGGCAGCAGCTCCAGGTGCGGCTGGCCGATCGATCGCTGGTGCAGACCAACCCGCTGCTCGGCGTCATCGGCCGGCTGCTCGACCTGGCCGGGAGCCGCGCGCCAGCCAGCACGATCCTCGACCTCGCGGCCACCAAGCCG
Organism: Aeromicrobium sp.; assembly: GCF_049586495.1. Classification (GTDB taxonomy): domain Bacteria; phylum Actinomycetota; class Actinomycetes; order Propionibacteriales; family Nocardioidaceae; genus Aeromicrobium. The sequence goes on along the minus strand of NZ_JBAVCB010000090.1, from coordinate 780 downwards.
GTCCGCCGCCGATTCGGCTTCACCGATGATGACCTCGACACCATGACCCGGTGGGTCGACGAGACCGGAGTTCGCTGGGCCTTCGACGACGCCCATCGGGCACCGTACGGGCTGGCAGCCTACGTGCAGAACACGTGGCAGTTCGGGCTGGACCGCATGCTCGCGGGGGCTGCCGTCTCCCATGACGCCCACCGGTACTTCGGTCCCACGCTGCCCTATGACGCCGTGGGCTCGTCGGGCATCGACCTGGTAGGACGACTCACCGAGCTGGTCGAGCGGCTGCGATCGATCACCGATCGGCTGACCGGCACGGCCTCCGTGGCTGGCTGGGTCGACACCCTGCGCACCGCGGTCGCTTCCCTCACGGACGTGGGGTGGGGAGATGAGTGGCAGGTGCACCAGACCGAGCGCGAGCTCGCCGCGATCGGGGCCGAGCAAGCCGACGCTGCCATCGAGCTCTCGCTGACCGACATCCGCTCCCTGATGGCGGCCCGTCTCGTCGGCCGGCCCACCCGGGCCAACTTCCGCACCGGATCGCTCACCGTCTGCACCATGGTGCCGATGCGCTCGGTGCCGCATCGCGTCGTGTGCCTGCTCGGCGTCGATGACGGCGTGTTCCCGCGGGCCGGGTCACCCGACGGCGACGACGTGCTGGCGCGGCGCCCACTCACGGGCGAGCGCGATCCACGCAGCGAGGACCGCCAGCTCCTGCTCGACGCCGTGCTGGCCGCTACGGACGCCCTGGTCATCACCTACTCCGGCGCCGATGAGGTCACGGGG
>NZ_JBAVCB010000089.1:0-7415 GCF_049586495.1 Aeromicrobium sp. | reverse complement strand
GCGCGGGCGAGAGCGGCCTGGCCCGCCTGCTGGAGCTGCACGTGTTCAACACCGCCGGCGACGCCGCCGTCGCGATCTCGCTGGCTGGCACCTTGTTCTTCACCGTTCCCACGGACGAAGCCACGGGCCAGGTGGCGCTGTTCTTGGTCATCACCATGCTTCCCTTCGCCTTCGTCGCGCCCTTGATCGGACCCTTCCTCGACCGCTTCCGCCGCGGCCGCCGCTGGGCTATCGGCGCAACACTGGCCATGCGCGCCTTCTGCTGCTGGGTGCTGGCCGGCGCCGTCTCGGGCGACCAGACATCGGCCGTGTTCTTCATCGCGGCGCTCGGATGCCTGGTCTCGTCAAAGGCGTACGGAGTCACCCGCGCCGCCGCCCTGCCTCGCATCCTCCCCTCAGACTTCACCTTGGTGAAGGCCAACTCCCGCATCTCCCTGACCGGCACGGCCGCCGCCGTCATCTCAGCGCCGATCGCCGGTCTCGCCGCCCTGATCGGGGCGCCGTGGTCGCTGCGCTACGCCGCGCTGCTGTTCGTGATCGGCACGGTGCTGGCCATCTTGCTGCCCGCACGAGTCGACTCCAGCGAGGGCGAGGAGCAGGTCGACCTGTCGGCCATCGCCGATCCGTCCCAGGACCGAGACAACCAGCGGCGGGGCATCATCATCACCCACGCGGTCGTCAACGGGCTGCGCAGCAACTCTGGGCTGCGCCTGCTGTCCGGGTTCCTCACCATCTTCATGGCGTTCCGCCTGCGCGAACCACCAGCATCGCTCGGCTGGGACGGGAGCCCGACGCTCCTGCTCGGTCTGGTGATCGGCGGCGCCGGCGTCGGCAATCTCCTGGGCATCTTGCTGGGCAACATCCTCAAGTCGCGACTGCCTGAGCGGGTCGTCATCGCGGTGCTGGTGCTGGACGTCACCGTCATGGCGACGATCGGGGTGCTGTTCACCTGGTGGACCGCCGTGATCTTGGGGCTCACCGTCGGCCTGTGCCAGTCACTGGGCAAGCTCAGTCTCGACGCCCTGATCCAACGTGATGTGCGCGAGAACGTGCGCACCTCGATGTTCGCGCGCTCTGAAACCTTGCTGCAGCTGTCCTGGGTCATCGGCGGACTGATCGGCATCGGCCTGTTCACCCTCGGCGCCAGCCCCCGTGTGGGCCTGCTCGTCGTCGCCGCGCTGCTGATCGCCTGGTTGGTGTTCGTCCTGACCCGTGCCTCGGACCAGAAGCCTCCCCGCCCGGCTGGCTAGAGCTCGAGCTCGGTGGCGACAGCCCGCAGCACCTGAGCGATCGGCTTGGCGTGACCGCGATCGGGGTGACGACCGTGCCGATAGCCCTCGCCGATGTCGTCGAGCATGCGGATGAGGTCCTCGACGATGATGGCGAGGGCCTCAGGATCCTTGCGACGTGCCTGAGACTGGGCTCGCGACACCGACGTGGCGGGGTCGAGCAGACGCACCTGCAAGGCTTGGTCGCCGCGGCCACCGGAGACGATGCCGAACTCGACGCGGAGGCCCGGTTTGAGGCTGGTCGTGCCCTCGGGCAGCGCGTCAGCGCGGACGTAGACATCCTCGCCGTCCTCGCGGCTGAGGAAGCCGAAGCCCTTCTCTGCGTCGTACCACTTCACCTTGCCCGTGGGCATGTCGTCACCTTTGCGTCTTCGGAGCTGGACCGTCGGTCCCCACCCTAGTGGGCAGCGCCTCGTCGCCCTCCCGGAAGGTGACGACGACGTTCTGAAAACCCTTGTGTCGCTGCGACTTGGCATAGGCGACGTAGGCTTTCTGATCGGCCTCGGTCAGCACGACGTTGTCGGTGAAGGGCGTCAACAGCGCCCGCGGGTACAACCGGCGCCGCAGCACCACGTTGACCTCGAGTCCGAGCATCACCATGATCGCGGCGACATAGATGAACGCGATCAGACCGAGGACCAGCGCGAAGGTCTGGTTGACCTGGTTGGCCTTGCCGATGACCTCGGTCACGTAGGTGTTGCCCACCACCTGCAGCGCCTGCCACAACACGGCGGTGAAGAATGCTCCCGGAAGCACGGATCGTGTCTTGGCGCGGCCGAGGCTGATCATGCGGAAGATCGCCACGAAGATGCCCAGCGTCAGGACGAAACCGACACCCCGCGAGACCGTGCCGACAGTGGCCTCCATGTCTGCGCCCATGGCGACGGGGTTGGCGAGCACGGCGGTCGCGATGGCCAGCGACAGGATCCCGATGCCCCCGATCGACAGGAGCACCAGACTGCGGAACCGCAGCAGAAAGGGATTGGCGCGACTGTTGCGCGGCACCGACCACGCGATGTTCGCCGCATTCTGTACTGCCTGGCCAAGACCCATCGAGCCGTACAACGCCGCCAGCGATCCGACGACGATCGCCGAGGTCGAGCCCTGCAGGCCCTCGGGGCGTCCGAGCTGGTCGCCGATGATCGGGAACTGGCTCAACGCGGAGTTGAGCAGCCGCTCCTGCAGATCAGGATTTCCCTGCAGCACGAAACCGAGGATCGACGTGCCCAGCAGCAGGATCGGGAAGATGGCGATGAACGCGTAGTACGTCATGATGGCCGACAGATAGGCACCCTGGTCGTCGAAGTACTTGTAGACCACAGCGATCGGGAAGCCAAGGACGCGGTGGCGTCGCTGGAAACCGTCGACGGGACCGATCGTTGCCGTCATGACAGGGGTCGCCTCACGCGGCAAGCCTGCCACAGCGCGCGACCGACCGTGGCTGCCCGCGCTACGCGAAGTCAGGCAGCTCGCGCTTCATGACCTTCCCGGTGGGATTGCGCGGCAGCTCGTCGAGGAACATGGTGCGACGCGGCACCGCGAACCGCGCGACGTGCTCCTTGGCGTGGGCCACGACCTCGTCCTCGGTCAGCTTCTCTCCTTCGCGCACCACGACGTAGGCCGCGAGGCACTGGCCCCAGTCCTCGTCGGGGATGCCCGTGACCACCACGTCGGAGATGGCTGGGTGCTCGATCAAGGCGTCCTCCAGCTCGCGCGGGAACACGTTCTCGCCACCGGAGATGACCATGTCATCGTCGCGCCCCGAGACGAACAGGCGACCATTCTCGTCGAAGTGCCCCAGATCTCCGGTACTCATGAGTCCGTCGGCGAACGTCTTGGTGTTGCCGTCGGTGTATCCGCCGAATGGCATGTCATTGCCCACGTGGATGACACCGGTCTCACCTTGGGGGACCTCGTGTCCGTCGGCGTCGAGGATCTTGACGGTCGTGCGGTGCGGCGGCACGCCGGCCGTTCCAGGTGCTTCACGCAAGTCGCGTGGGCTGGCGATCGTGACCCAGCCCGTCTCCGTCGCACCGTAGAAGTTGTAGACCGAGTCGGTGAAGGTGTCCATGAAGTGATTGGCGAGATCCCCCGCCAGGGCCGACCCGCTGCTGGCCGTGATCTTCAACGACGACACGTCGGTCGCCGCGACGACGTCGGGGTCGACTCCGACCAGCCGCTGCATCATCAGCGGGACCACGACGAGCACCTCGGCGCGATGCTTCTGGATGTCGGCCAGAACCAGCTTCGGATCAAATCGTCGTCGCAGCACGTAGGTGGGCGCCGTCGACAGGGCAAAGCCGAAGTTGATCAGACCCCAGGAGTGGAACAGGGGCGCTGCCAGCACGATGGTGGAGTTCCCGGTGAACGGGATGGCACCGAAGTAGGTCACCAACGGCTTGAGGTCCTTGGGCTCCTCGCGGCGCGCGCCCTTGGGCAGTCCCGTGGTGCCGGAGGTGAAGATGATGACGCTGCCGTGCTTCTCGGGCGGCTTGTGGCCAGCGGTCGGACGGCCAACGATGAGCTCGGCCACCGACGGCACGTCCGTGGTGTCGCTGTCGGCCCAGGTGAGCAGCAGCTCCTCACGCGGCAGATCCGCAGCGACCGGCAAGAACTCCTCGTCGAGCAGGACGAGCGCAGCCGATTCGCGCTTGGCCAGCTCACCGAGCTGAGACTTGCTAGCCATCGTGTTGAGCAGCAGCACTCGACCGCCGCGCTGCATGACCGCAACCATGGCCATGACGATGTAGCGGTGATTGCGCGCCAGCAGGGCGACCGAGTCGCCGGCGCCGACCCCGCGTTCGCGCAGGACGTCGGTGAGCTGGTTGATCTGCTGGGCCATCTCGCGCCACGTGAGGCTGCCAGCATCGTCGATGATGGCGACCTGGTTCGGGTAGCGGGCCGCGCAGGCGTGCACGCCCGAGGGGAAGCCGGGACCCCACTTGGCCAGCTGGACGCCGGCGCCAATGATGCGGTGCGGCAAGATCGGGGCGATCAGACCGATGCGCCGAAAGACCTTCAGGGTGTATGCGAGATCGCTCATGGACACACTCTAGCCACGTGTAACCGACGGTTACCGGCGGACGATCAGTGGGCGACCTCACCGCCGGCATGCACCCGGCTGGGAACCTACGGGAGGTCGTCGTGACTCCATTCCACATCGGTGCGCAGGATGCGCGCAGGGACCCCCGCCGCGACGGCGTGCGCTGGCACCTTCTGGCCGCGAACCACGGCACGCATCGCCACGACGGCACCATCGCCGACGTCGACGTGGCCGGTGACCACGGCGTCACGACACAGCCAGACGTGCCGGCCGAGCCGGATGTGAGCGCCGAAGGGATTGAGTCGAGCTCCGGTCTCACGGTCGGCCAGTCGGTGCATGTCGTCGGTCGCGACGTAGACATGGGCTGCCCAGAGCTGATCACCGAGTGCCACGATACTGCCGCCGTTGCGGGCGTCGACGACGGCTTCGCGCGTCGCCACGACCGGGCCGTGCAGCACGATCTGCGAATCGGCTCCGCAGTAGATGTCGCCGGCGGTGAGAACGCACTGCTGATCCACAAAGACCGTCGCGTGATCACCGCCAACCAGCAACGAGCTCAGCCACTCCATGGGAGAGCCCACGACGAGCAGCACGTCGTGGACCGGGAACAGGACCAGGTCGGCCAGGACGTGCGGCGGCAGCCAGGCGCCGTCGGCCAGGTAGAGCGCGTTGCCCCGGTCGTGCCACCACTGCGGCAAGGCGTCGACCTCGAGATGCCACGTGAGGGCGTCGAGCGACGTGGCCTCGACACCGGACGTCCGCAGTCGGTCACGATGTCGCTGCTCCACCCCCGCATCCTGCCACCCGTCCGTCAGGACGGTCGACCTGAGCCACCAGGCGAGGAGGAGCCTGCACACAGTACGACTCGACCACCAGCTCGGCGACTTCGTCCCACGACGTGTCGTCGTCGAGCACCAACCCGACGACATTGCTGCCCCCGACGCGCCAGCGAACCCCTGTCCAGGCGGGCTCGCGCTGACACTCCGGACACCCGGCGAGGGCTGCGTCGACACGCTGGATCCACGCCGCAGGAAGGTCCGGTCGCGATGCCACGCCAGAACCCTGCCATAGGTTGCAGACATGACTGAATCCTTCAGGCCCATCGAGGACGGAGTCTCCACCGACCTCCGCGATGAGATGACCTACGCGAGCTATCTGCAGCTGCCAGCTCTTCTCTCGGCACAGCAGCCGGTGTCGGGTCACCACGACGAGATGCTGTTCATCATCCAGCACCAGGTGACCGAGCTGTGGCTCAAGCAGCTGATCCACGAGCTGAGGTCGGCGATCGCGCTGATCGAGTCCGACCACCTCTCGCCAGCGTTGAAGCGGCTGGCGCGAATCAAAGCCATCCAGCGACAGATGTTCGAGCAGTGGTCGGTGCTGGAGACCCTCACCCCGGTCGAGTACGTGCAGTTCCGCGATTCCCTGGGAAAGGCGTCGGGTTTCCAGTCGCCTCAGTACCGCACGGTGGAGTTTCTGCTGGGCAACAAGAATCCGCAGATGATCAAGGTCTTCGACCACGATCCTGCGCTGCATGACGCGCTGCTGGCGGATCTGAGCTCGCCGTCGTTGTATGACGCCTTCCTGCAGCTGCTCGCCCGACGCGGGCATGACGTGCCGACCGAGATCTTGCACCGCGACCTCACCATCCCCTACGAAGCCCACCCCGGAGTGATCGAAGTGGTCCGGCGCATCTACGCAGACCCCCACGATCACTGGGACGCCTACGAGATGTGCGAAGAGCTCGTCGACGTCGAGGAGAGCTTCCAGCTGTGGCGGTTTCGGCACCTCAAGACCGTCGAGCGGATCATCGGTTTCAAGCGCGGCACCGGCGGCTCCAGCGGGGTGCACTTTCTGCAGCGCGCCCTCGAGCTCACCTTCTTCCCCGAGCTGCGCGACGTCCGCACCCACCTCTAGGAGGCGCAGAACGGCCCCGGACCGTGCGGTCCGGGGCCGTTCAGGCGGTGCTGTGCGGACTAGAAGCCCATGCCGCCCATGCCACCCATGTCGCCCATGTCGGGGGCGCCACCGGCACCGGCCGGCTCGGGCTTGTCAGCCACGACGGCCTCGGTGGTGAGGAACAGCGCCGCGATGGATGCCGCGTTCTGCAGGGCCGAACGCGTGACCTTGGCCGGGTCGATGATGCCCGCGGCGATCAGGTCGATGTACTCGCCCGTCGCTGCGTTCAAGCCATGACCGTCGGGCAGGTTGGCGACCTTCTCGGCCACGACACCACCCTCGAGACCAGCGTTGATGGCGATCTGCTTCAGCGGCGCCGACGCGGCAACGCGCACGATGTTCGCGCCCGTGGCCTCGTCGCCCTCCAGCGTCAGCTTCTCGAACACCGCCGCAGCGGCCTGGACCAGCGCGACGCCGCCACCGGCGACGATGCCCTCTTCGACAGCAGCCTTGGCGTTGCGCACCGCATCCTCGATGCGGTGCTTGCGCTCCTTGAGCTCGACCTCGGTGGCCGCGCCGACCTTGATGACCGCGACGCCGCCGGCCAGCTTGGCCAGACGCTCCTGCAGCTTCTCGCTGTCGTAGTCCGAGTCGCTGTTCTCGATCTCGTTCTTGATCTGGCTGACCCGGCCGGCGATCTGCTCGGCGGAACCGCCGCCTTCGACGATCGTGGTCTCGTCCTTGGTCGTGACGACCTTGCGGGCCGTGCCGAGCAGCGTCAGATCGGCGTTCTCGAGCTTGAGTCCGACCTCCTCGCTGATGACCTCGCCACCGGTGAGAATGGCGATGTCGGCCAGCATGGCCTTGCGGCGATCGCCGAAGCCAGGAGCCTTGACGGCGACCGACTTGAAGACGCCCTTGAGCTTGTTGACGATCAGCGTGGCCAGAGCCTCGCCCTCGATGTCCTCGGCGATGATGACCAGCGGCTTGCCGGACGCCATGACCTTCTCCAGCACGGGCACCAGGTCCTTGATCGAGCTGATCTTGCTGTTGACGATCAAGATGTACGGATCCTCGAGCACGGTCTCCATGGAGGCCGGATCGGTGACGAAGTAGCCCGACAGGTGGCCCTTGTCGAAGCGCATGCCCTCGGTGAGCTCGAGGTCCAGGCCGAAGGTGTTGGA
>NZ_JBAVCB010000088.1:0-37560 GCF_049586495.1 Aeromicrobium sp. | reverse complement strand
CCAGCGCTTCGGCGCTCACTCGGTAGTAGACCCAGACTCCGCGCTTGTCGCGGTCGAGCAGCCCTGCCTCGCACAGGACCTTGAGGTGGTGGCTGATCGTCGGCTGCGACAGGTTGAAGGCGTCGTTGAGATCGCACACGCAGGCCTCGCGGTCCTGATGGCACGCCACCAGCGACAGCAGTCGCAATCGCACTGGGTCGGCGATCGCCTTGAGCATGACGGCCGCCTGCTCGGCGAGCTCGGTGGTCAGCGGTTCGCGAGTCAGCGGCGCACAGCACAAGATGGGCATGCACAACATATTGACATCTGTCTATATGTAGCGCAACGTAGGAGACATCGACATCCATCAATATAGGAGATCATCATGTCCCGCCTGCAGCTCGCCCTGAACGTGGAGAACCTCGACGAATCCATCGCGTTCTACTCACGATTGTTCGCCACCGAGCCCGCCAAGGTCCGCCCCGGCTACGCCAACTTCGCCATCGCTGAGCCGCCGCTCAAGCTGGTCCTGATGGAGAACCCCGGCACGGGCGGCTCGATCAACCACCTCGGCGTCGAGGTCGACAGCACCGACGCCGTCGACGACGTCCAGGCCCGGCTCACCGGTGAAGGCGTCACGTCCACGGACGAAAGGGACACCACCTGTTGCTACGCGCGACAGGACAAGTTCTGGGTCGAGAACACCCCGAACGGCGAGCAGTGGGAGATCTACACCGTGCTCGAGGATGCGAGCTAGCTCCCCGGGCAGGAGTCGAACCTGCGTCGCTAGTCCTGATTCAAAGTCAGGCGGGCCCTGCCGGCAGACCAACCGGGGATCGGTCGTTTCAGTCTAGGCCGCGCTCGATCTGGCCCGCCAGCGACATGAGCCGGACGTCGTCGCCGGGCCGGGCGATGAGCTGGACCGCGAGCGGCAGACCCTTCGTCGTGGCTCCGGCGGGCATCGAGACCGCCGGGGTGCCGGCATGATTCCACTGCGCCGTGTACGCGTAGAACCCGTTCATCGCGAGCACCAGCCGCACGGCACCGAGCCGGGCCCAGTGGCCAACGGGAATGGCGGGCCCAGACATCACGGGGGTCAGCAGGATGTCCACGTCGAGCTCGTCGTGGATCGAGGCGCCGAACTCCTCGCCCTTGCGATTCGCCCACCGGACAGCCCGCGCTCCAAAGGGGGCGCCCAGACGCGCAATGGCGCGGGTGCGCTCCTCCAGCCGGCTCGGGTCGTGCACCGATTCGGTGCCAACCCGGATCCCACTCAGGTAGCGAACGGTCAGTGCCTTGGCGCCGAGCCGATAGGGGATCTTCACCTCGCGCACGTCGTGCCCTGCAGCCGCCAGCAGCGCGACGGTGCGGTCCAGAGCGGCGCGGACGTCGGGATCGAGCGCGTCGGGCCGCGTCGCTGCTGAGGCGCTGAGTGACCAGCCGATCCTCAGCGGCTCGGGATCGCGGACCGCAGCTTCAGACAGCGCGTCGGGAAAGCTGCCGAACGTGTCGAGGAACATGGCGCTGTCCGCCACGTGGGGAGCGACGCAACCCTGCGTCGAGAGACCGTGCCACCCGCCGCTGCTGGGCACGAGACCGTGCGACGGCTTGAAGCCCACCAGCCCGCAGCAGGCGGCCGGGATGCGGATCGAGCCGGCGCCATCTGACGCCGTCGCGATACCGACCGCGCCCGCTCCCACGAGCGCCGCAGAGCCGCCTGACGAGCCGCCGGGCGTGTGGTCGGTGTGATGTGGATTGCGGGTGATGCCGTGGGCTTCGGTCTCGGTGAACCCCATGATCGCGAGCTCCGGCAATGTCGTCTTGGCCACGATGACCATGCCCGCCGCCCGGATCGCAGCGACCAGGTCGGAGTCCTCTGCGGCCGGCCTCGTCTGAGCGTGGCTGCCCAGTCCGGTGACCTTTCCGGCCATGTCGAGATCGTCCTTGACGACGATCGGCACCCCGAGCAGTGGTCCCTTCTCGCCCGCGGCGCGGCGACGATCGGCGTCATCGGCCGCAGCCAGCGCCTCGTCCCGGAAGACCGCAACGGTGGCGTTCAGACGAGACTGCTCGACCTCGATGGCAGCAAGCGTGGCCTCGGTCAGCTGGCGCGACGTGGCCTCGCCGGCGGCAAGAGCTTCGGACTGGCGGGCGGCACCCAGGGCCGTGAGAGCGGTCATGGCTGGACGGTATCGGATCGACGGCGCGTAGGCCTCATCAAGAATCTCGACATCAAGAATCTTGAGGATGGTTGCCAACCCGGCTAACCTCGGGTCATGGAGGACGAGGTCGACCGGCTGGTGACGGCATGGAAGCGCGAACGTCCCGACCTCGACGTGACACCCATGCAGGTGCTCAGTCGGATCACGCGCCTGGCGCTGCACCTGGACCGCGCCCGCCGCGAGGCGTTCGCTGACCACGGACTGGAGACATCAGACTTCGACGTCCTGTCGGCCCTCCGCCGCTCTGGTGAGCCCTATCAGCTCTCCCCCGGTCAGCTGGTGCAGCAGACGCTCGTCACCAGCGGCACCATGACGCATCGGGTGGATCGACTGGTCGGCAAGGGCCTGGTCGACCGACTCCCAGATCCCTCGGATCGCCGAGGCGTTCTCGTTCGCCTGACCGCAACAGGCCGTTCGAGCGTCGACGGCGCGTTCACGGCGTTGTTGGCTCGAGAGCAGGATCTGCTCGCCGATCTCGACCCGTCCGCGACGGCGCAGGTGGTCGATGCCCTACGCACCCTCTCGCTGCCTTTCGACGGTTCCTAGACTCACCCAGTGGCCCATCTTCTCGGCGTTGAACAGATCGCGCTGGACTTCCCGACCAAAACCGTCTTCGGATCGGTGACGATCGGCATCGACGAAGGCGATCGCATCGGCATCGTCGGGCGCAACGGCGACGGCAAGTCGACCCTCCTGCGCATCTTCGCTGGCCTCCTCGAGCCCGACTCCGGCCGGGTCACGACCCGCGGCGGCGTCGACATCGCCATGCTCGACCAGACCGACACCCTGGATCAGACGCAGACCGTCGGACTGACCGTGGTCGGCGATCGCGACGAGCACGAGTGGGCTGGTGATGCGCGGATCCGCGACGTGATCGCGGGCCTGGTCTCTGACATCAGCTGGGATGCGATCATCGGGACCCTGTCGGGAGGGCAACGGCGACGAGTTGCCCTGGCCGCGCTGCTGGTCGAGGACCATGACGTGCTGTTCCTCGACGAGCCCACCAACCACCTCGACGTCGAAGGCATCACCTGGCTGGCTAAGCACCTGAAGACCCGCTGGGCGAGCAACGCTGGCGGCCTGCTGGTCGTCACGCACGACCGGTGGTTCCTGGACGAGGTCTGCAACGCCACGTGGGAGGTGCACGACGGAATCGTCGAGCCCTTCGAAGGCGGCTACGCGGCCTACGTCCTGCAGCGCGTCGAGCGCGACCGGCACAGCGCCGCCACCGAGTCCAAGCGTCAGAATCTGATGCGCAAGGAGCTCGCGTGGTTGCGGCGAGGAGCTCCGGCCCGCACCTCCAAGCCCAAGTTTCGGATCGACGCGGCCAACGCCCTGATCGCGAACGAACCGCCAGCCCGCGACCCCATCAAGCTGCAGCAGATGGCGACGGCGCGGCTGGGCAAGGACGTCGTCGACATCCTCGACGTGTCCGTGTCGTACGACGAGCCGGTGCTCCAGCACGTCGAATGGCGGATCGGCCCGGGTGAGCGCACCGGCATCCTCGGCGCCAACGGGTCGGGCAAGTCGACCCTGCTCGGACTGGTCACGGGCGCTGTCGAGCCATCGTCGGGACGGGTGAAGAAGGGCAAGACCGTCAAGGTCGTGACGCTGACCCAGGAGCTCGACGAGCTCAAGGACGTCGGCTCGGACCGGGTCAGCGACGTGGTCGGCCGTCAACGCACCGCCTACGTGTCCGGCGGCAAGGAGATGACTCCTTCGCAGCTGCTGGAGCGGCTCGGCTTCTCCAACGCCCAGATGGCCACGCCGGTCAGGGATCTGTCTGGCGGCCAGAAGCGGCGCCTCCAGCTGCTGCTGATCCTGCTCGACGAACCCAATGTGCTGGTGCTCGACGAGCCCACCAACGACCTCGACACCGACATGCTGGCCGCGATGGAGGATCTGCTGGACTCGTGGCCCGGAACCCTGCTGGTCGTCTCGCACGACCGCTACCTGCTGGAGCGCATCACCGACCAGCAGTACGCCATCCTCGACGGTCATCTGCGGCATCTCCCCGGGGGCGTCGATCAGTATCTGGAGCTACGCCGCGAGCAGGACCGTCAGCGAGCCTCCGCCGGTACGCCGGCACCCGCACAGGAACCCTCACACGAGCTCAGCGGTGCGGAGCGGCACGCAGCTCGCAAGGATCTCGGATCGGCTGAGCGCAAGCTCGCGACCGTGCTGAAGCGGATTGCCGCGCTGGAGGCGGAGATGGCGGCCCATGATCCCGCCGACTATGCCGGCCTGGCCAAGATCGCCAAGCAGGTCGCCGAGGCTGAGTCGAAGCAGGCTTCGATCGAGGAGCAGTGGCTCGAGCTGTCCGAGCGGTTGAGCTGAGACGTCAGCCGACGAGGCGGGCGCCCGGGACGGGCCCCCGTGACTGGATGACATCGGCGCACGACGCGGCACTGCTGAGGGCGATCGAGATGTCGAGGCTGTGCTGCTCGTCCTCGGCCAGGAACATGGCGGTGGGACCCGACCCGGACAAGATGGCGCCGAGCGCTCCGGCCTCCAGACCGATCTCGAGGGTGTCGGTCAGCTCCGGTCGCAACGAGAGCGCCGCCTCGGTGAGGTCATTGGACAGATGATCGCCGAGCGCGTCGGCGTCACCGGCACGCAGCGCCGCCATCAGGGCGTCAGGCACCTCGGGGTCGCGGACCTGCTGGCCCTCGGTCAACCGGTCGAACTCGGCGAAGACCGAGGCCGTCGAGAGCCCGTGAACGGCCGTGGCAAAGACCCAGTGGTACCCGCCGCGGGCCAGGACGGGACTGACCATCTCGCCTCTCCCACCACCGACGGCCGTTCCGCCGTGCAGCAGGAAGGGAACGTCGCTCCCGATCGTCGCCGCGATCTGATCCAGATCGGCCCTGGACAGACGCGTCCCCCACACCTCGTTGCACGCCAAAAGCGCCGCTGCGGCGTCGGCCGAGCCGCCTGCCATCCCGCCAGCCACGGGAATCACCTTGCGGATCGCCAGATCGACGCCATCGGTGACTCCCGTGAAATCCTGCACGGCACGGGCCGCTCGAACGGCGAGATTCTCGTCATTCTCCGGAACGACGACAGATTCGGCGTACGCATCCATCTGGGCGTGCACCGACACCGTGATCTGCCCGTCGTCGCGAAACGTGGCGCGGACCTCGTCATGCAGATCGACTGCCTGGTAGACGGTGGCCAACGGGTGAAACCCATCGGGTCGCACCGGTCCCACCCCCAGGCACAGGTTGATCTTGGCGGGGACCCGCACGGTCGCAGACGTCACCCGTTCAACCTAGTGGGAGATGTCCCGAAACTGTCCGGCGAGTCGGACGAAGTCAGCGAGCGCCAGCTGCTCGCCGCGTGCCTGCGGGGAGATGTCGGCAGCGACCAGGGCTGCCTCGGCCGCCGACGGCGAACCGGCGAATGAACCGAGCGCTGCGCGCAGCGTCTTGCGGCGCTGCGCGAATGCGGCATCCACGACGGCGAAGGTGCGGCGCCGCAGATCCTCATCGCCCGGTGGCGCATGACGCGTCCAGGCCACGAGAGCGGAGTCGACGTTCGGCGCGGGCCAGAAGACGGTGCGACCGATGTTCCCTGCCAACCTCAGGTCGCCATACCAAGCCGCCTTGACGCTCGGCACGCCGTAGGTGCGGGAACCGGGACCGGCAGCCAGCCGGTGCGCGACCTCAGACTGCACCATCACCAGGCCGGACTCGATCGTCGCAAACTGTTCGAAGAAGTGCAGCAGCACTGGCACCGAGACGTTGTACGGCAGATTGGCCACCAGCGCGGTCGGCGGCGCGCCTGGCAGCGAGTTCACCTTCATGGCATCGGCCACCACCAGATCGAAGGAGCGGCCGGGTGCCTGAGTGTCGATCGTGGCCGGCAGCTGTGCCGCAAGCACCTCGTCGATCTCGACTGCGGTCACGTGGGCCGCGACCTCCAGCAGCCCCAGCGTCAGCGACCCGAGGCCGGGGCCGATCTCGACGACGACGTCGTCAGGCCCGATCCCCGAGGTGCGCACGATGCGTCGCACCGTGTTGGCGTCGATGACGAAGTTCTGTCCACGCTGCTTGGTGGGACGGATGCCGCACCGCGCCGCCAGCTCTCGGACATCCGTGGGCCCGAGCAGCCGGACTGGCGTCAGCGGACGCCGATCTTCTTGCTGCACGACGGCCACTGGCCCCAGCCGGCCTTGGCCTGCAGGATCTTGGCACGCTTGGTCTGCTCTGACGGACTGGCGTCAGCCGGGTTGCCCGATCCGCCCACGCTCTGCCAGGTGCGGATGCTGAACTGGTACAGACCGAAGTACTTGTTGCCGTTGTTGGCCCGCGGGTTGCCGCCCGACTCGCACTTGGCCAGCGCCGCCCAGACACCGCTGACCGGTTCGACCTTGGTGCCGCGCTTCTCGACCTGGGTCACCGGCTTGGACAGCACCTCGCGGTCCAGCACGTTGCGCTCTCGCAGCTCGCCGTCGGCATAGACCAGCTCGACCTTCTCGCGGTTCTCGCCCTTGACGCCCCGGGTGAGGACGTCGACTTCACCTTCGGCTGCCTCGGGATCCTTCTGGACGTCGACGGTGAAGTCGACCGGAACCGTCTCGGTCTTCTCGACCTTCTTGATCCGCACGACCGTGATCTTCTGATCGGGCTCCACGAACGAGAAGATGCTCGGCTCGACTTCGTCATCGCTGCCCAGGGCCACACCGGCCTCCTTGAGCGCCATGCCGACGGTGGGAGCCGTGGTGGCGAGCTCGTGCTTTTCGCCATCGGCCTTGACCAAGAGATCCTTGGTCGTGCTGACGACGAGAGTGTTGTCGGTCCGGCTCAGTGCGGCGTCAGGGCCCTCCGACACGAAGGCATCCTGAGGAACGTCGACCGCGAGATCGTCGAGCGCATCGCTGACCGTCTGCTCGTACACCGTGTGCTCGGTGACGGTGCCATCGACCGACAGGGTCACGGGCTTGGCGAAGCTGACCTCGATGTCATCGCCGTCGGACAGCTGGTGGCCGGCGTCCAGATTGACCCTGTCGACGGGCCGGACATCGATGTCACGAGCTGACAGAACCTCAGAGACCGAGCTGCCGAAGGTTCGGATCGTGTGGCTCGAGCCCTCCACGGTCAGGGTCACCGAATTGCTCATGGCGCCGTAGGCGGCCGTGCCGCCCCCGAGCAGCAGAACGATGGCTAGATTCAACGCGATGATGGGAAGGGTCCTGCGGGTTCTTACGTGACTCACAAACATCCTGACCGGTCGAGAACACAGCAGCGTTCCACGATACCGGTGCTTTTCGACAGGTCAAACTCGCTGCGGCCACCCACCGCCGAACGCCTGGTCGGTGTTGGCATCGATCGCGCGGCACATCAATGGCACCTCCAGTCCCAGAACCTCGCTCATGAAGCGCACCGTGAGCGGAATCAGAAACGACGCGTTCGGGCGACCGCGGTGCGGTACGGGTGTGAGGAAGGGCGCATCCGTCTCCACCAGAATCCGGTCGATGGGCGTGACGCGCAGCGCCTCACGCAGATTCTCGGCGTTCTTGAACGTGACAGTTCCGGCGAACGACAGGTACGCACCCCGCTCGACACATGCACGGGCGAAGTCCGCGTCGCCGGAGAAGCAGTGCATGACGGTGCGCTCCGGCACACCCTCGTCGTCCAGGACGGCCAGAACGTCCGCGTGCGAGTCGCGATCATGGATCACCAGTGTGCGGTCGTGCCGCGTGGCCATCTGGATGTGTGCGCGAAAAGACGCGTGCTGTGGGCCACGGCCGTCCTCACCGGTGCGGAAGTAGTCCAGGCCGGTCTCCCCCACGGCCCGCACGTGCGGATCGGCGGCGAGCCGGTCGATCTCGGCCAGCGCGTCGTCGAGCCTCCCGGCTTCGGCGAGTCGGGGTGCCTCGTTGGGGTGCAGCGCCACGGCCGCGACGACCGAAGAGAACGCGCGGGCCGTGTCGACAGCCCATCGCGAGCTCTCGACATCGCAGCCCACCTGCACCACGCGAGTCACGCCGACGGCCGCGGCACGGTCCAGCGCCTCGTCGATCCCGAGCGAGGGCGCGTGATCGAGGTGGCAGTGGTTGTCCACCACGGGCGAGGGCAGCGGTTCTGGCGTGTCAGGCCAGCCGGGTGTGTGCATCACGCTTCGATGCGCGGGAACAGCGACGCCGGCTTGGTCACGGTGGCGCCCATGGGCAGCTGGTTCCACCTCGCCGCGTCGGCGATGCGCTGGTCGGCCAGAGGTCCCAGGGCGATGTCGGCCCCGAGCGAGTGCCACAGAATCTCGGTCGCCTTCGGCATGATCGGTGCCAGCACGATGGCGAGCACGCGCAGCCCCTCGGCAGCGGTCGCGAGGATGGTGCCGGTTCGCTTCATGTCTTCCTTGGCGACCTGCCACGGCGCCTGGTCGGCGAGATACCCGTTGAGCGCATCGACGATCCGCCACAACGACGCCAAGGCCTCGTGTGGCGCGAGCGCGTCGATGGCATCGTCAGCATCGGCAACCGCGGTGGCGGCGAGGTCGATGATGGCCTGCTCTGCCGGGGTCACGGAGTCGACTGCGGGCAGCTGACCGCCTGCGTACTTCCCGATCATCGCTGCCACCCGAGAGGCCAGATTTCCCAGCCCGTTGGCCAGATCGGCGTGATAGCGCGCGTGCATGTCCTCGTACGAGATCGACCCGTCGCTGCCGAACGTCAGGGCCCGCGCGAAGTAGTAGCGGTAGGCGTCAGACCCGAACTCTGAGACCAGCTCGTCGGGCCGGATGCCGTTCGCCTTGCTCTTGGACATCTTCTGCCCGCCAACCAGCAGCCAACCATGGGCGAACACCCGATGCGGCACCGGCTGGCCAGCCGCCATCAGCATGGCCGGCCAGATGACGGCGTGAAAACGGGCGATGTCCTTGCCGACCAGGTGCACGGCTGGCCACGTGTCCTCGAAGCGCTCAGCGTCAGTGCCATAGCCGATCGCCGTGACGTAGTTCAGCAGCGCCTCGATCCACACGTACATGACGTGTTCGGGGTCCCAGGGCACCTCGATGCCCCAGTCGAAGGTCGATCGCGAGATGGACAGATCACGCAGACCCCGCGACACGAACGAGACGATCTCGTTGCGTGCGGACTCCGGCTGGATGAATTCGGGGTGCTCCTCGTACAGGTCGAGGAGTCGCTGCTGGTAGTCGGAGAGGCGGAAGAAGTAGTTCTCCTCCGTGACCCGCTCGACCCGGCTCCCGTCGAGGACGGACACCGTGAAGCCGTCGTCATCGCCCTCGCCGTCGCGGACGTCGTCATCGCCGACGAACTCCTCGGCCCCGACGGAGTACCAGCCGGAGAACCCGCCCTTGTAGACCGCGTCGCGCTCGTACAGGTCTTTCCAGAACGCCTGCGATCCGTCGAGGTGGCGCTGCTCGGTGGTGCGGATGAAGTCATCATGAGCGATGTCGAGCGTCTGGAGCATCGGCTTCCACTCGGTCTCGACCAGTCGGTCGACCCAGTCCTGCGGGCTGGTGTTGTTCTGTTCGGCCTTGCGCAGAACCTTCTGCCCGTGCTCGTCGGTGCCCGTGAGGTACCAGACGCGTTCGCCGCGCTGGCGGTGCCAGCGAGCGAGAATGTCGCCCATCACGGTCGTGTAGCCGTGTCCGATGTGGGGGGCGTCGTTGACGTAGTAGATCGGCGTCGTCAGGTAGAAGACCGGATCGGCAGGCTGCTCAGGCACGGGGACCATCCTAGTGAGCGGCGTCGAAGACGATCTTGCGGCGTGCCCCGGTGCGCGCAGCGACCTCGGCCACCGCGTCCTTGCGACTCAGACCAGTCGTGGCCTGCACCTCGTCGACCAGGGCGCGCAGGTCATCGGTCGTCCACTCGCGCTGCGCGGCCGATGCTCCCTCGACCACCAGCGTCACCTCCCCCCGGACGCCGTGCTCCTGCTCGGGCACCCACGCCATCAGTTCGTCCAGCGTCCCCCGCACGACCTCCTCGTGAGTCTTGGTCAGCTCGCGGCACAGGGCCGCGCGCCGATCGCCACCCAGAGCGTGGGCCAGCGCGACCAAGCTCGCCTCGGTGCGGTGCGGTGACTCGAAGAAGACCATGGTGCGTGGCTCGGACGCGAGCGCGCCGAACGCCCGCGCTCTCTCACCGGCCTTGCGGGGCGGGAAGCCCTCGAAGCAGAATCGGTCGACCGGCAGACCCGAGACGGCTAGTGCCGTCAGCACGGCAGACGGTCCGGGCACGGCCGTGACGTCCACGCCGGCTTCCACCGCCGCCGCGACCAGCCGGTAGCCCGGATCCGAGACGCTCGGCATCCCGGCATCAGTGACCAGCAGCACCGTCGATCCGGCCCGCAGGTGCTCCAGCAGGTCCGGCGTGCGGCGCTCCTCGTTGCCCTCGAAGTACGACGTGATCCGGCCCGTGACGGTGACCCCCAGATCGCCTGCGAGCCGGTGCAGACGACGCGTGTCCTCCGCCGCCACGACGTCGGCGCTGCTGAGCAGCTCGCGCAACCGTGGGCTCGCGTCGTCGGCTCGCCCGATCGGAGTGGCCGCCAGAATCAACACGGCCTCATCGTCGCACTACTAGGCTGGGCCGGGTGCGAGCGTGGGGGTGGATCGGGCCGATCGGGGTCGCGCTGCTCGCGTTCGCGCTGCGGGTGTGGGACGTGGCGCAGCCGCGCATCCTCATGTTCGACGAGACGTACTACGCCAAGGACGCCTGGTCGCTGCTGCAGCACGGGTACGTGCAGGACTTCGCCGACCAGGCCAACGACCAGATCGCTCGCGGGGACCTGACCAACCTGATGACCGGCGAACCGTCATGGGTGGTGCACCCCGAGGGTGGGCGCCTGCTGATCGCGATCGGCGAGCAGCTGTTCGGACTCGACGCGTTCGGGTGGCGCATCTCAGCCGTCGTCGTGGGTTCCCTGACGGTGCTCCTGCTGGCCCGACTCGTGCGCCGGCTCACCGGGTCGACCGTCCTCGGCTGCTTCGCCGCCGCGCTGTTGGCCTTCGACGGGGCCCATTTCGTGCTGTCACGGCTAGCCCTGCTCGATGTGTTCCTCGCCTTCTGGATCCTTGCCGCTGTCGCATGTCTGGTGGCCGATCACGACCAGGCGGTGGCGCGCGACCGCATCCGCGGCTGGTTCCGCCCGTGGCAGCTGGCCGCTGGGGTGTTCTTCGGCATGGCCTGCGCGACCAAGTGGAGTGGGGTGTACTCGTTGGCGGCGTTCGGACTGCTGGTCGTCGTCTGGGAGGTCGTCGCACGCCGGGACCGCTGGACCGCTCTGCTGCGCACCGGCGCGCCCGCTTTCGCTTCCATCGTGGTCGTCGCTGGCGCGGTCTACCTCCTCACCTGGACCGGCTGGCTCGTCCACCACGAGGCGTACGAAGCTCGCTTCGGCTTCGGCTACGGCACCTACTCCGACCCGTGGGGCGCCTACCTCGATCGCTCGCCGTCAGGCTTCCTCGGCGAGACGCGTGACGCCCTGCGCTCGCTGTGGCACTTCCACGTCATGACCTTCGACTTCCACACCCGCGGACTCGACGCCGCCACTCACCCGTACCAGTCCAATCCGCTGGGCTGGCTCGTGCTGGACCGCCCGGTCGGCGTCGATGCGCAGAACGACCTGCCGGCAGCCTCGTGCGGCGCTGCGGCCGACTCCAGCTGCATCCGGGTGGTGACGATCCTCGGCAATCCAGCGGTCTGGTGGGCCGGCTCCGTGGCAACCGTCGGATCGATCGTCGCGTGGATCATGACTCGGCAGGGACGCTGGGCCGTGCCGGTCGTCGGTGTGCTGTCCGGCTGGTTGCCCTGGTTCTTGAACGACGACCGTCCGATCTTCTCCTTCTACGCCGTCACGGTGCTGCCGTTCATGATCGTCGCGATCGCCATGCTGGCCGATCTCGCCTATCGGTCCGCTACCTCGGTGCGCGGTCGCTACGTCGTCATGGTCCTCGCCGGGGCACTGGTGGCGACGGCGATCGGGCTGTTCTGCTACTTCCACCCGATCCTCACCGACCAGCTGGTGCCGTATGACACCTGGTACAGCCGGATGTGGTCGCCCCGGTGGATCTAGGGGACCGTGAGTCCGCTAGCGAACCCAGGAGCGGCTTCGGTCACGAGTCGTTCGCCCGTGCGGCGCTCGACCGGGTTTCCACACCCGCCGGGTCAAACTGAGGCACCGCGCAGAGCCAGGCCCAGCAGCCATCCGATGTCCGCGGCGGTCTCCTCGGGGCGCTTCGACGGTCGGGTCATGGCCGACAGCACCCACCGGACGACGGCCTCGACGCAGACAGCGAGCTGATCGGGAGTCAGTCCGGTCGGCGGGTAGAACTCGTTCACCGCCTGCTGCACGGCAGCCGTGGCCGTCTCCACGATCTCCCCCGACTCGGTGGTCAGGATCGTGAGGAAGTCGTCGTCGCCTCCGGCGCCGGTGACGCTGCGCACGAGCACGCTCTCCTCACCGAGCAGCAGCACCGCTGCGCACGCCGACCGGATGCCGGTGATGATGTCGTCGGCGTCGGCCATGCGGTCCCGGACGAGTGTGAGGAATCGTGCCAGCTCCCGCAGGGCCAGCTGCTCGGCCAAGCCGTGCTTGGTGCCGAACTCGTTGTACACCGTCTGGCGACTGACGCCGGCCGACTCTGCGACCCGCGCCATCCGCACCGCGCCCCAGCCCTCGGTCTCGATCAATGCATGCGCCGACACCAAGAGCCGATCACGCACGCTCATGATGGTGGTGGATTCCTGGTTTCCGCCGAGATGATGTTGCCGTCCTGGTCGTTGCGCTCGAACTGCTCGATCGGCAGAAAGTCGATCTGGTCGCGCACCCCGCAGTCGGGGCAGGTCCAGTCCGGATCGATGTCGGCGAATGCCGTGCCAGCTGGCCAGCCCTCGCGCGGATCGCCACGCTCCTCGTCGTACACGTACTCGCAGTTGGGGCAGATGTACTGGCTCATGCCGCCACCTTCCCGTACCGGCGCTCGTAGGTCGCAGCGACGCGTGGGTGCAGGTTGGCGCTGGTCAGGTCGCCGTCGAGGTGGTCCATGACCCGATGATCCATGACCCGTCGCCACAGGTGCGGGACACAGGCGAGCACGATCATGCCGGCGTAGCCTGTCGGCAGCACGGGAGCATCCTTTGAGTCGCGCAGCGCCTGGTACCGCCGGGTCGGGTTCGCGTGGTGGTCGCTGTGTCGCTGCAGGTGGTACAGCAGCACATTGGTCCCGATGTTGTTGGAGTTCCAGCTGTGACTCGGGTTGACCCGCTCAGGTCGTCCGCTCTCCAGCACGCGACGCTTCATGCCGTAGTGCTCGAGGTAGTTGACCGATTCAAGCAGCCAGATGCCTGCGAGCGCCTGGATGATGAGGAAGGGCAGGATCTGCCATCCGAAGGCGATCATCAGCCCGCCCCACAGCACGACGGAAAACGCCCAGGCGTTGAACAGATCGTTCTTGATCGACCAGTGCGACCTGCCCTGACGATCGAATCGCTTCTTCTCCAGGCGCCAGGCGCTGCGCAGGCTGCCGCTCATGGTGCGGGGCAGGAACTCCCACAGCGTCTCGCCGAGGCGAGCGCTCGCCGGATCCTCCGGGGTGGCCACCCGAGCGTGGTGGCCCCGATTGTGCTCGATGTAGAAGTGGCCGTAGAAGGTCTGCGAGAGGGCGACGCGTGCGAACCAGCGCTCGTGCTCCTTCTTCTTGTGGCCGAGCTCGTGCGCGGTGTTGATGCCGATACCGGCCACCATGCCGACAGAGACGGCCAGCCCGAGCTTGTCCACCAACGCGAGGGATCCATCGAGCCCGGGCAGCGTGCCACCGCCGAACAGGTAGGAGGCCCAGATCAGACCCGAGATCTGCAGCGGGATGAACGCGTAGGTGATCCGGCGGTAGTAGCGGTCCTCCTCCAGCGCCTCGATCAGCTCGTCCGGGGGGTTGTTGGGGTCAAGACCGGCGATCAGGTCGGCGAGCGGGACGATCACGAACACGAAGACAGGTCCGAACCACCACGAGAGCGCGGAGCCCGTCCAGGCGTACAGACCCCACGTGCCCAGCGGCAGGATGGGGATGATCGTCCCGATCAGCCACAGGTACCGCTTGGTGTCGCGCCACTGGACCTGCTGACCGTCAACCGTCGCGTGAATCGTCATGCGGAATCACCCCTTCTTTACAGAAAGGTATTGAATGTAAAGCGGGGTGTCAAGGGTCGACGCAGATCAGAACATGGCCACCGCGTTGAGGATTCCGGGAGCCAGCACGACGATGAACAGCACCGGGAAGATGCAGGCCATGAGCGGGCCGAGCAGCTTGACCGAGACCTTGCCGGCCTTGCCCTCGGCGCGGAGCTTGCGTTTCATCCGCATCTCCTTGCTCTGGATGCGGACCATCGACGACATCGACGACCCATGTTCCTCAGCCTGGATGAC
Source organism: Aeromicrobium sp. (assembly GCF_049586495.1). Taxonomy (GTDB): domain Bacteria; phylum Actinomycetota; class Actinomycetes; order Propionibacteriales; family Nocardioidaceae; genus Aeromicrobium. The sequence goes on along the minus strand of NZ_JBAVCB010000088.1, from coordinate 22,967 downwards.
ACCCCGAACGAAGGAGGTGAGGTCCTCTGACTTGCTCCTCTTCTGCAGCGCCTGATAGGCATCGCGCCGGGCCATCCCCAGACCGATGTCCTGAGTCGTCCGTACCAGCTCCTCGGCCAGGGGACCCGTGCCCGAGCGAGCGGTGGCGGCCATGGCAGCCTCGAACCCCAGGCCTGCCTCGACCGAGATGACGATCTTGTCGAGCACGTCGGGAAGATCGCGCTGGAGCTGCTCCTGCCGCTCGGTCGCCCGGCTGTAGATCAGCAGATCGGGGACGAAGTAGGCCACCACGACGGCGGCGAGGCCCATGCCCGTCATGATCGGGGATCCGCGGTCAAGCACGAAGGAGGAGACCGCGAGGAACATCGCCACCGGCAGCACGACCTTGACCAGCGCGATGTTGCGGGTCGACCACGGGGCCGGGTGACCGGCCAGGACGAGATTTCTCTCGATCCGCCCGAACAGGCCCCCGGGCATCACGTAGCGTTCGGCGCCCTCGAGCCGATCGACCTGGCGCATGCGCTGGGCGCCGGGGTCATCAGCGCCTGGCACCTCGGTGGGCAGCAGGCGGGCTCGGATCGTCTTGTCGGGCAGGGCGACCAGCCCCGTCCCGACCGTCAGGGCACCGATCGCGCCGGCGATGAGCACAATTCCCACGATGACCATGACCGCCCCTAGACCTTGATGTCCACGATTTTGCGCATCCACAGGTACCCGGCCGCGTAGAGCAGAGCCGACAGCGTCAGGAGGACCCTCCCGACGCCCGAGACGAACAGCGGATCCATGTAGCCGGGGCGCATCACCGTGTAGGCGAGTCCGAGCGCGATGGGCAACCCCATCAGGACCCACATCGAGGCCTTGCCTTCTGAGGCATAGGCATTGATCTTCTCGCGGATCTCTGCGCGGTCTCGGATCGTCTCCGCCACGACGTCGATGATGTCGTTGAGATTGCCGCCGGTGTCGCGCTGGATCTCGACCGCCTCGGCGAACCAGCGAAAGTCCTCGCTGCGCATCCGTTCCGCCGACTCCAGCATCGCCTCCACGAGGTCACGACCGACGCGGTTCTCGTTGACGATGCGCGTGAGCTCGTCCGACATGGGAGATTCGGCGTCCGATGCGACCGAGGCGACCGCCATGGTCAGGCTCTGGCCGGCGCGCAGGGCCGACGCCAGGATGCGCAGTGTCGGGTCGAGCTGAGACTCGAATCGTCGACGCCGGGCGGCGGATCGCGTCTTCAGCACCACCTTGGCGACCGCCGGGACCATCAGCATCGACAGCACGCCCGCCACGACGCCGCCCAAGATCACGAAACCCATCAAGAAGCTGGCTGCCGACCCGATCAGGATCCAGGACAACACGACGCTGGCCGGCTTGTGGATGTTTGCCTCCTCCAGCTCGCTGGCCCGAAAGGGGATCCAGCCCCGCTGGCGCAGCAGCAGATCCATGCCCTCGACCAACCCGCGGTACGCACGCCGGTGGATCGGCTCGGGCGGGGCGGTGGTGCCGAGCCGTCGCTGCTTGGAGATCCGCGGGACCGAGGACCCGAGCAGCGCGTAGCCGATCGCCGCGACCGATCCTGCGAGCAGCGCAGTCCCACCCACCAGCATGGGCGTCAACCCCATCATCGCCGCCGCCGAGGCGCGCCCGCGAAGACACTGAGATCGAAATCAATGCCCATCTCCTCGAACTTGTCCGAGAAGCGCGGGCGCACGCCCGTGGGCTCCTGAACACCGAGAAATGTGCCGGCAGCATCGACTCCTGCTGCGAAGTCGAACACGAAGGCGTCCTGCAGCGTGACGACATCGCCCTCCATCCCGATCACCTCGGTCACGTGGGTGATCCGCCGGGTGCCGTCTCGCAGCCGCTGGATCTGCACGATCAGGTCCACCGCTGACGCAACCTGTTCGCGGATCGCACGCAGCGGCAGATCCATGCCAGCCATCAGGACCAAGGTCTCCAGACGGGCGATGCAGTCTCGGGGCGAATTCGAGTGCAACGTGCTGATCGACCCGTCGTGGCCGGTGTTCATCGCCTGCAGCATGTCGAGCGCCTCGCCGCTTCGGCACTCCCCCACCACGATGCGGTCCGGTCTCATGCGCAGCGAATTCCTGACCAGGTCGCGGATGCTGATCTCGCCGCTGCCCTCGATGTTGGGGGGCCGGGACTCCAGCTGGACCACATGATCCTGCTGGAGATTCAGCTCGATCGCATCCTCGATCGTGACGATCCGCTCGCCGGTCGGGATGAAGCTGGACAGCACGTTGAGCAAGGTCGTCTTGCCAGTACCGGTTCCGCCGCTGACCAAGATGTTCAGACGCGCCTCGACCGCGGCGCGGAGCAGATCGGCGATCTGCGGTGTCATCGACCCGAATCCCACGAGGTCTTCAGCGGTCAAGGGGGTCTCGGAGAACTTGCGGATCGTCAGCGATGAGCCCTTGACCGCCAACGGGGGGACGACGGCGTTGACGCGCGACCCGTCCGAGAGCCGGGCATCGACCATGGGCGACGACTCGTCGATCCGCCGGCCGACCTTGCTGACGATGCGCTCGATGGCACGACGCAGGTGCGGCTCGGAGGCGAAGCGGGACGAGCTGAGCTCGATCTTTCCGTGGCGTTCGACGTAGATCCGGTCAAAGCCGTTGACCATGATCTCGCTGACGGCCGAGTCCTGGAGCAGCCGCTGCAGAGGTCCCAGTCCGAGCGCATCGTCCTCGATGTCCTGGATGAGCCGGTTGCGCTCGTCGAGGGTCAGCATCAGCTGTTCGTCGTCGATGATCGAGATGAGCTCCTCGCGAACGATGTCGTGCAGCGCCGCTTCTGTCAACGAAGAGTCGTTGATGCGCGAGCCGATGCGTTTGAACAGCTCCTCAGTGACGCGCGCCTTGACGGTGGCCACCGCGTCGGACGGTGCCGCCGGCACGGGTGTCACGGTGGCGATGTGCGGCGCCATGGGCCCGGATACCGAGGCCAGGCGGTCCGAGATGCTCACGCGACCTCCAGGCGGCGATGCTTGTTGTCGGCCGCCGGCGCCGTGCGCTCCAGGCGGGCGAGGAGCGCACGGATGGCCTTGACGAACGGTTCGCCTCGCTTCTTGTGCAACATCAGGGGCTGGCCGTGGTTGGCCGCCAGCTGCACGGCGCTCGATCGCGGTATGACGACATCGACCGGAATCCCGACCACTGCTTCGACGTCCTTGACCTTCATGCCACTTTGCCGGTCGGCGAGATTGAGAACGAAGCTGCGTTCGACCGGCATCAGACCCAGCTGCGTCAACAAGTCCACTTCTCGCCGCACGCTGCGGACGCTGGCCACGTCCATGGTTGACACCAGGACGATCTCGTCGGCGACCTCCAGCGCGGCCAAGGTCGGCTCACCGAGTCCGGCAGCGGTGTCGACCAGGACGCACGAGAACTGGGTTGACAGCTGCTCGAGCAGACGATGGATCTGCGGCCCGGTCACGTTCTCGTTGGCCGCCGGCGAATCCGCCCCGCACAGGACGAAGAATCCGGAGGAATGGGCCGTGAGCATGGTCTTGAGCACCAAGTTGTCGGCGGCGGCATCCGGGCCGAATGCGTCCTCCATGGTCCGAGCCGGCGCGAGATCAAGGGTCGCGGCGACGTCGCCGAACTGCAGGTCGAGATCCACCAGCACCACGTCGTGCGGCATGGTCTCAGCCATCCCGATCGCCACGTTGGTCGCGATGCTCGTCTTGCCGACACCTCCCTTGGGCGAGACGACCACGATGGTTCGGCTCGCCTCTGACGGCACACTCGCCGCAGCAGGAGAAGCGACCGTCGCTGACGCGGGCCCATGCATCTCGGCTCGCCGCATCATTTCGACGAAGCATGCTTCAGACGATGACGCCGAGACCATGTCGCGAACTCCAGCGCGCATGGCCTCGACCGCCGTGTCGGCCGAATGCTCTCCGACCAGGACCAGGTCGATGAGTGGATACTGCAGGTGGGCCGCGGCAGCGATGCCGAGAGCGTTCGTGAGGGGGACCCGTGCTCCCAGCAAGATCAGGTCTGGCAAGGACTGTGGATCCAGGATGCGGACCACATCGAACGCCGACCAGTCAGTCCGCTCGGTGCCAATCGCCACGAGCTGCGTTCCCGGCAGCACGCTCATGCGAGCAATGAATGCCTCGTCCGCCCCGAGAACCAGCAGGCGCGTCACGGTGTCACGTCCTTGCGGTCGATGACGCCACCCTCGTGCTTCGTCAGCTCGTTCTGCTTGGTCAGCCACACCCGGCCGAACAGACCGGCGTGTGCGATCTTCTTCGCGATGTCCTCGTCGACAGCCACGGTGACAATCGCCGAGCCCTGGGCGCTCTCGGCCAGGTCGGTGACATTGGTGCCCATCACGAGGGCGCGATCCTCGACCATCACGGTCTCCTCCGGGTTGGTGTACCCCGCGATGACGCCCACGAGATCGCCCTCACGGAGGTCGCCAGCGACCAGCTGCGCCGTCTCGAGCGAGATCGCGATCTCCTGCAATCCCTCGGGCACTCCGCCGAGCTCCCCGCTGGCGGCCCCGGGCTCGACCATCCGGGCCGCGAGCAGCACCTCTCCGGGCTCGAGCGGCACCGACGTCACGAGCCCGGCGACATCTTCCATGGTGCGAACGGCTCCCTTGGGCACTGTCTTGGAGGGAATCTTGACGGTCGTGGTGGCCGCACGGAGCTCGGCTGCAGTCGTGCCGACCGCGATCTGCTCGGTGATCTGCACGACCGAGGTCAGCTTCGCTCCTTCATAGGCGCGCCGGTCGGCATCCTTGGCCCACATCAGCAGGACGAGGACTCCTGCCAGCGCGAGCACGCCTGCCGCGATCACTGCGACGACTCTCTTGTTCATGAACGGCCGATTCCCTTCATCGATACGTGGGTGGGTGGATGACGCTCAGTCGACCAGCGACGCGTAGCTGGCACCGAAGTCGTCAGCGCCCGTCTCATAGCGGAACCTGGGGTCCTTGGTGAAGGACTTGGTGAAGTAGCCCTGCAGCCCGTTGCACGAGATCGTCGACGTCAGATTGGTCGGCATCGCCAGCAGCAGAACGCTGTTGACCGTGCGCTCCAGCGCGGAGAGCAGATTGCTCACCAGGCTGCGAAGATTGAGCTTGAGCGGGATGGCGGAGCAGCCAACGCTGCCGTCCACGTTCGACGGGTTGCCTGGGTACTTCCACCCCGTGACGCGAAACGGGGCGAAGCCCACGACCTCCACACCGATCTTCGGCGGAATTTTGACGCAGGTCTTGGCGCTGGGCAGGAGACCTGCGCAGGCGCCGACCATGAGATCCAGCCGGTCTTGCAGGGCCGACTTCGGTTGGAAGACGGGCAGCAAGATCGTCTTGTCCTTGTCGACGAGCTTGCCGTGCCCGAAGTGGCTGGGACAGCCCTGCGGCATGAAGCCATTGTTCTCCAGGCCGCCGATGAAGGTCTCCACGTCGTTGTCGACGTCGAGCTCACACTTGGCGGCGTCCCAGTTGAACAACCCCTTGACGACCGAGGAGACGACGGTCTCGCCGGTGAGCCAGGTAGCCCCGGTCAAGGTCAGGATCTGATTGTTCGAACCGTCCAGGCAGTTCTCCACCGCGGGGTCCGCACCGGTCACGGCCCTGAGCTGATCGGTCAACCCCGTGATCTCGACGGTGTTCTGCACCTCCGACGTGACGGGCGAGAGCAGGTTCTCCAGCCCTTGCATGACATCGGTGCGCAAGGTGGTCTTGCGGGTTGCCTCGGTCGGCGTGCCGGCCAGATTGCTCCAGTTCTTCCACGTGCAGTAGTGCACGCCGAGGGGCAGGACGTTGTAGGCCGCCGTGGGCCCCATGACGCCGACCTTGGCCGTGGCGGTGGCCAGCACGTCCTTGGTGGCCACGCCGATCAACGCGAGAAGATTCGTGTCGACCGTCTTGCCCACGTTGACCGTGACGGTCTTGGCGGCGCTGTCGCGGACCGCTGTGACGGTCCCCGACTCGATCGAGTCTCCGGCGATCGCAGTCGCGCTGGCCTGGAGCGACGAGCACGCCGAGCCGGTCGGGTACCGCGCACACTGGTACGCCAGCTGGCGGGCGGCCGCGTCGGCCGCGTGCTGTGCTCGGGTCTTCTGATAGGCCACATGGCCCACGTCCACGCTCAGGCCGAGCGACCCGATGATCAGCGCGAGCGACAGTCCCACGAACATCGCGGCGACGCCCCGCTCATCGCGCGTGGGACGGCATGACTGACTCAGTTTTCGCATCGTGCCACCCCCCGTCCGGTGAGCTGGTAGTCGGGAAAGAGTCCCGTCGGAGAGCTCTTGGTCGCCGCCACCGTCACGCTCACCTGCGTGGCGCCAGCGGCAGCGCACTTGGTGGTCGGGGCCGACGTGACGGCATAGGTCGTGGTGTCGGACCCCTTGAGTGCGTCGACCACGGTCGTCGCACTGGTGCTGGGATCGATCGACAGGTCCCGCGCCGCGATGAAGGCCCAGTGGTTGACCTCGGTCTGCTGGGCGTACCGCGTGCCCCCCTCGATAATGCCAAGAAGAAACGCCATCAGCAGAGGAAGCACCAGGGCGAACTCGACGGCCACGGCACCACGTTCGCGTGAGGCGTTCATGGGCTTCTTTCGGCTGATCTCGGTTCATGGCCTGACGCGAACAAGGGCGGGCTACACCGAGCCCACCCCTGTTCGCGAGGTCCTGGATGCTGGCAGTCGAGCTGCCGGCAACTGCCTCAGGAGAAGCTGAGTCCGTTGACGAAGAGGGTCAGCTTCGGGCCAAAGGCCGCGAGCGCGCCAACGATGACGAGCGACGCGAGGCCGATCACGAGCGCGTACTCCACAGCAGTGGCGCCCTTCTCGTCATTCTTGTCAGCCAAGATGGTGGCCAGGACGTAAGCGATGGCACGGTTGAACATAATTGCTCCCTCAGTTGTTGAATCTCGCCACCGATCGGTGACGCTCCCAAGGAAGAACCTAGGGCTAAAAGTCCAAAAAGTTACGCACTTTCCGAACCATCTTTTGTGGTTCTCTTGGGCTATTGCCATGGCGGACACGATGAGCGGTGAGACGATCGCGGTTCTGACGACATGTTCAGGGTGAGACGCTCAACAGGTCCACCATGAAGGAGAAATCCGTGCCGCTCGACGACATCCCCGACGAGGTGCTGCTCCAGCGCAGCGGCTCAGGCGATCGGGTTGCGTTCGAGCAGATCTACGACCGACACGTGCGCGCGGTGTACTGGCAGGCCCACCGAGTGGTGCGTGATGCTGCGCTGGCTGAGGAGGTCAGTCAGGACGCGTTCGTCACGTTGTGGGAGAAGTCGCGATCGGTGCGGATCGTGGACGAGTCAATTCTGCCGTGGTTGATGGTCACGGCCCGGTTCATCGCCCTCAACACCCATCGCCGGCACCGTCGCGAAGCCGACCGCTCCTCGCAGATCGATCAGGACGTGGAGGATCCGACGTCCGACGTGGAGCGGGTCGCCGTCGCATCCGAGGTGCAAGACCGGATCGATGACGCCGTGAGCCGACTGTCTGTTCTGGACCAGCGGCTCTACGGACTCTGCATCGAGGGAGACCACCCCTACGAGGCAGCAGCCCGCGAGCTCGGCGTGAGCCACGGCAGCGTTCGCAATCGATTGTCCCGGGTCCGCGCACAGCTGCGCTCTGACCTGCGGGCCGTGAGGGAGACATCATGAGCACACCCACCTTGCTAGATGACCGAGTCGACGCCATGCGCGCCGCGGTCATGGGCGCAGTCGACACCAACGTCCGTGCCCGAGGGCGTCGCGTCCGACGCGCAGGGGCCAGCATCGTGGCGGCAGCCACCGTCATCGTGATCGCTGGCGTCGGCGCCTCCCTCCTGCAGGGCAGCAGCGTCGTGACGTCAGCATCGGACGGCGGGGCCGCGACCACCGAGGCCGTCGACACCGACGTTCGCCAGATCGTCCGCACCGGATCGGCCACCGTCGTGGTCAACAACCCGCGTCGCGAGGTCAGCCGCGTCGTCGGTCGCATCGAATCACTCGGCGGACGCGTCGACTCCCGCAACGAGTCCGGCAGCGGCAAGACAGCATCGGCCTACCTCACGGTTCGTGTGCCGAGCGCCCGACTCAGCCAAGCCGTGGACCAGCTGTCCCAGAGCGGCGATGTCGTCTCGGTCTCGTTGCAGAACGACGACGTGACCAGCACGGTGGTTGACCTCGATGCCCGCATCCGCGCGCTCAAGATCTCCATCGATCGGCTGGAGAAGATCCTCTCGCAGGCGGACCAGAGCGCCGACGTCGTGGCGGCCGAGAACGCACTGACCCAACGCCAGTCAGAGCTGGAGGCGATGACCAGCCAGCGGGACGCCATCGGTGAGGACGTCGACCTGGCCCGGCTCGACATCGAGCTGGTGCAGGACGAGCAGATCGACGATGTCGATCCTGACGGCTTCTTCGGCGGCCTCACCCGTGGCTGGAACTCCTTGATCGCCGCGCTCAACGGCGCGGTCGAGGTTGCTGGCACCATGCTGCCGTGGGCGGCGGTCGCTCTGCTGGGCTATGCCGCCGTGACCGGTGGGCGCAGGATCGCGCGTCAGCGACGGACGGCCCGGTCGACCCGATCGTGATAGCGGTGACCGAGGGTGCCGCCGAGAACGGCCGACATCAAGGTGACCAGCACCACCGCGACGCCCGCAATCACGGCACTCCAGCCGAGCTGCTCAGTCGACAACGGGATGCGCGGCAGGTCGACGCGATCCAGCACGTTGTACTGATCGCCGAAGATCGCGCCGAGCGCGATGGCGATGACCGTCACGAGCAGACCGAGCACCCACACCCCGACACCTTGGCGAGCCCCGTCGAATCGTGACATGCGACCGGCGACGTATCCGCCGGCGTAGTAGGCCAGCGCAAGAATCACCAGAAGAACGATGGCGGTGGACAGGCCGATCGTGCCGGCTTCACGCGCTGCATCCGATTGGGTGATCTCGACCGAGGAACCCACTGCTGTCAGGACCGCGCCGACGATGCCGGCCAGGAGGATGGCGACGCCGATGGCGACGATCCAGCCGAAGAAGGCTGCGCCCACGTTGAGGCCGCCGAATTTCTCGCGGGCCACCGTGTCTCCGACGACGGCCTCGCCGCGGTGGTCGGGCCGATCGGGGTCACGCGGGCTGTCGTCAGGGGTGTCCTCGTGTGTGGTCATGCGTGACACGTACCCGATTGAAGGCGAATCCAATCACTGGACGACCTACGAGTGGAGCATAGGAGATTCGAACTCCTGACCTCTTCGATGCGAACGAAGCGCGCTACCAACTGCGCCAATGCCCCTCGGCCGGAACTTTATCAGGCAGGTCAGCCGTTGACGGCGCGGCGTTCTTCGGCGGACACAGCCGCTTGGTCGCGCTGCGGGAGCGTCTGGTTCTCGCCCTCGATGTGGCCCGAGGTCCAGGCACCGGGCTTGGTGAAGTCGATGGTTCGGACGGTACGACCAGCGCGTGGTTTGGTCACGTAGGTGGGCACGGTGACCGGCAGCGGGTCCCACAGGGCGACACCGGCGGTGGAGACGCTCGGGACCGCGATGACGATCTGATCGTCGAGGGCGTCCACCGCCAGGGAGGTCTCCTCCATCACGTGCGGGCGGGCGGGATCGACCTCTTCGTACTGGCCGGACACGATGACCGTGTCTTCTTCGTCGGCTGCCGTGCCAGAGAATGCTTCCGTGGAGCGGTCGCGTGGCCTGGACAGTCCGCGCTCGCCGCGCACCTGCACACGGCAGGCGACCAGCCACGCCAGGATCAGCACGACAGGCACCATGACGCCAAGCCACGGCACGACGGAGGCCATGGCGAGGACGGCGGTGAGGACGAACAGGGCGATGAGCGTGAGCAGCGTGCGGCGCCTGCGTCGGGCCGCCAGACGGGCCGCGGGACGGTCGATCGTCAAGGGTGAGGACGGGTGCACGGACGCTGCCGAAGCGGCCGGCGCGATGACGCGACCTGTGGTGCCTGCGTCGTCCACCGAGGCATTCTTGCCGGCCTCGTCGTAGCGGCGCAGGACGAGCGGGACGAAGTACGCCGCCCATACCGCAACGACGAATGCGATGATCAATCCGCTGCTCGCTCCCACGTGCCAAACGGTAGATCCTGACCGACCAGTTCTCCGGGAGCATCGTGCGTGTGTCGCTGTCCAATGTGTGACGGATGTGACTCAAGTGGTTCTTGTCGCGCGGCTGAGGACGCCACGTGGCGCGTCTTCGGCCAGCAGCTGGAACACGCGGTGGTCACGCCAGCTGCCGGCGATGTGCAGATATCCCGGCGCCAGCCCGATCTCGGCGAAGCCCAGCTTCGCGACGATCCGCAGGCTTGCCGCATTCTCCGGCCGAATCGCGATCTCGACCCGATGCAGGCCGACCGTGGTGAACAGGTGGTCGCACACCAGCGCCACGCCGATCGGCGTGATGCCGCGACCTGCGTGGCTCTGTGCGACCCAGTAGCCGATGGTTCCCATCCGGGCCGATCCCCACGTGATGTTGCTGACCGTCACCATGCCGACCATCTCGCCCTCCCACGTGATCACGAACGGCATGGACAGACCCTGACGCGCCCGACGTCGCATGAGGACAGTCATCGCGACGAACGAGGTCGCCGGCGGACCTGCCTCGGCCGGCAGGCTGGCATCCCACGGTCCGAGCCACTGAGCATTCGCGCGCCGCAAACGTGACCAGGTCGACGCGTCACGGCGGCGCAGCGGCCGCAGCCCGACCGAGCCGTGCTGAAGCTCGACTGGCCAGCCGGGGCTCACAACGCAGGCCCGGGGTGGTCGCCACCCGCCAGCTGGTCGACGGCATGGGGGACGAGATGGGCCAGCACGGCGATGCCGTCGCGCACTCCCCCGCTGGATCCCGGCAGGGTGACGACCAGAGTGCGGCCAGCCACTCCAGCCACCCCGCGCGACAACGCAGCCGTCGGCACGCCCTGGGCGATGCCGTGGGCGCGGATGGCTTCGGACACGCCCGGCAAGGTGCGGTCGAGCAGCGGGGCAACTTCGTCAGGCGTGCGGTCGGTGGGATTGATGCCGGTGCCGCCCGTGGTGAGCACGACGGCAACCTCGGACCTGATCGCGTCGGACACCGCGTGACCAACCGGCGCACCGTCCGGGACGACCACCGGTTCTGGGGTGTCGAAGCCCCACTCACGCAGGGCGGCGACCAGCAACGGTCCCGTGGTGTCCTCATAGACTCCTGCGGCCGCGCGGTTGGACGCGACCACGACAGCAGCCGTGTAGGTCATGCGCGTGTCCAGTCGCCGCTCTTGCCGCCTGACTTGGCCACGACCTCGACGTCAGTGATGCGGGCGGCCTTGTCGACCGCCTTGACCATGTCGATGACGGTGAGTGCCGCGACCGTGACGGCGGTCAACGCCTCCATCTCAACACCCGTGCGGTCCGCCGTGCGGACCGTGGCGGTGATCTCGACGGCCTCGTCCTCGACCGTCAGATCGACCTCGACTCCGCTGATCGCGAGGGGGTGACACAGGGGCACCAGATCAGGCGTGCGCTTGGCGGCCATGATGCCGGCGATGCGCGCTGTCGCGATGGCATCGCCCTTGGGCACACCGTCACCACGCAGCAGCTCGATGACGTGGGTGCTGACCTCGACGCGTCCACGGGCTGTGGCGGTGCGAGCCGTGACGGCCTTGTCCGTGACGTCGACCATCCGCGCAGCACCCGCTTCGTCAAGATGGGTGAATTTGTCGGTCATGGCAACCCCAGCATCAAAACGGCCGGTCGAGCACGAGCGTGCGCACGGTGTCGCCCATGTTGAGCGCCGTCTGGTCCTCACCCACGATGATCAGGGCGTTGGCCTGGGCCAGTGCTCCCACCAGGTGGGAGCCCGTGCCCTCGAGCGGGGTGACCTTGGCGCCGCGGTGGGTGACCTCGAAGACGCCCCGCAGGTACTGTCGGACGCCGGGGCGGGACTCGACGTCCTGCGCCAGCACCGCGTGCACCATGGGGCGGCGATACGGCGTGCGGCCCATCATGCGGCGGATGGCGGGCAGCACGAAGACCTCGAATGAGACATAGGCCGACACCGAGTTGCCTGGCAGGGTGATGATCGGCGTCTGCTCGTCGAAGACCTTGCCGAACCCTTGCGGCTTGCCGGGCTGCATCGCGACCTCGACGAAGTCAACCGTGCCGAGCGCCGACAGGGTCTCCTTGACGACGTCGTGATCGCCCTTGCTGATGCCGCCGCTGGTGACGACCAGATCTGCGCGCACCAGCTGGTCGGAAAGCACCCGACGAAAAGTCTTGGGATTGTCGTCGACCGCACCGACGCGGTAACAGATTGCTCCCGCGCTGCGGATCGCTGCCGCGAGCATGTAGCTGTTGCCGTCGAAGATCGAGTCGTAATCCAGGTGGGTGCCCGGTTCACGCAGCTCCGACCCGGTGGAGAGCACCACCACGCGAGGGCGCGGTCGGGCCCGGACGCGCGGGGCGCCCAAGGAGGCGAGCAGCCCGATCTCGCGAGGCCCCAGCACAGTGCCACCGGCCAGGACCTCGTCGCCGGTCTTGACGTCGGTGCCCTGACGTCTGATGCACGCGCCGACGTCGGCCGGCTCGGTGATGCTGACCCGGTTGTTGCCGCGATCGGTCGCCTCGTACGGCACGACCGCGTCGGCGCCACGCGGGATCGGTGCCCCGGTCATGATCTTGACGGCCGTGCCCCCGCTGATCGCGAACGGCTTGGCCGAGCCGGCGGCAATCTCGCCCACGACCGGCAGCACGACCGGCGAGTCCTTGGTCGCGCCGGCGACATCGTCCGCACGGACGGCGTACCCGTCCATCGAGGCATTGTCGAAGCGCGGCAGATCGATCTCACTCACGAAGCCTTCGTGCAGCGGAAGTCCCAACGACTCGACCAGCGGCTGGTCGTAGGCCGTGAGAGGGCCGACGCCGCGCAGAATGTTCTCGAGATGATCTTCAACGGTCAGACGGCCCTCGGCGATGCTGGCCGGGCGCGGCCGCTGTTGCAATTTCGAAGACTCAAGTTCCGGCTCGGGTGTGGGTTCCGGGTCCGCGGGGGGCGAGCCCTCGGGGGGTGTCGCGTCATCCGTTCCCATGCCGGCCAGCCTAGCCGTCACCCAGTCGGGCGCCCGGCGCGACGCTCTGCGGCGTCCCACCGTCCTCGAGCGTCACGTCGCCGCGCACAGCGACATCGCGCCCGAACCGCCAGTCGCCACGCACCGTGAGCGCGGTCGCGTCGACCAACGACGGCGGCGTCGGGATGCGGGCATCGAAGTCGGCGATGGTCGTGAAGAAGCGCCGGTCGAGGTCGATCAGTGGCGGCGCGGCGATCTGCGCTCGCACCCGGTGGTCGTCACCGACGCCGTAGACGTCTGACCGCAGCAGCAGCAGATCGTTGGTCGTCTTGACCGGAAGGAACCGCGAGCGGTCGACCTCGATGGCGGTGGCGCCGTCGAAGACCTCGACCGCCGCCCCCATGGCCGACTCGATCTGCACCACCTTCGTCGACGACGGATCGGACGGATCCACGGTCTTGGCGTTGCGAATCAGAGGCAGACCGAGAACGCCATGGCGCTCGCGCAGCAGATCATTCAGGGCGTGCAGATCGAACCAGAGGTTGTTGGTGTGGAAGTAGCGGTGACGCAGCAGGTCGCTGGCCGCGGCCGCGTCTTCCGGTGCGGTCTGCGCCGTTTCCCGCAACACCAGCCGGCCGTCGCTGTTTCGCACCACCAGGTGGCCGCCCTTGACGTCGGCGGGAGTGCGGCGGCACACCTCGGCGGCATAGGGTGCGCCAGTGGCGGCGAACCAGCCCATCATCTGGGGGTCGGGTGCGGCTCCCAGATTGTCGGCGTTGGACACCGTGGCGTACCGGTAGCCCTGTTCGATCAGGGTCGCCAGCACGCCCGAAACCTCAAGTGCGGTGTAGAGGTCGCCGTGGCCCGGCGGGCACCACTCGAGGGTGGGATCGGCCGGCCACTCGACCGGCGCGAGGTCATCAGCGCTGAGCTTGGGTTCCTGGTTCTGCAGGAAGTCCAGCGGCAATCCCTCCACCGCGAGTCCGTCGTGCTTCGCCAGGGATGCCAGCGAGTCCTCACGCGTGCGGAAGCTGTTCATGAAGATGACCGGCACCCGCACACCCCACTCGGCGCGGACGTGCATGACTTGTCCCGCAATGACATCCAAGAAGTTGTGGCCCGTGCGGACGGGCAGGAGGGTCTTGGCACGGTCAAGACCCATCGAGGTGCCCAGGCCCCCGTTCAGCTTGATGACGGCAGTGACGTCGGCGGCCGCGCGACAGTCCGCCTCCGAGACCTGCAACGCGCTGGCGTGCTCGATGTCCTCCAGCGGCGAGACCTCCTCTTCGCGGATGAGTCCCGTAGCTCCCTCGCCCAGCTGACGGTAGAACGCCGTGAACACGTCGATCGCTCGCTCGGCCACACCTGCGGACCGCATTCGCTCCTGCGCCATCTCCAGACCCGACATCCCGGTTATCTTAAGGGTGCCAGGCCGACTCGGCCTGCTGCTCCGCCGTGAGGAGATCCCGTTGATCAAGCACCACCCATGTCCGGCCGGGATGCCGTCGTCCACGGGCTACAGCCAGGTCACGGTCGCCTCGGGCGTGCTCGCCCACATCTCCGGGCAAATGCCCGTGCGCCCTGACGGTACGCCCGTCCTTGGATCCGCAGCTGCACAGGGTGAGCAGGTCTTCCAAAATCTGAGCGCTGCCCTGGAGGCTGTCGGCGCGTCGTGGAGTCAGGTCGTGAAGATGAACTTCTACCTGCGCGACATGGCTGATCTCGAGCACGTGAGGGCGGTGCGGGATCGGTACGTGGACCCTCAGCACCTACCCGCAAGCTCGCTCGTGCAGGTCGCGGGCCTTGTCCACCCCGACTTCCGGCTCGAGGTGGATGCCACTGTGGCCCTCGATGCCGATGCTGCTGACGGCTAAATTCGACGTATTCGAATGGGGCCCGTGGCGGTGGCGAGATCGACGACATCTCCCTGCTGGGTGATCTCGACCTCGCCACGGTCGACCAGACGGCGGGCAGCACGACGCACCGGCTCCATCAGTGGCCGCCAGTCTTCCGGCGCCGCTTCGCGGGCGACGTCCGAGGGGCAGATCGTCGAGGTGCGCGCGCGGGCGTCGAGCATCGCGAGAATGCGTCGCTCCAGATCCTCGTCGGCACCCATGGACCCAGCGTAGGAGACTTCGCGCCCTAGGGTCGGGTCATGACCTCCAAGTCAGACCTGCGCGCTGAGCTGCTGATGCGGCGCCGGGCGATGAGCGACGCCGACCGTCGCGCAGCTTCCCTCGCCATCGCGCAGCATGCCGCGGCCACCCCGGCGTTCGGGCGTGCGCGCCGGGTCGCCGTCTACCTCTCGATGTCGTCCGAACCGGGAACCGGCCCGCTGATCGAGGAGCTGTTCACGCGGGGCATCGAGGTCGTCGCACCCATCTCGCTGCCCGACCACACCCTGGACTGGTCCCTCGTTGAGCCGGGAGCTCCAACCACCACCGCCCCGATCGGCATGGATGAGCCCATCGGGCCTCGACTCGGACCGGGGACACCGTCGACCTGCGACCTGATCGTGCTGCCCGCCCTGGCGGTCGCTCACGATGGTCACCGCCTCGGGCGCGGGGCCGGCTTCTACGACCGGGCTCTTGCCGGCGTCGACGTCCCGCGGTGCGCGCTGGTGTTCGCCCATGAAGTTCTGCCCGACGTGCCCCACGAGGACCACGACCTGCCGATGCAGATGGCGCTGACCCCCCAAGGGCTCTTCCGCGTGCTGTGACTCAGCCCGGACGAGACGCGAGATCCGGCTTGATCCAGTAGGTCACTGGCACGATCTCCACCGTGCGACCCGGGCGCGGTGCGTGAATCATGCGACCACCGCCGAGGTACATCGCCACGTGGTAGATCGACCGGGCAGATCCATCGCTCCAGAACAGCAGGTCGCCACGCTTGATCTTGCTGACGGGCACCTTCGTGAACCCGGTGTACTGCGACCCCGCGTAGTGCGACATCCCCACCCCGGCAGACTGCCACGCGCGCATCGTGAGCCCCGAGCAGTCCCACGACGAGGGGCCAGCCCCACCCCAGCGGTACTTCTCGCCCAGTTGGGCTCTCGCGAAGGCGATCGCCCGCTCCACCGAGTTGCCGGACGCTGGCGGCGGGTCGGCCGGCTCCGGCTGGGGGGCCGGCTCCGGCTGGGCTGCTGGCTTCGGAGCAGGCCTCGGCGCCGGAGCCGGTGTCGATGTCGTGGGTTCCGGTGGGGGCGCGGACGACGGCGCGGTACTGGGACCAGCCTCATCGACCCGCGCATCGAGCTGGTCCTGCGCCTGCGTCACCTCGGCGACGGGTCGGTCCTGGGCCACCGCCAGCTGGCGCAGCAGCGATTCCCGTTCGGCCTCTGCCGACGTCTTCATCTGTTCGGCCCGAGCGATTGATTCATCGATGGTGCGTTGGGCCGACAGCTGTTCTGCTCGGGCCCTCGCCTGGTCGGCCACAGCGGCCTCGACCGAACGGGTCACGGCGTCGAGTGCCACCTGGCGTCCGCCGAGCGCATCCAGCTCTGCCGTCATGGCCTCATCCAGGGCTGACCGAGCTGACGCCTGTTGCAGCATGTCGGTGGGCTGCTGTCCATCGAGGATCGACACCAGTGCTCTCCCGGCCACGTGGGTCTGGAGCCGTTCGACCGTCATCGTCCCGACATCGTCGCGGTAATCGTCGACGGACGCCTGAGCCTGTTTCTGAGCGGTTTGTCGTCGCGCAAGGTCGACTCTCGCCTGCTGGAGTCGGTAGGTCGCTCCGTTGAGCTGCTCGGCGGCGGCGGCCGACCGGGCGTACAACGCATTGAGATCGTGCCGCATCTGCACCAGTCGCACCTGGATCTGGCCCGCTGACGGGTTGTCCGCCTGCGCGCCACTCACCGTGACCATCGTGGAAAGCAGCAGCGCTGCGACGGTCGCCGCCAGGGCGCGAAGGGTGCAGATGGCCGCTGGCATCCCTCCAACTTAGGTCACATGCGCCCCATTGAAAACACCCGACCGTCAATGAACAGAAGTCACATGCGTGTCATTCCGACCATGGCGCGCATCGTGCCGCATACTGCGCATCGCTCAGCGGCGAGGAACCTCGCGGATCTCACCGACCAGCTCCTCCAGCACGTCCTCGAGCATGATGACGCCGAGCACGTTGCCCCCGTCATCGGCCACGCGGGCCATGTGTGACCCGCGCACCTGCATGGTGCGCAGCGCGTCATACAGACCGGACCCGCTCTTGACCGTGGCCAGCGGACGCAGCCACTTGTCGGCGATGATCTCGCGCCGGGCATCGTCGGTCTCGAGCACATCCTTGATGTGCAGGTAACCGGCGAGGTCGCCCGAGGCATCGGCAACCGGGAAGCGGGAGAAGCCCGTCTCCGCGCACGCCACCTCGACGTCGACCGGTGTGGCCGAGGGAGCGATCGTGACCAGACCGTCGAGGGGTAGCAGCACCTGATCGATGGTTCCGCCGCCGAAGTCGAGCGCCCCGGACACCAACCCGTACTCCTCTTCGTCGAGCAGGCCCTCGCGGCGTGACTCCTCGACCAGTCCAGCCACCTCGTCGTGGGTGTAGGTGCTGGCGACCTCGTCCTTGGGCTCGACACCGCACAGACGCACGAACCAGTTGGCGATCCCGTTGAGGGCCAGCACGAACGGCTTGAGCACTGCCACGACGGCCAGCATGAACGGACCAAGCACCAGCGCGGCGCGATCGGGCCCGACCAAGGCCAGGTTCTTGGGGACCATCTCGCCGAGCACCACGTGGGCGAACACCACGATGCTCATGGCGATCACGAACGAGAGCGGATGTAGAAATCCGTCCGGGACGCCGACTGCCTCGAACCCAGGTTCCATCAGGTGGGCGATCGCTGGCTCTCCGACGGCACCGAGGCCCAAGGAGCAGATCGTGATACCCAGCTGGGCAGCGGCCATGACCTGGGTGACGTTCTCCATGGAACGCAGCGCCAGCTTCGCGGTGCGCGACCCTGCCGCAGCACTCGGTTCCAGCTGGGTGCGGCGTGCCGAGATCAGGGCGAATTCGGCTGCCACGAACAGCGCGTTGAAAGCCAGCAGCACGACCGTGAGAATGACTCCGTACCAGTCACCCATCTGTGCCACCCCCCACGGTCATCGAGACCCGCTCCACCCGACGGTTCTCCATCCGCTCGACGGTCAGGATCACCTCGATCGGCTCAGGCTCCTCGTCGTTGCTGCTGCTGCCCGTTGGCACCACCTGCAGCGCAACCACGTCGCCCCGCACCCCGATGCGGCCCAGGCGGGCGTGGAACAGGCCGCCTATGGTCTCGTAGTCCTCGTGCTCCGGCAGCGAGATGCCGGTTTGTTCCAGCACCTCGTCCGGTCGCAGCAGTCCCGACAGCGACCACGTGCCATCCCGGCGATGGCGACTGCGCTCGGAGATCCGGTCGTGCTCGTCGGCAATGTCGCCCACGATCTCCTCGACCAGGTCCTCCAAGGTGACGATGCCGTCATTGCCGCCGTACTCGTCGACCACGACGGCCATCTGCATGCCTTGGTCCCGCAGCAACGTGAGCAGCGGATCCAGCTCGATGCTGTCGGGGACTGTCGTGGCCGGATCAGCAATCTCCGACACCCGCACCGACCGACGGCGCGACTGGTCGACGCCCACAGCCTGCTTGACGTGCACGATGCCCACGACGTCATCGGGTGTGCGCCCGATGACTGGAAAGCGCGAGTGGCCCGTCTCGCGTGCGGCGTCGATCACGTCCGCGGCGGTGTCCCGCGCCTCCATGAAACGCACCCGGACGCGTGGCGTGCGCACGTCGGCGGCGGTCCGGCCACCGAAAGCGATGCTGCGGGCCACGAGATCGGCGGTCTGGTTGCTGATGGCGCCCTCAGAAGCCGAGCGCAGCACCAAGGAGCGCAGCTCGACCGGAGATCTCGCCGATCGCAGCTCCTCGGTGGGTTCGACACCCATGGCTCGCAGAATCGCGTTGGCCACGCCGTTGAGCGCGCGGATCGGCCACGCCATCGCACGGGTGAATCCGCGCTGCGGCAGCTGCGTGATCGCCGCAGTGCGCTGCGGCAGGGCCAGCGCGAAGTTCTTGGGGATCAGCTCGCCCACCAGCATCGTGACGATCGTGCTCAGCGCGATCGCGATGCCGTACGAGATGCCGCGCAGAGCGCCGCCCTCTAGACCAAGCCCCTCCAGCGGACCACGGAGCAGCGTTCCGAGTGCCGGCTCAGCGAGAAAACCGATGACCAGATTGGTGATGGTGATGCCGAGCTGGGCTCCGCTGAGCTGGGTGGACAGCGAGCGCAGCGCCAGCAGCGTGCCCACGGCGGCGCGATCACCTGCGGCGGCGTCGCGCTCGATCGTCGCACGATCGACCGTGACAAAGGAGAATTCGGCGGCCACGAACACACCACACGTGAGCATCAGGGCGAAGGCGACGGCCAGAAGGAGCCATTCGGTCATCGATCAGTACCTCGGGGGACCGGGCAGCAGGCAGGTTGGTCGGTCACAGTGGGGACAACTGTACCCTTGACGATCGAGCCCGTTTTCGATCAGGAGCCCTTGTGCCCACGTACCAGTACCAGTGCACCGACTGCGGTGAGGCGCTGGAGATCCATCAGAGCTTCAGCGACGACGCATTGACCCAGTGCCCGTCGTGTCGCGGCACCCTTCGCAAGGTGTTCAACGCCGTCGGTGTGGTCTTCAAGGGGTCCGGCTTCTACCGCAACGACAGCCGTCCGACGTCCTCGACGGACCACGCGAAGAAGCCTGCCAGCACGCCTGCAGCCAGCGCCCCAGCGGCCACCACCGCCGCGGCCACCACGTCGTCCTCGTCGTCCGACAGCTGACTTGTGGACGGGCGTCCACGTGACGCCTCGATGATTCCTACAGTCCGTGCATGGATCGGATCCGTGCCGCACTGTTCGACCACCGCCGTCCGCTGGCGGCAGCCTTCGCTGCTCTGGCGGTGATCGCGGGCCTGCAGTCGGTCCGGGCCGCCGACCCGGTGGTGCCCGTCGTCGTGGCAGCCCGCGACCTCGATTCCGGCCAGGTGCTCGCCACGGACGACGTCCGCGTCGTCTCGGTGCCACAGGTCGCCAAGCCGTCACATGCGCTCGGTCGGTCGCAGGCCCACGGGCGTCGCGTCGCTGGGCCGATCCGGGCCGGCGAGCCCATCACTGATCGTCAGGTGATCGAGCCCCGAGACCTGTCAGGCCATGGCGCTGATGCCGTCCTCACGATGGTGCGTCTGGACGATCCTGCCGCGTTGGCCGGCCTCCGCGTCGGCGATCAGGTCGAGCTGGTGGCCACGGCGACCGATGCCACCGAGGCACACATCGTGGCCAAGAACGCCGTCATCGCCCTGCTGCCCCAGGTCGATGACAGTGCCGGCCATGCGGCGGTGGTCGGAATCATCACGAGCCGGACCGAGGGTCTTGATCTAGCGGCGGCAGCGCTCGACGCGCGGCTGGCCGTCCTGGTCACGTCCTGATCCTGCCGCCGGCTCAGGGGTACCGTCGGCTGGTCCACCTATCACCGAGAACCAGATTGGGACCAACCATGCTCAAGGGATTCAAGGACTTCTTGATGCGCGGCAACGTCGTCGACCTCGCCGTCGGCATCGCGATCGGCGTCGCGTTCACCACGTTGGTCGGGGCATTCGGCGCCTCGATCATCAATCCGCTCGTCGCATCGATCGGCGGCGGCAACGACATGGGGTTTGGCTTCAGCATCACCGGCAGCGCGGCATCCTTCGTCAACATCGGTCTGCTGATCAACGCCATCATCGTGTTCGTCGTCACGATGGCCGTCATCTACGTGGCGATCGTGGTACCGGTGCAGAAGATGCAGTCACTGCGCAGTACCGCGCCGGGTGTCGACGAGCCGGAGGCCGTCCCCGAGGACACTGCCCTGCTGCGCGAGATCCGCGACGCACTGGCCCGTCGCCCCTAGCACCGTTCAACCGTGATGCGGCGGCACGTCGCGCAGGAGCTCATCCTCGCGCGATGTGTCGCCGTCTTCATTCCACCCCTCGGCTGTTTCGTCTCGCGACGTCCGCGGCTCCAGGTCGCCGATCAGCTCTGCTGCTCGGCGGAGGCGGCGCTCCCGCTCCTCAGGCGTGTCTGACGAGGCCATCGAGCCACTCCGGGGTGAGGGTCGGGTGCGTGGGCACCCAGCCTGCAAGATCGGTGAACCGCGCAGAACTGACGCGTTGTGACCGCACCAACAGCTCCAGCTTCTCCCCGCCGGCGCGCAGCACCCAGCTGGGCAGGAAGTAGGCTTCTCGTCGGCCGCCCGCCACGGCGATGGCGTGGGCGTACTCGCCGCGTCGAACCGGCTCGGCTCCCACGTTGTAGGCACCGCCGGGAGCCGTGAGCGCCGCGACGATCGCCGTGCCGACGTCGTCGGTGTGCACCACGTGCATCCATGAGTCGCGCGAGCCCAGCCCGATCGACCGGCCCCGCGACGCCCGCCGCAACAGCCATGCGGTGTTGCGATCCGCACCGGTCACCAGGCCGAAACGCAGGCTGACCGCGACGCCTCCAGCAGCTCCGAAGGCTTCGGCGTGTTCTTCGGCCACGATCAGCGGTTCGGTGGCCCGCGTGACGTCGATCGCCGACTTCTCGTCGATCCAGTTCTCTGCGGCATCGGCATAGATGAAGCTGAGGCTCTGCTGGATCATGCGGCCGACGCCAGCGTGCTGGGCGGCGGCGGCGACGGTGCGCGCGCCACTCAGCCGGATGCGGTCCACGGATTTCAGGGACCCTGGGCGGAGCGCGCCCCACCCCACCGGGATTCGCGTCGCCAGGTTGGCCACCGCATCGCAGCCCTCCATGCCGACGACGAGTGAAGCGTGGTCGTGCACGTTGCCGAAGACGGCACGGGCACCCAGGGCGTGCACCACGTCGGCCGACGCATGCGAACGGACCAGCGCCACGACGTCGTGACCGGCTTCGCGCAGGGCACTGATGGACGAGCGTCCCATGACACCGTTGCCGCCTGTGACGAAGACCTGCACGCTCGTCAGGCTATCCCGCGGGGCCCGTGCGTGGCGATGAACAGCACACGACCGGCCTGCGAGGGGTCCAGTGCGCGGATCGCCGCCAGCGCCTTGGACGTGTAGACCGGCTCGAGCGGAACGCTCAACCCGACCGCCCACGCCGCGGCGGCCTCGGCCTCGGGAGTCGTGGCTCCGTACGTCGCACCGAGCCACGACGGATCTGCTGTCAGATCCGCGGGCGTGATCTGCACGTCGACCGCCGCGCCCCGGTCGCGCAGCAGCGCTGCGGTCTGCTCGGCGAGACGCGCGATCGTCATGGCGTCGAGGCGAAAGGCGTCGTTGACGACGACGCCGAGCACGCGCGCGTCGAGGCCAGCCAGGCGCAGGCCGAGGGCCAGACCAGCTGCTGTGCCGCCAGACCCGACCGCTGTGACGACCGTGTCGGGCGCGGGCAGCACGCCAGCGTCCACCTGGGCTGCGATCTCGAGGCCGACCTCGACGTACCCGAGCGTGCCGATTGGCGACGATCCCCCGGCGGGCAGGTAGTACGGCATCGTTCCGCGAGAGCGCAGGAGGCAGCGCGTGATGATCGCCGGCGCAGCCAGCTTGAGTCCAGTCACGGTGCGGTGCCGGTGCAGGTGCGCCCCGGAGTTGTGCAGTCGGTCCAGCTGGTCGCGGACGTGGTCGTCGACCGGCTGATCCACCAACCCGAGCACCGTGCGCAGACCGTGTTCGCGCCCATACAGAGCCGCCGCGAGTCCCCAATGCGTGCCGATACCACCCACCGTGAACAGGGTGTCGGCACCTCGGCGATGAGCCTCGGAAATGATCCACTCGAGCTTGCGCACCTTGTTGCCACCCCACGCGCCGTCACCGAACACACCCTCGTCCTTGACCCACAGGTCGAGGTCGAGGTCGGGGAGGTCAGCATGGTGC
>NZ_JBAVCB010000087.1:0-7540 GCF_049586495.1 Aeromicrobium sp. | reverse complement strand
GTTTGCTAGAGTTCATTGCTGCCCCGCTCGCGGGGTGACGCACCACTCGTCCGGGTGGCGGAATGGTAGACGCGCTAGCTTGAGGTGCTAGTGCCCGGTTACGGGCGTGGGGGTTCAAGTCCCCCCTCGGACACGGTCAATCCCCCTGAACTCACTCTCGCCGGTGAGGACGGGGGGATTGCTCATTTCAGCGGGAGCACGTGCTGTCTTCGTCGCGTGATCGTACTCGATCGCCAGCCCGATTTCCTTTTTCTCTTTGAGGATCCGCATCAGGGCCGAGCACCTCTTCCAGGCTCTCACGTAACTGCACTAAAACATCATGCGCGCGGGGTCCGGTTCGACCTCCTAGCGCTCGTACGCGGCTAGGTCGCCACGCCGACGGGTGCGGCTTCCATGTCGCCGGTCCGCCGTAGCTTCTGCCATTTGAGTCTGATGCCATACACCGCGCTGGCAACCGACTGGATGACCACGAGGTACATCATCTGGCGGTAGACCAGTTGTTGAAGGACGAGCGTCCACAGCGGAGCCAGCTTCTCTCTGTCAAGAACAAACGCGTAGGCGGCGCTGAGGTACTGCATGGCAAGGAATGCAAGCCAGACCCAGACGATCTGCATCGACGAACCGAACACGAGCGCATAGATCGCAGCGACGTCGATCGCAGGTGCGAGGAGGGGTAGGGCAACCTGGAACGCGAGGAGATAAGGCAGTCCCCGGCGCCCAAGCTTGCCTGACGCGCCGCTCTCCACCGCCGCGTGCCGGTGCTTCCACATCGACTGCATCGTGCCGTAGCACCAGCGGTATCGCTGCCGCCAAAGCTGGCCGAGCGTGCTGGGTGCCTCGGTCCACGCGCGGGCGTCGGGCGCATAGACGACCCGCCAGCCCCCACGGCAGATGGCCATCGTCAGGTCGGTGTCCTCGGCCAAGGTGTCACTACTGACACCACCGACGGCGTCGAGGGTTTCGCGCCGGAACGCGCCGATGGCCCCCGGCACCGTCGGCATGCATTGAAGGACGTCGAACATACGTCGGTCGAGGTTGAATCCGATGACGTACTCGATGTGTTGCCAGCTCCCCAACAGGCCGCGTCGGTTGCCGACTTTGGTGTTACCGGAAACTGCGCCGACTGCCGGGTCCGATAGCGGCGCCACCAGCGCGCGCATCGCGTCTGGCTCGAAGACAGTGTCACCGTCGACCAACACCAAGATCTCGCCGCGCGCGGCCGCGATGCCGGTGTTGAGCGCGGTTGGTTTCCCGCCGTTTGCCTGCCGGATGAGTCGAACTCCGGGCATTTCAAGATTGTCGACGACTGACGCTGTGGCGTCGGTAGACCCGTCGTCAACCACGATGATCTCGAGGTCCGGGTAGTCGCTGGCTGCGAGCGACCTGACCGCCGAGGCGATTCCCAGCTCCTCGTTGTAGGCGGGGACAACGACAGTGACCGATGGTAGGTGGTGCGCTGTGTCGGGCGAACGTCGACGTGTAGTCATGTCGTGTCGTCGGGCAAACATCACGAGGAGCGCGGTACGAAGCACGGCAAGGATGGCCAGGCCGAGGAATGCGATCCTCAGTCCGTCGGCTATCACGCCGGAGAGCCGCACGACACCCATCGTGATCCACCCCCCGACGCGCTCGCCGGTCGTGGCTCGCTGCCACGGCGACGGAAGCCCGACGGAATCGGTGATGGTGTCGAATGTGTAGCCATCTGCACGCAACCCGGTGATCAGGTCTGCAACGGCCCTGACGGTCTGCTCGCGATTACCGCCTCCGTCGTGGAGCATGACCACAGCGCCGGCTCCATCCGCAGGTGTCCCGGCAGCGACAATGTCATCAGTGCCAGGCCGTTGCCAGTCCTTGGTGTCGAGGTTGGTGAAGACAACCCGGTAGCGGGTCGAGAGCTGGAGCGCCTTCCAGTCGGAGGGTCCGATTGCGTCGGCCTGGGACGAAAAGGGTGGGCGCATCAGGTTTGTCGTGCGGCCTGTCGCGGCGGCGATGGCGAGCTGGGTCTGATTGAGCTCGAGTCTGACTCGCCATGGTGGAATGTTGGCTAGGTTGACGTGTGTGAAAGTGTGCACGCCGACCTGGTGACCCTCGTCGATCATCCGGCGGACGAGATCCGGTCGCGCGACGACGCGAGAACCGATCACGAAGAAGGTCGCACTGACCTGCTCACGGCGGAGGACGTCGAGGATCTCGGCGGTGTAGCGGGTGGGCCCGTCGTCAAAGGTCAAGGCGACGTGCCGGTCCTTCAAGCTCAGCCCGGCGGTGTTGGGGCGCGAAGGAGCGAGTATTGGCCCGCCGCGCAGGACACCGGACGGCACGGGAGTGGTGGAGATCCGAGACTCTGGCGCCCTAGCGCTCTCACCCAGGACGCCTGAGGTGAAGCCGGACACCACCAGGAAGAACAGCAGAGACAGCAGGAGAACGACGAGCAAGACCCAGTGCGTGCGTGGGTGGCGCGCGTCGGCGTGGCCGCGCACCATGACGACTACTTCTTGAACTTGCCGGGCGGATCCGCGGGCGGAACCCCGGGAGCGGTGGTGGGTCGAGCCCGCGGGGCAGTACTAGACCGGGTCGTGCTCCCGGAGGTGCTGTTGCCAGCGGCCACGGGTCGAGCAGGCGGGGCGGTACTGGACCGGGTCGTGCTCCCGGGGGTGTTGTTACCAGCGGCCGCGTTGGGGGCCTTCGGCGCGGAGGAGGAGGTCGCAGATGGGCCGCTGGGCGTACCGACCTCCGCGCCGACCTGCCCGGTGCTGGTGGTGCCCGTGGCGGGGATCGACGCCGGCGCGGCCACGGGTGCGGGAAACGTGCCGCCGGCGGCCGACCGAGGCGGACGATCTCCCGGGTTTCGCTCTGCCTGCTGAGCGGCCTCACTCGCAGAAGGATCCCCGAGGCCGGGGACGTTCGCTGATGTCGTCAAGCTGACGACAAGGGCGCCAGCGGCAAGACCGATCAGCGCAACGGTAGTTCGTGTGGCCTGCTGCCACCGGCGGGCGCGCGTGCCGGAGTCGTCGGTGAAGACCGGCGTCGGGGCCAAGTGACTAGGCAAACTTCTCCAGTCATTGCAGGAAGCGGGAGATCAAAGTCTAACAGCTTGGAACATCGATCGGTGAGGTCTCCTTATCGGCGGAACCACGGGACCGCACACGTCTTTGCGGGGCACCGGCGCCTGTTGGGCCAAGGCATCCAGGTGCGCCTTGCCCACGATGCGTGCGAGATGCCAACGAAAGGCAGAACCTGACAGGACGGGATGGCTCGCCGATCAGACCTGTGTCAGAGGGCGGGCCAGCGGTTCTGCCGCCCGCGGAACCACAGCAGGTGGCCTGCTGCGAGGCACACCCACGCGAGCGCCAACAGCCCTGCGATGGCTGGGGCACCGGTGCCGGGCAGCGTGTCGCGGGCGTTCGCGCCCGCTCCGCTCCCTGATCCGGCAGCCAGCGCATCAGTCTTCGAACCGGGCGTGGGGGAGTCCCCGCCTCCCGATGCTGGAGTCGGGTCCGGCCCGGGGCCGCCGCCGGACCCGTCGGACGGATCGGTCGGATGCATGGGAGAACCATTTCCCGGGACGGGCAGCGGCGCCAACGAGTTGCCGGCCGCGATCGAGCCGCAGCTGCTTGGCGGCGACGTGGTGCCGTCGAAACGTGCCTCGAGCCAGGCGATGGCCTCGGGCAGCCAGAGCGGAACCGTGGTGACGTGGCTGGCCGGGTACTCGCGGTACTGGACCGGGAGATCGGCGTCGCAGTAGCGGCGGGCCAGCGATCGAACGTCGCCAGCCAGCATCACGCCGTCGCCCGATCCGTACGTCGGGTGCTCCTGGGTGCCCTCGGCCTCGCCGCCGGTGCCCTGGCCGACGAACATCGGGATCGTGGGAATCGGCGCCTGCCCCAGATTGAGCTTGTTGACGGTGGTGACGTACGGCTCGATCGTGGTCCGGTCCTGGTGCTGAGGCAGCGCCAGGGACTCATAGGTGAGCCCGGGGTACCGCCCGAGCACGTCGCCGATGGGTGCCCTGTCGAGGTCGTCGAGCAGCTGGCGACCCCGCTCATTCAGGTAGTCGCGCAGCGGCACGTCGTAGGCGCGACTGACCCCAACGAACGCCATCACCAGCACGCCGGCCCAGATCGTGGAGCCAGAGATGTAGTCGAGGTTGTGGTCCGGCACGACCAGGACTCCACCCTCGGCCGCCCCGACCAGCCGTTCGTTGATGTCGGGGGCGTACGAGGGGGCGACCACCGCGGCCCAGTTGGTGCCGATGGCACCGCCTGAGTACCCGAGGAGGCCGATCTTGGCGGTCGGGGAGACGTTGCTGGCTGGGGAGGCCAGGACAGCCCGCAGCGAGTCCACGGTGGCGCGTCCGTACTCCGGTCCTGCGGCGAAGTCGGCCGTCGCTCCCTGCGTGTCGGCCATCACGACCGGGTGGCCCGCGAGGAGCAGTCCTGCGACTGAGGCGGTCTCGGCGTGCACCACGGGGGTGCCGCCGCTGTTGCCGCCGGCCAGCGCGTAGGAAGGACCGTCCTCGGGGTTCAAGGAGTCGTAGAACGACTGGTAAGCCACCACCTGCGTCGCCGGACCTGTCAGTGCGCTCGCTGGCGGCTGAATGATCGACGTGGCGTTGGCCGACGGTCGGCCTTGCGCGTCAGTGGTGCGATACAGCAGCTGCACGACGGTCAGGGGGAGCGGAATGCCCGAAAGGCTGTACTGGACGGTGCGGGTCTTCAGCACGGTGCCGTTGGCCAGGACCGAGAGTGGCGTGGACCCTGAGTAGGTGTGGAAGTCGTCGGCAGCAATGGCCGGCGAGGTACCCATGACCAGAGCCAGGACAGCAAGGATGGACACGAGGGCGCGGGCCTGAAGCCGGCCCGGCCGGTGGGAGTTCACGGCCTCACTGTAGCGACCCGACTCAGCGGCGAGGGACGTATCGCCCGGCGACGGATCGGCGGGCGAGGTGAATCACTTCGCCGCGTTCGCCGCCGGCCCACGGCCGGAGTCGCTCCCACGCCATGACGCGGTCTCGCAGCTCGGGATCGGAGACCCGGGAGGTGCTCCCCTTCACGGTGACGTTCCACCCGACGGGGGAGGCTTCGGCGTGGTGATCGATCTCGAAGGCCACATCGTCGAGTCCTTCCGCCAGCTGGTGGAGGGTGCTGTCGGTGGCCGTGCGGAAATAGATCTCGTCGTCGATCACGGCGAAGTTCAGCGGCAGCAGCTGCACGCCGTCGGCGTCGACAAAGGCCACGCGTCCGACGGTGGTGGTCGACAGAAGCTCGATTCAGTCCGTTTCGGTGAGCGGTCGGAGGGTCAACGGGTCTTGGCTGTGGTCCGAGTCATCGTGATCCATGAACCCATCGTGCTCCTGCGGCGGACCACGGTGCGTTCCAGCCACCCGTAGCAACGGTGGTAGGCCAGACCGACCGCCAGTGAGCTGATCAGCGCGAGCAGCGGGATGTGGTCCTCCAGGTACGGATAGACCTGCCACTGGGTCAGGTAGATCGACAGGGACGCCGCCGCCAGGGCTCCAGCGCCGCGCGCCACCCACCGCGGCAGCGAGATCGTCTGGACCCAGATCAGCAGCAGTGCGCCGACGATCACCACCGCTTCTCTCTGCGGATCCGCGAAGAAGCCTGGCACGGCCAGCACCAACGCGGTTGACACCATCAGCCGGTGCACCACGGATCGCGCCGCCCACGCGGCCCAGCCCAACGCGAAGCACCACAGGACGAACGCTGGGGTGTACCTCTCGGTGGCACCCGCCTCGACGCCGGTTTCCGCGAACCGCGCGGCCAGGGTGAACGCCACCGCGGTCATGGCGACAGCAAATGGCGCCCGCCGGATCATCCGCTCGACGCCGGGCACACACGTCACAGCGAGCACGCCGAGCTGCGTCCAGATGATCGCCTCGAGGAACCAGAACTGCCACTGGATGGTCCATTGATCGCTGCCGAACAGGCCGTTGAGCATGAAGACGGTCGACCACGTGTAGGTCCCTGCCACCAGCGACACCGCACCGATCCACATCATCGAGGGGATGGCGATCCTGGCGACCCCACTCAGGGCGCGGCGCACGCGGCCACCCACCGACTCGCCGACAGCTCGGAATCGGAACAGATTGAAGCCGACGACGATGAGCAGCAGGTGAGCACCACCGGGGAGGGTCCAGAGGTTGGCGTGCGTGCCGAGGATGAGCACGATGGCGACGGCCCTCAGCACGACGGACGTGTCGACCCGCACCGATCGACTCGGGGGAGCGGCACGATCGACCAGCTGACGGATGGGGAGGCGGTGCCAGCTCGGCGGCAGATCCAGTCCGAGCTCGGACAACCTGACCGAGACCTCGACGTACGACAAGGAGTCGCCGCGCAGCGACTGGAAGCTGTCATCGATCGTCGCTGCTGGGCGGCCCAGGAGGTGGGCGACCAGGGCTCTGACGGTCTCCGGCTCGACTGACGTCGGCGAGAGCGGTTCGGTCTGTCCGAGGTCTGGGTGGTCCTCGGTGTTCATCGCGGCAGCGCGATGGCGCAGTGCCGCGTAGTCGACCTTGCCGGTGGACGTCCGAGGCTGATCGTCGACGTCGATCACGTCGACGACGTGAGAGGGCAGCCGGCTGTGCCGCACCACGGCATCGCGGACCGCCTCGCACACCCGGTCGCGCTGCACGAACACCTGGAGACGTTCGCCCTCGGACACGCAGCGGCCGCTCACACACAGGTTGGCCAGGGCGCACTCCACGTCGTCCAGGTCGATCCGCATCCCGTACAGCTTCGCGATCCTGTTGCGCCGGCCCATCCACTGGTACAGACCGCCCTCGCCGATGCGAGCGAGGTCGCCGGTGCGCAGCTCGCCGACCTCGGGCCCCCTGCTCAGATCCGCTGCGGTATGGGCGTAGCCCATCATGACGTTGGGCCCGCTGTAGACCAGTTCTCCCACGTCTGAACCGAGATCAGACGCCTCCGGCACAGGGTCGAGACGTAGCGCTCCGCCGGGAATGGCCACTCCGAGGGCACTCGGGTGCTCCTCGACCAGCTCCGGCGGCACATACGCCATCCGGGCGGTCGCCTCGGTCTGGCCATACATCGGCACGAGGCTCCAGCCGTGGTCCCGACCCAGCTGGGCGTATCGACGCACCGACGCGGCGTCGAGTCGGCCACCGGCCACGGTGACCTGTCGTAGAGACCGGTGGTGCTGCTCGGCGAAGCCGATGCCGTCGAGCAGGTCGAAGGTGTACGGCACGCCGGCGAAGGACGTGGCTGCTGTCTCGTCGACCAGGTCCCACAGGCACGGATCGACGACCGACAACTGGGTCGGGACCACGCTGGCACCGGTCATCAGGTGACTGTTGACCACCGACAACCCGTAGCAGTAGTGCAGCGGCAAGGTGGTGAGCGCACGGTCCTGCATCGTGATCTGGAGGAACTGGGCGATCGATTCGGCGTTGCTCACCACGTTCTCGCGGGACAACCGGACCAGCTTCGGCGATCCTGTCGACCCGGAGGTGGACATCAGCAGGGTCAGATCGGGGTGCAGATCGTGCGTCGTGCGGTCACGG
>NZ_JBAVCB010000086.1:0-7856 GCF_049586495.1 Aeromicrobium sp. | reverse complement strand
GGGCTGGATCGGTCTCGGGGAAGTCGGACCGGTGGTGACCGCCGCGCGACTCTCGCCGCGCGAGCGCCGCGGCGATCACGGCGCGCGCCACGACCAGGAGATTGGCGTCCTCGGCCGACTTCGCGTCAGAGACGTCGGGGGCGGTCCAGGTGGCGAGCTCGGCCGCGGCCTGCCGGAGATCGGTGGCGTTGCGCGAGAGTCCGGCCGCGTCCCACATCAGCTGCTGCAGGCCCGAACGATTGACGTCCGCGCCCCCCTCCGCCGGACCGGAGATGTCCAGCGAGGCCGGCTCAGACCACTGCTCGTCGAACGGCACGATGGGCGAGGGATCGAGGATGCCCTCGACGACCCGCGCCCCGTAGACCGCACCCTCCAGAAGCGAGTTGGACGCCAGCCGGTTGGCGCCCTGAAGTCCGTTGCAGGCAACCTCGCCGACGGCGTAGAGGCCCCGAACCGAGGTGCGCCCCCACTCATCGGTGCGGATGCCGCCCATGTAGTAGTGCGCGGCAGGCGTGACCGGTACGGGTTCGGTGCCCCAGTCGTAGCCCTGGGCGCGGCAGGCGGCGTCGATGTTCGGGAATCGCTGGGCAAGGAATTCCACCCCCAGATGAGTGGCGTCCAAACGGGCCGAACCACCATTGTTCGCGCTCATCTGCTCGGCGATGGCTCGAGCCACCACGTCGCGCGGCGCCAGCTCGGCGTCGGGGTGGACGTCCAGCATGAATCGGTGGCCGACGGCGTCGATCAGGTGGGCACCCTCCCCGCGAACGGCCTCGGACACCAAGAAGTTGCCCGGGGCGTTCAGCGACGTGGGGTGAAACTGGTAGAACTCCAGATCGGCCGCGACGGCGCCGGCGCGCAGGCCCATGGCGATGCCGTCGGCCGTGGCGACCTCGGGATTGGTGGTGTACGGGAACAGCTGACCCGCGCCTCCGGTGGCCAGGATCACGGCATCGGCACGCAGCTGCTCGCCCTCGAGGAGCTGGACGCCGACGACTGCCCCGGACTCGACGAGCAGGTCCACGACGGTGGTCTGCTCGCGCACCTCGACGGCCGCCTCGCGAATGCGGTCGATCAGGGCGTAGGCGATGCCGGCGCCGGTGGCGTCACCGCCGGCGTGCAGGATGCGGGCGAAGCTGTGCGCCGCTTCAAGCCCGTGGGACAGCTGGCCGTCGTGCCGGTCGAACTCGACCCCCCGGGCAATCAGCTCGTCGATGGCGGCCGGGCCCTCGGCGCACAGGATGCGCACGGTGTCCTCGTCGCTGAGGCCTGCACCGGCCACCAAGGTGTCGGAGACGTGGGCCTCGACCGAGTCGCCCAGCTTCGGCGCACCGGGATCGCTCATGGCGTCGGTGACCACGGCCACCCCACCCTGGGCGTACCGGGTGTTGCTCTGGGCCAGATCGGCCTTGGTGAGCACGGTGACCTGCAGACCCCCGTGCGCGGCGTCGAGGGCCGCCGTCAGGCCGGCGACACCGCTGCCGATCACGATCAAGCTCTTCATGACGTCCCTGCCCTCACTTCGGGAGCGCGGCGAGCATCCGCTCGAGCGCGATCTTGGCGTGGATGGCGATTTCGTCGGGCACGATGATCTCGTTGCGGACCTCGCCCTCGACCAACGCGTCGAGCACCCAGGCGAGGTACCCCGGATGGATCCGGTACATGGTCGAGCACGGACAGACGACAGGGTCGAGACAAAAGATCGTGCGGTCCGGGTACTGCGCCGCGAGCCGGTTGACCATGTTGATCTCGGTGCCGATGGCGATCGTGTCGCCGGGCAGGGATGCCTGGACGAACTTGTTGATGGCGTCGGTGGACCCCGAGGCGTCGGCGGCGTCGACCACCGGCATGGGGCTCTCGGGGTGCACGATGATCTTGATGCCGGGGTGTTCGTCGCGCGCCTTGTTGATCTGGCCCACGGTGAATCGCTTGTGCACCGAGCAGAAACCGTTCCACAGCAGCACCTTGGCGGCGTCGAGCTCGGCTTCGGTGTGTCCGCCCAGCGGCTTGCGCGGATTCCAGGTGGGCATGTCGTCCAGGCTGATGCCCATGGCCTTGGCGGTGTTGCGGCCCAGGTGCTGATCGGGGAAGAACAGCACGCGGTGGCCTCGCTCGAAGGCCCACTCCAGCACCGTCGCGGCGTTCGACGAGGTGCAGACGATGCCGCCATGACGACCGCAGAACGCCTTCAACGCGGCTGAGGAGTTCATGTACGTCACCGGGATGATCGGCTGCTTGCCATCGGCGTCCTGCTCGTCGAGCGGCCCGTAGACCTCCTCCAGCTGCTCCCAGCAGTGCTCGACGGAATTTTCGTCAGCCATGTCGGCCATCGAGCAGCCAGCCGCCATGTTGGGCAGGATCACGTGCTGTTCAGGGCTAGCCAGGATGTCAGCGGTCTCGGCCATGAAGTGCACACCGCAGAACACGATGGTCTCGGCATCAGGCTTGGTGAGGGCGGCGTTGGCCAGCTGGAACGAGTCACCGACGAAGTCGGCGTACTGCACCACCTCGTCGCGCTGGTAGAAGTGGCCGAGGATGACCAGCTTGTCTCCGAGCGCCTCCTTGGCTGCGACGATCCGCGCGTGCAGGTCCGCGTCGGTCATCTTCTGGTAGGCCGACGGCAGCTGGCCGGGCCGCACTGCCGGGACGGGCATGACGTCGTCCTCGGAGCACCCCGGGCCATAGCCGGGCACCGAGTCGAACTCCCACGGACCCTTGACGAGCTCGACGTCGCAGCTCTGCGGGGGATCGGCGACGATCAGGTCGTTGACAGATGAGCTCATGAGGACTCCTGAAGATCGGACGTGAGCCGGTAGAGGGCGGGCGGGCGATGACTGGTGCCCTGGACGAAGGCGCCGGTGGGCGCCACCTGGTGGGTGGCTAGCACCTGGCGGCGGAAGTTGGCGGGATCGATCTGCTTGCACAGCACGGCTTCGTGCACCTCGCGCAGCTCGGCGAGGGTGAACTCGTCATTGCAGAACGCGAAGGCGATCGGCGAGTAGGTGATCTTGGCGCGCAGTCGCTGCAGCGCGTACGCGAGGATCTCGTTGTGGTCGAACGCGAGGACCGGAACCTCATCGGCGACGAACCACTGCACGTTCTCGCTGTCCTGCTCGGCCGTGGCCTGCTCCGCCTTGGCCACGGCGCGGGCGACCTCATCGGGTCGCACCAGCGCCCAGTAGACGATCGACACGACGCGGCCGTCGCGGTCCACGGTGGGCGCACGGTCGATGGCCCCGAAGGAGTACAGCTGCTCCAGGTACCGCGGCGTGAGGCCCGTGGTCCGATCGAGCGTGTGCTGGGCGCTCGCCGCGAGATCTTCGTGCGGCTCCAGCGGCCCGCCGGGAAGGGCCCACGAACCTTCGTGCGGCTCCCGAATGCGGCGCACCAGCGGCAACCAGACGGTGAGGGCGCCGGTGGTGGGGTGCGGACGCAAGGCGAAGATCACGGTTGACACCGCGAGCGACACGCGTTGGTCGACTGACGACTCGATCGTCACGCCGCACCTCCTTAGGGTGCTTCCGACACTAACCTCTCCTTATAGTCGCGTCAACCTTTACTACGGCGCGAGCTATCGAGGGACGAAGCGCAGCTCGGCGAAGACGTCTGAACCGGCTGGCCACGCGGCGAGCGCCGCGCCCACGAGCGCCAGGTCGGTGGTTCCCGTGGGGGCGAAATCGGCCACGAGTGCAGCATCAGGCGTCGAGTCTCCGCGCTTCACACGGAATCCCCCCACCGCCAGCAGCGTCCAGCCAGCCTCCAGCCGAGCCTCGACGACCGGCAGCGCAGCGGCGACGGGCAGGAAGATCTCTGATGGCTCGGGCACGAGCCCAGCGTACGGTCGGCTACGCTGGCCTCACAGCGTTCGAGCCGTCATCAGCGGCGAGCAGCCGGAAGAACAGGGGCGTCAGCCTCCTAGTAGACCCGGACGGGTGGGCCCGTCATCGCCTTCACGA
The DNA here is from genome assembly GCF_049586495.1 of Aeromicrobium sp. Classification (GTDB taxonomy): domain Bacteria; phylum Actinomycetota; class Actinomycetes; order Propionibacteriales; family Nocardioidaceae; genus Aeromicrobium. The sequence goes on along the minus strand of NZ_JBAVCB010000086.1, from coordinate 3,900 downwards.
AGCGGTCGCCAGCACGTACGGCGGCAATCGAGGTGGTACCGCGGCTGACTGTCGTCCTCGTCCTTTCGACGAAGCGACGCAGGAGCCCCCCACACCATGACGTACTACCCCCGCACCGACTCCGGCGGCACCGGCGTGCCCTCGAGCCCGCGCTTTCCCGAGATCGAGGAGCGAGTGCTGGCTTTCTGGGCCGAGGACGACACGTTCCGGGCCAGCATCGACCAGCGCGAGGCGGGCGCCTCCGGTGAGAACGAGTTCGTGTTCTATGACGGGCCGCCGTTCGCCAATGGGCTCCCCCACTACGGCCACCTCCTGACCGGGTACGTCAAGGACGTGGTGCCGCGCTACCAGACCATGCGCGGGCGCCGGGTGGAGCGCCGATTCGGCTGGGACACCCACGGGCTGCCCGCCGAGCTGGAGGCCATGCGCCTCAACGGCATCAAGACCACCGACGAGATCGTCGAGATGGGCATCGACAAGTTCAACGACGCCTGCCGCGAGTCGGTCATGAAGTACACCGGCGAATGGCGCGAGTACGTGACCCGCCAGGCGCGCTGGGTCGACTTCGACAACGACTACCGCACCATGAACCCCGACTACATGGAATCGGTCATCTGGGCGTTCAAGAGCCTGTACGACAAGGGGTTCGTCTACGAGGGCTTCCGCGTGCTGCCCTACTGCTGGAATGACGAGACGCCGCTGTCGAACCACGAGCTGCGCATGGACGACGACGTCTACCAGAACCGTCAGGACCCCGCCGTCACGGTCGGCTTCGAGATCGCGGGTGACGGCCCGCTGGCTGGCGCCAAGCTGATGATCTGGACCACCACGCCGTGGACCCTGCCCAGCAACCTCGCCGTGATGGTCGGCACCGAGATCGACTACGTGATGGTCGGGGACGACCGACTGATCTTCGCCGAGGCACGCCTGCCCGCCTACGCCCGCGAGCTGGGCGACGACCCCGAGGTCGTCTGGCGGGGCACGGGCGCAGACCTGCTGGGCCTCACGTACACCCCGGCCTTCAGCTACTACGCCGGCCACGACAATGCCTTCCGCGTCGTCGCAGCCGACGATGCCGTCACGACCACCGACGGCACCGGCCTGGTGCACAGCGCTGGCGCCTTCGGCGAGGTCGACAAGGAGGTCACCGACCGCGAGGGCATCGAGCCGGTCATGCCGGTGGGCAAGGACGGCCGCTTCACCGCCCCGGTCACTGACTACGAGGGCATGCAGGTCTTCGACGCCAACGCAGCCATCATCGACGACCTCAAGGCCCACACCGGAGCCGTCACGGCCGGCACGGTTCTGCTGCGTCGGGAGACCTACGACCACTCCTACCCGCACTGCTGGCGCTGCCGCGAGCCCCTGATCTACAAGGGCGTCTCCTCATGGTTCGTCGAGGTCACCGCCATCAAGAAGCGCATGCTGGAGCTGAACCAGCAGATCGAGTGGGTGCCCGAACACATCAAGGATGGCCAGTTCGGACGCTGGCTGGAAAATGCCCGCGACTGGTCCATCACCCGCAACCGATTCTGGGGCTCCCCCGTGCCGGTGTGGAAGAGCGACGACCCTGCGTACCCGCGCATCGACGTCTACGGCTCGTTCGAGCAGATCGAGGCCGACTTCGGTCGCCTGCCGACCCGCGACGGCGAGCCGGACCTGCACCGGCCGTACGTGGACGAGCTGGTGCGCCCCAACCCGGACGACCCCACAGGGAAGTCGATGATGCGGCGCGTCACCGACGTGCTCGACGTCTGGTTCGACTCCGGCTCGATGCCGTACGCCCAGGTGCACTACCCGTTCGAGAACGCCGAGTGGTTCGATGGCGCAGATTCAGCCGGAGGGCACTTCCCCGGCGACTTCATCGTGGAGTACATCGGCCAGACCCGAGGCTGGTTCTACACGCTGCACATCCTGGCCACCGCACTGTTCGACAAGCCGGCCTTCGAGGCATGCATCAGCCACGGCATCGTCCTGGGCTCGGACGGCAACAAGATGAGCAAGTCGCTGCGCAACTACCCGGACGTGTCCGAGGTGTTCGACCGCGACGGAGCCGACGCGATGCGCTGGTTCCTGATGGCCTCGCCGATCTTGCGCGGCGGCAATCTGGTCGTCACCGAGCAGGGCATCCGCGACAGCGTGCGCCAGGTGATGATCCCGCTGTGGAACAGCTGGTACTTCTTCAGCCTGTACGCCAATCTCGCTGGCAAGGATTTCGAGGCGCGCACGATCAGCGATGCTGCGGACCCGATGGATCGCTACATCCTGGCCAAGCTGGGCCGGTTCGTCAGCGTGATGACCACCCAGATGGACACCTACGCCGTCGCCGACGCGTGCGAGACGACGCGCGAGTTCTTCGACGTGCTGACCAACTGGTACATCCGCCGCTCGCGCGAGCGCTTCTGGCTGGCCGACGGCCAGCCCGCGGTCGAGATCACGCGGCAGCCGTTCGACACCCTGTTCACGGTGCTCGAGACGGTCTGCCGGGTCACCGCTCCCTTGCTGCCGCTGACCACGGAGGAGATCTGGCGCGGCCTCACCGCCGAGCGGTCGGTGCACCTGACCAACTGGCCATCCGCAGACGCCCTCCCGTCCGATGACGCACTCGTCGCGGGCATGGACCAGGTCCGCGACATCTGCTCGACCGGATCGTCCATCCGCAAGGGCGCGGGTCTGCGCACTCGCCTGCCGCTGTCGTCACTGCTGGTGGCCGTCACGGACCCCGACCTGTTGTCCGGCTTCGCCGACATCATCGCTGGCGAGCTCAACGTCAAGCAGGTGCGGTTCGTGGACGTGACATCTGACGAGGCCCAAGCCTTCGGGCTGAGCAGCAAGCTCACCGTCAACGCCCGTGCCGCCGGACCACGGCTCGGCAAGGACGTGCAGACGGCGATCAAGGGCTCGAAGACCGGCGACTGGTCGGTGGCCGACGACGGCACCGTCACCTCCGGCGGTCTCGCACTCGTCGAGGGCGAGTACACGCTGGAGCAGGTGGCCGAGTCGGCCGATGGCGTCGAGGTGGCTTTGCTGCCTGCGGCTGGCTTCGTGGCGCTGTCCACCGAGGTCACCGCCGAGCTGGCGGCCGAGGGCCTGGCCCGCGACCTGGTGCGTGGAGTGCAGCAGGCGCGCCGCGACACCGGACTCGACGTGTCGGACCGGATCACGCTGGTGATCGGTGGCAGCGACGCCGTCGTCTCGGCTGCGACCACGCACGCCGACCTGATCGCCGGCGAGACGCTGGCCACCTTGACCGTGGACGCGAACACGGCCGGCACCCCGGTCGAGGTCGCCGACGATGAACGGGCTGTGGTGTCACTCGCCAAGATCTGACCGCTAGCCTGCGGCCATGGGTGTTCATCTGTGGATGCGGTCCGAGACACGAGCCACTGAGCAGCGGGCACCGCTGGTGCCGCACGACTGCCACACGTTGATCGCTGACGGCGTGCGTGTGACCGTCGAGCGTTCTCCGCAACGGGTCTTCGGCGACGACGAGTACGCTGCAGCGGGTTGCGAGCTCGTCGAGACCGGCTCCTGGGTCGACGCGCCTCCGGATGCGCACATCCTCGGCATCAAGGAGCTGCCCGACCAACCGAGCGCGCTCGTGCACTCGCACATCTACTTCGCCCACGCCTTCAAGGGACAGGACGGTGCCGAGGAGGTGCTCGCGCGGTTCGAGCGCGGTGGCGGCGACCTGCTCGACATCGAGTACCTGACGGTGGACGGGCGGCGGGTGGTGGCGTTCGGCCGGTGGGCCGGTTACGTCGGCGCCGCACTCGGCGTGCTGACCGTTCGCGGGCAGCTCGAGACCCCGCTGACCCCGATGACGCGTCCTGAGCTCGACGAACTGCTCGCGGCGAGCCTGGACGACCTGTCGGCTCTGGTGATCGGTGCACGGGGGCG
>NZ_JBAVCB010000085.1:0-1533 GCF_049586495.1 Aeromicrobium sp. | reverse complement strand
GTGGCGGGCAGGTTGATGATCAGTGGCCAGTCCGGTGTCGGATCGATGACGTCGATGACGCGGCTGCAGATCTCGAGCGCGTAGTCCAGCTCGGTGCCGGTGTAGGACTCCGGCGAGTACTCATAGGAGATCTGGGTGTCCTGCGTGTGGATCTCGGCGTACTTCAGGCACAGCCGAGCTCCCTGCGTAGCGATGTCGGTGATGCCGTCCTTGTCCAGACCGAACACGACGCGGCGTTGCAGGGTGGAGGTCGAGTTGTAGAAATGCACGATCGCCTGTTTTGCGCCGACCAGAGACTGGAAGGTGCGGTCGATCAGCGGTTCACGGCACTGCGTCAGCACCTGGATGACGACGTCACCGGGAATGTGATCGCCCTCGATCAGCATGCGCACGAAGTCGAAGTCCGTCTGGCTCGCGCTGGGGAAGCCGACCTCGATCTCCTTGTAGCCCATGCGGACGAGCAGCTGGAACATCGCCAGCTTGCGGGGTGTGGTCATGGGGTCGATCAGAGCCTGGTTGCCATCACGCAGGTCGACGGCGCACCAGCGCGGCGCTTGGGTGATGCTGGCGGCGGGCCACGTGCGGTCCGGCAGCTCGACCGGCACGAACGGCGCGTAACGCCCAATCGGCATGCCGCTGGGCTGCTGGGGCGTGGATGGATAGGTGTGCATCGAAATGTCCTCGGGGGTTCGTCGTTGCTCTGTCTGGCCGGTACGTGACGAACTCCGCGCCGAGGGGTCCGACCTAGGAGAGGACCTCGACGCGGCAGGGAAGGAGCAGGCTGGTCTGCTTCAGGATGCACTGTCGCATGATCAGCCTAGGCTAGCAGCATGGCTGATCACTCGACCCTCGGTTCCTACGTCAACCAGGGCGAGACCTTCGACCGGGACATGAACTACATCCCCGACCGCATCGTGCGAGCAGACACCGAGATCGGCGCGGACATCCGCCGATGGCCGGTCGAAGCCGGCCGCTACCGGCTCGTGGTGGCGAAGGCGTGTCCGTGGGCGAATCGCGCCATCATCGTGCGACGACTGCTGGGTCTGGAGAACGCCATCTCGATCGGATACTGCGGTCCCACCCACGACTCGCGCAGCTGGACATTTGATCTCGACCCCGGCGGGGTGGACCCCGTGCTGGGCATCGAGCGCCTCCAGCAGGCCTACACCGCGCGGTATCCCGACTATCCACGGGGCATCACGGTGCCGGCCATGGTCGAGGTCGCCAGTGGCCAAGTCGTCACCAACGACTTCTCGTGGATCACCCACGACTTCAGCACCGAGTGGACCGAGTTCCATCGCGACGGCGCGCCCGATCTGTGGCCGGCCGATCTGCGCGATGAGATGGAGACGGTGATGCGCCGGGTGTTCACCGAGGTGAACAACGGCGTGTACCGCTGCGGGTTTGCGGGCTCCCAGGAGGCGTACGACGAGGCGTACGACCGGCTCTGGACCGCGATGGACTGGCTCGAGGACCGGCTCACCGATCGCCGGTTCCTGATGGGCGACCAGATCACCGAGGCGGACGTGCGGC